>CAIQGA010000001.1 GCA_903871235.1 uncultured Chlorobiaceae bacterium
CGCAATCTGTTGCTCTCATTTTCCCATCAGGAGCCTTCATTTTCAACTGTCGACAAATTGTCGACAGTTCAAGTCCATCGTCACTTTTTACCCTGACCTTCATCCTGAACCAATAATCATGCGGATTGACACTTTCGCTCAAAACGGCGATGACATCGACAATCGAGAAGTACCAGGTTTCCGTAGCCTCATCGAAGTCACGACGAATTGGCGTATTTTCAAAGGCAATGAGTGTTTGTTCTTCTGTCATGAGCAGTCTCCTTCTTGTAGCATTTTGAATTTTTGAGTGCCATTTCGTCACTCGCCGATTATTGAGATTCCACCAGATTGAACCGAGAACAGTGCAATTGCGTCCGCAGTGCGGACGCAATTGCAAATTATTTTAAATATTGAAGTTGCGCTTCAACTGCCGAGCGAAATAGCTTATTCCCTAATCGGATATATACTGCAAATTCATCAAACATCCATCTCTCCTCTTGCCTGGCGACTTGTTGTATTGTTGTTTTGTTAGATTGTCATCATGACAGATCGTAAGATTGTAATACTGATACCGTCCTGTGACCAAGCGCAGCAGCCAATTCGGATTTTGATCGAGCGCCGATGAGCAACTCCTTGATGACTCTTTCAAAAATCGAATCTGGCCCCGACTCTGGATCACGCCGAAGAGTGTTTGATGTTTTTTCTCCAAATTCCGGCACACTGATGATCATGCCAAAAACATCCCCTTCAATGAGTTGCGCTACCGCACTTTTTACCATACATCACCCACTCAGAACGCATATATAATTTGCAAATTCAAACAATAAATAATACTTTTTGCAAATAATACATGCAACAATAGTATGCTGTCCGAGAAAATTTCACAATTCGCCACTGAAGGAATCTCCAGCTTCAGTTTCAACCAGCTTGAGCAAAAGATCAACTCGTCCCCTGCTGCACTCAAGTCGGCCTTACGCCGTTTGATGAAAAAGGGAGAAATCGCCATGCCTCATCAGGGGTTTTATGTGATTGTCCCCCCTGAATATCGTTCGCTTGGATGCCGTCCGGCAGAGCAGTTTATCCCTGATCTGATGAACTACTTGGGTGAATATTATTATGTCGGACTTTTGAGTGCTGCCGAATACCATGGTGCCGCTCATCATCGACCCCAGGTTTTTCAGGTAATGGTAGCCAAACCGCGAAGAACCATCATATCCGGCAAAGTCCAGGTCAACTTCATCGTAAGAGGTAATGTTGAGGCTATTCCAACTCAACCACGCAACACCGTAACCGGCATTCTGAAGCTCTCAACGCCTGAAGCTACCGCCTTTGATCTTGCGGGATACTACAGGCATTGTGGGTGGCTGGACAATGTTGCCACCGTGCTGTCGGAGCTGGTCGAAGTACTTGATCCCGAAAAATTGGTGACGGTTGCTGAACTGTCGCCGATAACCTGGGTGCAGCGGCTGGGATATTTATTGGAAACCGTTGGTTCTGAGGAGACATGGCAGCCATTGGCAGGGTATGTCAACGCCAAAAATCCTGTACGCTCACCCCTTCTACCATCAGCCACAATCAAGGGCGCCAGGTTTAACAAGCGCTGGCAAATCTACGTCAACAGCAAAGTGGAGGCGGAGATTTGATACCTCAAGCCTACATCATTGAATGGCGCAAAAACGCACCATGGTCACAGCCCTCACAAGTTGAACAGGATCTCGTTATTTGTCGGGCTCTTGTAGAAATATTCAGTAACCCTTTTCTGGCGGAAAGTCTCGCCTTTCGGGGAGGAACGGCACTCTTCAAACTGCACATGCCGCCAGTCGATATTCAGAGGATATTGATCTTGTTCAGGCAAAAGGTGGCGCTATCGGACCGATCATTGACGCGTTGAGAGTGCGCCTCGATCATTGGTTGGGTGAACCGAAACGCAAGCGCACCGAAGGGCGGGTGACACTGCTTTACCGATTTACTTCTGAAGATAACCTGCCTTTACGGCTCAAGATAGAAATAAACACTCGTGAGCATTTTACCATTCAGGGCTTTCAGCAACACCCATTTGCAATCAAATCACGCTGGTTCACTGGCAATACCACGATTCTGACCTATTCTCTCGAAGAACTTCTGGGAACAAAATTACGAGCGCTCTACCAACGCAAAAAAGGACGTGACTTGTTTGATCTTTGGTATTCCCTCAACAAAACAAATCAGCCACCTGACACAAAACTGATAATTGACTCTTTTCTGAAGTACATGGAATATGCTGACCACCAAATCACCCGTGCACTGTTTGAACAAAACCTCTTGGAGAAAAAAGAGGATCCGCAATTTTCTGGAGATATTACCCCATTACTGACAGCAGAAACCTCTTGGGATTTTACCATCGCATTTAATGATGTCATGACGCGTTTGATATCGACTCTTCCCGGTAGTCCGTGGCAAGGGCATAGCACTTCATGAAATCTGGAGGTCGAATTGCGTCCGCGGCGCGGACGTATTTAGGAACACATTGAAAAATTTACGCTAACGTGTCTTATTTCATCAAATCCTATCTATCAAGAGCTTACCTTTCTCAGTCAGACGGTATTGCTGATTCTTGCTTCGTGGCGTATCTGGCAAGGTCATTTCGATCAATTCAAAATCCAGCAACCTTGTGATAGACACCGCATAATTACGCGTCCTTCGAGTATAGCCAAGCTGCATCAGAAGTTGTGGAGTTGATTTCTGCTCAGCCAGTAGCACTAAAATCTTCTTCATCGTTTCAGTCAATTTTGTGTCATGCACCCCATCATACACCCCATCTTGTACAACTTCAGCCATCTCCTCTTTTTTTGCGCTGAATTCCGGCACACTGATGATCATGCGAAAAACGTCACCTTCGATGAGTTGCGGATCCGCTCCGCCGTACTTTTTGCCGTACATCATCATCTTGCGCATACCGGAACCCAGTTCGTCAGCGCGGTCTATCTCCCTGAAAAATGCACCGATCACCGGGTTTTTAGGATAGGGCGCGAAGGTGTCGGGGTTCAGCACGCCAAACCCGTGAGGACGATTGGCGTTCCAGGTGGTCACCTGACCATATTCAATAATGAGCCGAGCCGGAACGCTGCTTGAGTATTCGCGATGAATAAGGATATATTGGATGCAACTTCGCGGAAGATGGCATCCCGCAGGCTTCTGTGTTCAATGCCTTCAAGATAAAAAGGGTCTGGCAAGTGCTTTTGAACAAAAGCCAGAATCCGGTCGTAGCTTTCGATAAGGTTGGTGCGCACCAGTTCGCGGTCGTCGTAGCGAATCCACATTGACCTTGCGCAAGATCAGATCAGTTCGATGCGCAGGACATACTTTCAGGATGAGCAGGTCAGGTGCAAACAGCATGACTCCAGCCAGAGTGACTCCACTTTCCTTTGTGACCGGGTCATCTTGATAAAGTTGCGCACTCTTGAGCAGTTGCAGATCATCCATATCCGCCCAAGGGTGATTATCCCTGTTTATTCGAACATATCGACGGCACTTTTCAATCAATTCCGGGCGAAGATCTTTGACCTGAATCCAGGGGTATACCTTGTTTTCGCTGAACGTCGCCTGTTTACGCTGGTAGAGATGCGCCACCAGTGTGGTGTGATCGGTAATATCGAGATCGCCATCTTCATTGCGGTCGTAGATGCGCCCATTGCAGCGATGCACCTGCGAGCTTTCCGGCACATAGATACGCAGCAGGGATTTCCCGTCAAGCTCGACAACATCAACCGAACTCCGTCATCCAGAACCCCAAGCAGAATCGTGCCACCATGGCGATTCAGAAAGGCACAAACAGTCTCATAAACATCGCGATTGATCTTATTCCGGCAAGTTTTGAATTCCGTGCTTAGCTCCTCACCCTGACGGATCAGCTCATGTATCTGTTTTATAGACAAGGCGGTGTTTCCTTGAAATCCTTCGTGACCAGCAACCAGAAAAATTGTATCTGAGTTGTTCGGGGTTTACCTGATCCTGTAAAAGGATGGTCGATAAGTTCTTCAAGCATTCCGGCAAGTTTGCGGCTCGCAACCATGTCACCAGACTTTTTAAGCTTCTCAATATCTTCTTGAGCAACGTCAGTATAGACAAGCGCATAGCCCATTACTCAAGTCCCATGAAGTTTTTGATATCTGATTTTTTGAGAACCGTGGTTTTACCCTCCTCAACTTGCTGAAGAGAGTGCTGTAAATGCTCAACGACATTGGGATCCGAAAAATATCGGTCGGTATCACTCATTTTCCGGGCAGGAATAATTTCATAGGTTTC
>CAIQGA010000002.1 GCA_903871235.1 uncultured Chlorobiaceae bacterium
TTCCTGTTCGGAAAACCAGTTACTATCACTTGAGGGCGCTCCTCGTGAAGTTGGCGATTTTGACTGTGCCCACAATCAGTTGACCTCACTCGAAGGGAGCCCGGATGAAATTCACGGCGATTTCGATTGTTCTTACAATCAACTGACTTCACTGGCAGGCTGCCCGAATTTTATTATCGGTGACTTTTTTTGCACCGGGAACCAACTGACTTCACTGAAAGGTGGACCGGTGGTTGTGTACGGAAACTTTGACTGTTCAAACCATAAGCTGGAATCACTCAAGGGAGCTCCAAAAGAGGTGGAGGGCGATTTTAACTGTTCAGGAAACCTGTTGACTTCACTTGCAGGAGCGCCTCTGGAGGTTCGTCATTTTGATTGCTCCTGCAATCAGTTAACAACACTCCGGGGTGCACCTCACAAGGTCAGCGGCAATTTTTCCTGTTCAGCAAACCTTTTAACATCGCTCAAAGGTGCTCCAAAAAAGGTCAAGGGCTCTTTTAACTGCTCAAGCAACCAATTGACAACTCTTGATGGGGTACCAAAAAAAATCAAAGGGGATTTCGATTGTTCCGACAACCGACTGAAAACTCTTGAAGGAGATCTCAAGAAAGTGAGCGGAGATTTTATTTGCGGAGGAAATATCGGAATATTTGATGACGAAGAGGCACGGGCAATCTGCACGATCAAAGGGAACACAATAGTGTGAAGCGCTGCGACGACCGGGCCATTGAGCTGTTTTATTTTACCTCAAACTCTTCTATCTTGATAGGGTTCAATGTACCGGTTTTATATCGGGCTCTTCCATTTTTAATCGCAGGCTGCGGATGCACATCACCCCGAAAACGGTATATTTCAGATTGAATCAGACCGACGCCACCGAGTCGCTGGCTGAAAGTGCACGTTTCTCCAGTTGGCAACTCAAAGCTTGCGCCTCCCGTATTGAGCGGCGGGAGTTCTACGATACGTTCGAGTGGCAGGCTTTTGAGAAAGGAGTTGCAATTGTCAAAAAGAGGAGAACCCTTTTTTTGACCGATCTCGATACCGGCCAGGAGAGCGACTCTCTCTCTTTCGCCAGCACCCCCTCCTCTTTTTTTGCCAATGCGCTTCCGTCCGGCACACTGAAAGCAGCACTCTCTTCACTGACTGAGTTCAGGGCATTCATCAAGCTCTGCTCCGTGAACGCTCTCATCACCTCATACCGCATTCTTGATGACAATGAAAAGAGTATCGCACTGCTGACCTCCGAATCACTCTCGCTGGCCGACCAGGAAAAGCCGGAACCCATCATGCATCTCCTGGCACTTTCGCCGCTCAGGGGATATGAAGATGAGGTAGAGCGTATGATAACGTCATTGAAAAACGACGACAACATTGCAAAAGTTCTTGATTTCAGGGAGCTCTTTCTGTTGATCATGGACGCTGCCAAGCTCAGTATTCAAAACTACTCTTCAAAAATCAGCCTCAATCTTGACGGCGACGCTCCTGTGTATCACAACGCCCGTCAATTGCTTCAGTTCACCTTTTCAGTCATGCAGGCTAATGAAGAGGGGATCAAAAAGGATCTCGATTCTGAATTCTTGCACGACTATCGTGTCGCCATACGCCGCACCCGCTCCATTCTGAAGCAGCTCAAAGGCGTTTTTGAGCCCGAAGAAACGGCATACTATCTCAATCTCTTCAGGGAACTTGGGAAGCAAACCAACGAATTGCGTGACCGGGATGTCTCTCTTTTGCGTGAGACAAGCTATTTCCACTCTCTGCCCCATTCTCTGCGGCCATCACTCAAGCTCTTTTTCACCAACATTGCCGCATCCCGCAAGGAACTGCACAAACAGTTCTGCCACTATCTTGCCTCCGACGCGTGCAAATCCTTTCTTGAAGAATGGGAGACCTTTGTACACCAGCAATCCGCTCCTGATTTTGAGCACTGCCCAAACGCCTCCCTTTCGACTGCGAGTGTTGCTGTCGAGAGCA
The DNA here is from genome assembly GCA_903871235.1 of uncultured Chlorobiaceae bacterium. Taxonomy (GTDB): domain Bacteria; phylum Bacteroidota; class Chlorobiia; order Chlorobiales; family Chlorobiaceae; genus Chlorobium. The sequence continues at coordinate 1,975 of CAIQGA010000002.1, forward strand.
TCAAAAAGGCATGGAAAAAGGTTATCCGCCACGGTCGTCAGGTCAGTGAGGAGACAACTGACAGCGAAATCCATGCGCTGCGCATCGACTGCAAAAAACTGCGCTATCTGCTTGAATTCTTCTCCTCCATTTTCCCCCATAAATCGGTCGCTCCTGTTGTGCGCCAATTGAAGGAACTCCAGGAAAACCTTGGTGACTTTGTCGATTTTTCGGTTCAACTGCACTCTCTTCGTGAACGTCTGAGTGCACTGCCTGCCGGCAAAGAGGAGATCTTGCTTGCCGCATCAATGGGTGCCCTTATGGCTACCCTTTTCCAAAAACAGGAGGAGGCGAGGAATACATTCCACCAAACCTTCAAGGCGTTTGACCATGATAAAACCGCTGAACTTTTTCACGATCTTCTGACAAGCAAACTGAAATGAAAACCATAGCACTCTACAGTATCAAGGGCGGAGTCGGCAAAACGGCGGCGGCGGTCAACCTCTCTTACCTCTCCTCCCTGACATCTCAACCAACCCTGATCTGCGATCTCGATCCACAGGGAGCAAGCTCCTACTATTTCAGAATTACCGCATCAAAAAAATATAACAGCGATCAATTTCTGAAGGGCAACAAAAAAATCTACCGCAACATCAAGGCGACCGACTTTGAAAACCTTGACCTGCTACCATCCGACTTTTCCTACCGCAATCTTGATATCGAACTTTCTGAAGAGAAAAAGCCTCAAAAAAAGCTAAAAAAAAACCTTGAAGAGCTCAGTGAGGAGTACCACTATCTCTTTTTTGACTGCCCGCCAAACCTGACACTCCTTTCAGAAAGTGTTTTTGCTGCCTCCGACCTGATTCTGGTGCCGTTGATTCCCACAACACTCTCAATGCGCACCTACTTCCAGTTACAGGATTTTTTCAAGGAGAATAAACTCGACGGCTCAAAAATACGCCCATTTTTCAGCATAGTAGAGAAGCAGAAAAAATTACACCGCGACATCATTCTTGAATTCGGTCAGGAGCCGGGGTTTCTTGCCCAAACCATCCCCTGCAACACAGAGGTCGAAAAAATGGGTCTCTACCGCGCACCACTCAATGCCGTTCTGCCCAATGCTCCTGCCTCAAAAGCCTACCGCAATCTCTGGGAGGAGCTTCGTTCACACCTTGAATAAATGCGGGAAACCCCTCTCGTTCTTGCTTCAGCATCTGCAATTCAAAAATCCCATTCAGTTTTCACAAGGCTGTAACATTGGGCTCTGCATTAAAACGCAGATATTGGATTTGTAAAGAAAAACAAGAATGTTGAGCTTTCAACCACCCGTAACAGGAGAAATTCATGAAGGAATATCGTCAAAAAAAGTCTCTCTTCAGGATGCTCAGCATTGCACTGCTGCTGATCATCATAGTTCCAGCTTCAACTTTTTGCCCCAAAAACCAGACTCTGCAAGCCGGTGTAAAGGTGCGCGCCCCTCTTCCTCAATATATTTTTCTTTTTACAGGAGATGGCATGGGGCCTGCGCAGGTAAAACTCTCCAGCGAACTGCTTGAGAGCGGCCACACCCTCGCCATGACCTCTTTTCCGGTGCTCGGTATGGCAACTACCCATGCAGCAGACCGCCTTATCACCGACTCCGGAGCCGCAGGTACGGCACTTGCTACCGGCAAAAAAACCACCATTAGCACCATTTCGATGGCCAGGAACCACCTCGATACCCTGAGAACCATTGCTGAAATGGCAAAGGTAAAAGGGATGAGAACCGGGATTGTTTCGAGTGTTGGAATTGACGATGCAACCCCGGCCTGTTTTTATGCCCACAACGCTTCACGCACCAACCTGTACGACATTGCCGTGCAGATGGCCTCAAGTGGTTTCGATTACTTTGGAGGAGGATACTGCCTTGGAGCTTCCCCTGAAAACCTGGCAAAAACCAAAGTTTTTAAGGGAGATATTATCACTCTCATGCAATCGGACCACTATCTTCTTGCCCGCAACAGCGAAGAACTGAAGGCCATACATCCGGGAACGCGTTGCTGGGCATACAGCGGTTATGACAGCAAGGGAGCACTGAGCTTTGCCATGGATCGCAATGAGAGTGAAACATCGCTTGCAGAATTTACCCGCGAAGGGATAAGGCTGCTCAACAATCCAAAAGGCTTTTTCATGATGGTTGAAGGAGGAAAGATCGACTGGGCCTGCCACGCAAACGACGCGGCTGCAGCAGCATACGACGTTGAGGCATTCGATAACGCCATAAAAGAGGCCCTTGCCTTTTACCATCGTCGCCCCAGAGAGACCCTTATTGTCGTTACCGCCGATCACGAGTGCGGAGGGCTTTCACTTGGCAACGCCGCAAACGGTTATGAAACCCGCTTTGACCTTCTACGCCATCAAAAAATTTCGCAGCAACGGTTTGCCGAAAAGGTAGACACATGGAAACAACGGGGCACCGTCACCTTCCCCATGGCGCTCGACAGTGTCAAGGTCTATTTCGGACTTGGAGATGTTAACGCAGCATCACCACTTGCACTCTCCACCGGAGATTGCTACACACTGCAACAAGCTTACCTGGCGACCATGAAAAGAGAAGAGGCCGGAACAAAAAGCAATGATACCTTCAGCCCGACCGTAACCTCCCTATTGAACCAGAGAGCTGCAATCGGCTGGAGCAGCAACGCCCATACGGCGGTGCCCGTTCAGGTTTTTGCCATAGGGCGTGGAGCTGAAGCATTCATGGGCTTTTACGACAATACCGATATCGCAAAAAAAATCATGCAGCTCGCCGGACTAAAGCCACCGGTACAATAGTTTAACCCTCGTCAACTCTGCCAGGGTTCTCCAGACTCAGGATGCCTGAGGCTTCCTCGTAGGCAAAGTGTTCGGCATACCGGCCCCATTCAATGGCGACCTGCAACACTCTTTCAGCCTCATCTTCGCTGAAAAAATCTTCGAGTTCACGCAAAAAGCGATCTTCCTTTGCCCGATTCCCCGGCCGCTCATCAATAATATGACGAATATGGGCGGCGAGGGAGACGTGACGGATAAGATGTTCGGCAAAAATTACCTTGCGTTGCAGAATGTCAGAATCCACAAAGCTTTTTCCCGACGTACTCAACTCCACATCGCCACCCTCGGTACGGGCAAAAGCAAGAATTTCCAATGCCTCAAGCAGCGGAAAAAGCTCCTCAACGCCAAATCCCATCTGATCAGCCAATTCAGGAAGATCAGCTCTTCCATTGTAGGGCTCCCCTGCCAGGGCTTCCATGAAACCGGCCAATTGATTGATGGGAGCACTCGGCAAACGATAGGAGAGAGGTACCGCTTCGCTCTTGCCAGCAGCACTGCGTGAGCGCTTGGTCATAAGCTCATAGACCTCATCAACAATCTGGCGGAACTGCGGAGCCTCACGGTCACGCGGGTGTTGCAAGGCAATTTTTATCTCAGACAAAATTGTCCCCGGATTGGTTCCGAGAATAACAATCCGGTCTGCAAGAAGAACCGCCTCTTCGATATTATGAGAAACCAGCAGAATCCCCTTGGTCGGGATACGACGCTCCAGCCAGAGCTCAATCAAATCGGTACGGAGCGTTTCGGCGGTCAAAACATCAAGGGCTGAAAAAGCTTCGTCCATCAAAAGGAGTGTCGGTTCAACCACCAGTGCACGGGCAAAGCCGACCCGCTGCCGCATCCCGCCTGAAAGCTCCTTTGGATAGGCCGATTCGAAGCCATCCAGCCCTATCAAATCAATTGCAGCCAATGCCCTCTGGCGGCGCTCTCCCTGAGGCACCCCCATGGCATCCAATCCCAGTTCAACATTTTCCAGAACCGTGAACCAGGGGAAGAGAGCAAAGGTCTGAAACACCATTGCCAACCCCTTTACCGGCCCGGTAACCGGTTTGCCGCCATACAACACCTCTCCACTGCCCGGTCGGGCAAGGCCGGAAATAATACGAAGCAGAGTAGATTTGCCTGAACCAGAACGTCCCAGGAGCGCAACAATCTCTCCCTCCTTGATGTTCAGGCTTACCCCATCAAGGACGAGATGCTCTTCACCTCCTGTTTTCTTGAAGGATTTGCAAATATTGCTGAGTGTCAGCAGGTTGCGCTCCGGCTGTAAAGGTTCCGTCATAGAGCTCATTTAATCAAGACGATAGCGGGTTTGAGAAAGAGTGTACAGCCGTCCCCAAAAGAAACGGTTAAAAAAGACAACATAGAGACTCATGACGGCGATACCGAGCACAATATGCGGGTAATCCCCTTTTTCACTCCAGTGGGCAATGTAGGAACCAAGCCCGGTAGCCGTGAGTGTTGTGTTACCCCAACTCACAACTTCTGCAACGATACTGGCGTTCCAGGTACCTCCCGAAGCGGTGACAAGACCCGTCAAAAGTGACGGAATGATACCCGGAAGCAAAAGGTGCTTCCAGAGACGCCAACCCGAAAGGCCAAGGTTTTGGGCCGCTTCACGAAGATCACTGGGAATGGCTGATGCTCCGGCAATGACGTTGAAAAGGATATACCATTGCGTACCGAGAATCATCAGCGGCGCTGTCCAGATTTCCGGAGAGAGCCGGTATCGCACCATCAAAAAGACGGCAACGGGAAAGAGGAGATTTGCCGGAAAAGCTGCAAGAAACTGGGCTATGGGCTGAACCCTTGTTGCCCAGCGAGGATTAAGACCAATAATGACACCCAGCGGAACCCAAACCAGACAAGCAAAGAGCAGCAGCACCATCACGCGGGCAAGTGTTATGAGCCCCAGCACAAAGACCTTCCCGATTTCGGCATGATCAACACCGCTGCTGACGAAACTGACCAGCATCCATACACCAAGTGCCACAGCACCAATCAAGACCACCATACCCACGGAAAGCGGTGATTTTAAGGTCCTCGTTTACGAATCGGTGGTGGATAGATATCATCACCTGGCCCTTGTTAAGGGTTCTCCGGATAAGAA
>CAIQGA010000003.1 GCA_903871235.1 uncultured Chlorobiaceae bacterium
AGTATCAACATTGTTCTTGAGGACGATAAAGGCAAGCGGTATCTGTCCTTTCAGATCGTCATGAGCACCGACGACCGCGCATTCCGCAACATCAGGATGTTCGCAGAGAGCCCCTTCAATTGCTCCGGTAGAGAGCCTGTGACCGGCAACATTGATGACGTCATCAGTTCGTGACATGATATTGATATAACCGTCTTCGTCAATAAAGCCGGCATCGCTTGTCTGGTAGTAGCCGGGGAACTGCTTCATGTAGGTTTCCACAAAACGGTTGTCAGCTTTCCAGAGCGTCAGCATGGTTCCCGGAGGAAGAGGCTGTTTGATGACGATGTCGCCCATTTGACCGGCAGGGAGTTGCTCAAGATCTGAATTGACGACCTGAACGTTATAGCCCGGTACTGCTCTGGATGATGATCCGTACTTGACCGGTCCGGGTTCAATGCCCTGGCAGTTTGCAGCAATAGCCCATCCGGTCTCTGTCTGCCACCAATGGTCGATGACCGGAACATTCAACTGTTTTTCTGCCCATTTTACGGTATCGGGATCGGCCCGTTCTCCGGCAAGAAAAAGGGTACGGAAACAGCTAAGATCATATTTCTTCACGTAGGTGCCCTGCGGATCCTCTTTTTTGATGGCCCGGAATGCGGTTGGAGCCGTAAAGAGTACTGCAACGTTGTATTCGCTGATGATTCGCCAGAAGGTGCCGGGATCGGGCGTGCCGACTGGTTTGCCTTCAAAAATCAGGGTGGTGCATCCCTGAAGCAGGGGAGCATAGACAATATAGGAGTGCCCGACAACCCAGCCGACATCGCTTGCTGCCCAGAAGACCTCTCCAGGTTCAACATTGTAGACATTCTTCATTGACCAATGCATTGCGACCATGTGGCCGCCGTGATCGCGGACAATGCCTTTTGGCTGGCCGGTAGTGCCGGAGGTGTAAAGGATGTAGAGTGGGTCAGAAGATTCAACAGGGACACACTGTGCGGGTTCGGCACCGAGAAGAGACTGGTTCCAGGTCAGGTCGCGCTCTTCGTTAAGTTCTGCTTTGAGCTGGTCGCGCTGTTTGATGATACAGATTTCAGGCTTGAAGTGGGCCAGTTCGATGGCAAAGTCGAGCAGGCGTTTGTAGTCAATGATTTTGCTGTGCTCAATGCCGCATGATGCTGAAATGATCACCTTGGGCTTGCAGTCGTCAATTCTTATTGCCAGCTCATGAGAGGCGAAACCACCGAAGACGACGGAGTGGATGGCTCCGATTCTTGCACAGGCAAGCATGGCGACAACGGCTTCGGGAATCATGGGCATATAGATGATCACGCGATCACCCTTGCGCACGCCCCTTGATTGCAGTGCACCGGCAAAAAGTGCAACAATGTCGCGGAACTGACGGAATGTGTAGCGCTGCTTGGTGCCGGTTACCGGGCTGTCGAAAATAACTGCCAGATCATTGCCGCGTCCTTCATCGACGTGGCGGTCGAGAGCATTGTAGCAGGTGTTAGTTATTCCTCCGGCAAACCATCGATAAAACGGGGGGTTGCTTGTATCGAGAACCTTGTTCCATTTTTTGTACCAGTGCAGCTTTTCAGCGGCTTCTCCCCAGAAGGCGTCCGGGTTCTCAATTGATTGCTGATAAACGGTGTTAAAGGACTGCGACATACGAGTGACCCCCTGGAAAATAAAATTGGTTAATAAAATGAAAGGGAGGACGAATTAGCCAGACAAAAAGAAAAAGAACAGATGGCACAATGGCAGCAAAACATGCTATCGAATGATTTGTTGTGAAACCTGATGTTACTAAAAAATAGAGAGTCGAGCAATGAATCATTTGTCGAGGAGTGGTTTCAGCTCGCTGAAAAGTTCAAAAAATGCGTCAATCGGGAGCGCTTCAGCCCGCAGTTTCAGGGTTTCGCTCCTTACTGATTCAAGGTTATAGCTCTCTTTGAGATTGTTTAGCAGGGTTTTGCGGCGTTGGTGAAAGGCTGTGCGCACGAAGCGGCGGAAACCGTCCGAATCTTCTACGGGAGTATTTTTTTTTGGTGTCATTTGCAGAACAGCGCTGTCGACTCCTGGCTGTGGCTTGAATACTTTACGCCCGACCTTGAAGAGGTAGTGGACATCGCAGAAGGCCTGCAGTTGGACGGCGAGAATGCCGTACTCTTTTGTGCTGGGTTTTGCGACAATTCGCATGGCCACTTCATGCTGCATCATCAGGGTTGCCGAGAGGAGGTGGTTGCGATGTTCAAGAAGCTTGAAAAGGATAGGTGTGGTGATGGAGTAGGGGATATTGCCGAGCACCCGGAGTGGCTTTTCTACGGCAAGTGCGGCGAGATCGGTTTCAAGGAAGTCACCTTCTATGAGCTTGAGTTGCGGGTACTCAGACCGTATGAATTCAGCCAGCTTTCGATCTTTTTCGACAACGGTGAATATCGGGCAGCATTCAATGATCTCTCTGGTCAGGGCTCCGAAGCCGGGGCCAATTTCAAGAATATTCTCTTGAGGGCCCGCTCCTGAAGCAACTACTATTTTTTTTGTGATATTGCGGTCTGTCAGAAAGTTTTGACCTAATTTTTTTTTCACCGCTATTTCAGTATCCTTATATTCAACAACTTTTTTCATGGGGTTTGAAATTTTTTCGGTACCATAGCCAAGCGGAAGTGCTTTTCATAATTTAAGTTATTCTGGAAGTAATGGAAGAAAATAACATCGGGGTTGCGACTTCGCAATACGTTTCGCGGGGAAACAAAGCTACCCGTACAGGGTTTGGTGATGCTTTGCTCGAAATTGGCCGGGAGGATAGCTCTGTCGTCGCTTTGTGCGCAGACCTGACGGGATCGTTAAACATGAATTTGTTTCGCGATGCCTTCCCCGATCGTTTTGTTCAGACAGGGATTGCTGAGGCCAACATGATCTCTATGGCCGCTGGTCTTGCTACCACAGGAAAGATACCGGTTGCTGCAACGTTTGCCGTTTTTGCAACAGGGAGGGTGTATGACCAGATTCGCCAGTCGGTTTGCTATTCGAACCTCAATGTCAAGATTTGCGCATCACATGCCGGGTTGACGCTCGGTGAAGATGGTGCTACCCACCAGATTCTTGAGGATATCGGGCTTATGCGCGGCTTGCCAAGAATGACGGTGGTTGTACCTGCTGATTACAGCGAAACCGTTCGCGCAACAAAAGCGATTGTGAAACATCAGGGGCCGGTCTATCTCCGTTTTGGACGGCCAAACGTTCCTGACTTTTCGCTTGATGAAGATGGTTTTGAAATTGGCAAGTCGATTGAACTCCATCCCGGCAAGGATGTTACGGTTATTGCCTGCGGTATCATGGTCTGGAAGGCCCTTGAAGCTGCCCGTATACTTGAAAAAGAGGGTGTTGGCGTGAGGGTCATCAACATGCATACCATTAAACCAATCGATACCCTTGCCATTGTGCGTGCGGCCAATGATACCGGTGCCATTGTGACGGCTGAAGAGCATCAGACCTTCAACGGTCTTGGTGATGCGGTGGCCCATGTTTGTGCACTCAATATTGCGGTGCCGATCGAGATGGTTGGTGTTGAAGATCAGTTCGGTGAGTCTGGAAAGGCTGATGAACTGCTGGAAAAATACAAGCTGACAACCGGGGACATTCTTGAAAAAATTTACCTCGCCTTGCGCAGAAAAAACTGAAGAGAACCATTTTACAACCTATAGGGGAGAAGAGACTGATGGCAATGCCGAATTTGGGTGATATGATGAAACAGATCCAGCAGGCTGGTGAAAAGATGCAGGATGTACAGAAGCAGCTTGAACATATTGTGGCTCATGGTGAAGCTGGAGGCGGCATGGTGAAAGTCACCGTCAGCGGCAGGCAGAAAATGCTCAGTTTGACCATTGATCCCGATATTATGGATGACGTGGAAATGGTTCAGGATCTTGTGCTTGCTGCGGTCAACAATGCGCTGGATGAAGCTGGCCGGCTTGCACAGGAGGAGATATCCAAAGTGACCGGCGGGATGATGAATCCTGCCGATATGCTCAAAAATTTGAATCTCGGTCTGTAGCTCTGTATGCGTTATACTTCGGCTGCCCTTGATGCCCTGATTGATGAATTTGCCAAACTCCCGGGCATTGGTCGCAAAACCGCCCAGCGTCTCGCCATGTATATTTTGCGTGAGCCGAGAGCTGAGGCGGAAAAGCTGGCTGGAGCCCTGCTTGATGCCAAAGACAAGGTTATCCGTTGTTCCGTCTGTCAGAACATAACCGATATCGGTACTGACCCGTGCGCACTTTGCTGCAGCAGGGCACGTGACCGTTCGGTGATTTGCGTGGTGGAGTCACCTGTTGACATGCTCGCTTTTGAAAAGACCGGCCACTACAAAGGGCTCTACCATATCCTGCACGGCGTCATTTCACCCCTTGACGGCATTGGTCCGGACGACATCAAGGTTCGTGAACTGCTTCTGCGTCTGTCGGTGCCGGAGAGTCCTGCCGTCAGGGAGGTTGTTCTCGCCCTGAACCCTACCATTGAGGGTGAAACGACAGCCCTCTATCTCAGCAAACTGCTCAAGCCACTTGGCATTCATGTTACAAAAATAGCGAGGGGGATTCCAGTTGGAGCTGAGCTTGAGTTTATTGACGAAGCAACCCTTTCGCGGGCAATGGAGGGGCGTACTGTCGTGTAGTGTTTTTTTTGTCAATTTCCTTTTAATTCCTGAGAATGAGTTCAGAAAAAAAGTCAGTATTGATTCTTGGTGGGGGTCTGGCTGGTTTGACCGCAGCCAAACGGTTGGTCGATAAAGGGTTTCAAGTCAAGGTGCTTGAGAAAAGAGAGATTTTCGGCGGGAAGGTTTCTGCATGGAAGGATGAGGAGGGTGACTGGATTGAATCCGGGACGCACTGTTTTTTTGGCGCTTACAGCGTCCTCTACGACCTTATGAAGGAGATCAAGACCGCTCATGCCGTGGACTGGAAAGAGCATCAGCTCACCTATATGCTTGAGGGTGGAAAGAGCTTTACCTTCAAGACGTGGGATCTTCCCAGTCCGCTCCATCTTTTGCCGGCGATTGTGCAAAACGGCTATTTTACCTTTGGCGAAATGGCGGCGTTTGCGAAATCCCTTATTCCCCTGGCGCTGAAAAAAGAGAAGTATGCGCCAACGCAGGATCATTTGAGCTTTGCGGCATGGGCGGCTGAGAAAAAATTTGGCAATCGCCTTTTGCAGAAGATGTTCCGTCCAATGGCTCTTGCCCTCAAGTTTATTCCACCTGAAGAGATTTCTGCCAAGATTATCCTTGATGTCACCGAGACCTTTTACCGTATTCCGGATGCCTCCCGGATGGGTTTTCTCAAAGGTTCTCCCCAGGAATATCTGACGCAGCCACTTATTGACTATTCGACATCGAAAGGGGCGATATTCAAAAACAAAACGGTTGTTGAGGAGCTGCTCTTTGATGGCAAAGAGATCAATGGCGTGCAGCTTCGCAATGGCGAAATTTTGACGGCCGATTATTATCTCGCAGCCCTGCCGATCCATAATCTGCAAAAGGTGCTGCCCGACACATTGAAGCAACAGCTCCCGTTTTTTGGAGATCTTGATCGACTTGAAGGGGTGCCGGTAATTTCTGCGCAAATCTGGTACGACCGGGAAATTACCTCTGCCGATAATGTGCTTTTTTCGCCCGATGGCGTCATTCCGGTTTATGCCAATCTTGCCCGTACCACACCCGATTACGCTACGCTTCGTGGAGAGCCCTTCATCGGAAAAACCCGTTTCGAGTTCTGTGTTGCTCCGGCAAAAGAGCTGCTTGCACTTTCAAAGGAGGAGATTATCCATCTTGTTGACCAGAGCGTCAGAAACTGCTATCCTGATACGTCACGCGGGGCCAGAATTCTGAAGTCAACGGTGGTGAAAATTCCCCGGTCAGTCTATGCTCCTTTGCCGCGTATGGAGCAGTATCGGCCCTCCCAGAAAACACCGCTTCGTAACCTTTTTCTTGCAGGCGGATTTTCGCAGCAATTGTATTATGATTCTATGGGCGGGGCTGTGATGAGTGCCAATCTTGCTGTGGATGAAATTGTGCTTAATGTGGGAAAAATGGAGGCATAGTGAAAGCTGTTATTGATAGCACCCGCCCAAAGCAGATGGAGAGTGAACTCCGCCGGGTGAACCGTGCGCTGTTGGCGATCAGCACTTGCAACCAGGCAATGCTTCATGCCGATAATGAAATGGAATTATTGCATGAGATCTGTCGCATTGTCGTTGAAATTGGTGGTTACCGTATGGCGTGGGTTGGGTATACAGAAGATGACAGCGAAAAAAGTATCTGTCCTGTCGCCAAGGCAGGTTTTAATGATGGATATCTTGAGACGCTCAAGATATCCTGGGCAGATAACGAATTTGGAAAAGGCCCGGTAGGAACCGCCATCCGCACTGGCCAACCATGCTCTGTCCGCGATATACTTATTGCTCCTTACTTCGAACGATGGCGGGAGGATGCAAAAACGCGTGGCTACGTTTCCATTCACAGCTTGCCTTTGAAGGTGGACGAAATGGTATTTGGCGCGTTAACGATTTATTCCTCTGTACCGGAAGCATTTAATCCGGAAGAGACAGAACTGCTCACAGCACTTGCTGACAATCTGGCTTACGGCATCACGATGCTGCGAACCAGAAGTGCACATGAAAAAGCGGAAAATGAGATCCGGGAGAGCGAAGAGCGCTACCGGAGCCTGTTTCAGAACAAGCATACCGTTATGCTGATCGTTGATCCGGATGATGGCCGTATTGTTGACGTCAATCCCGCTGCGGTCATGTATTATGGCTGGCAATATGATGAGCTTCGCCAGATGAACATCAGCCAGATCAACATGTTGACCAAAGCTGAAATAGAGGCGGAGATGCAGTTGGCCTGCAAAGAAAAGAGAAATTATTTCCTTTTTCGCCATCGTCTGGCTGACGGCTTGGTTCGCGATGTAGAGGTGTACAGCGGTTCGATCATGCTTGCGAAAAAACCGCTTTTGTATTCAATTATTAACGACATCACAGAGCGCAAACAAGCTGAAGAGACATTGCTGAAAAGCGAGAAGCTGTTCAGGTCGCTGTTTAACAGCCGCTCTTCCATTCAGGCTTTGATTGATTTCGATACAGGACGTATTCTTGATGTCAATCAAAAGGCGGTGGAGTGGTATGGATGGAGCGCAGAGGAACTCAGGCAGATGTACAGCGGGGACATAAATGGTCTTTCTCCTGATGAGGTTATTCAAAGTCTGCAAACGGTAGATGCCAGACAAGATAACAAATTCATAGGACGCCACAGGAGGGCTGACGGATCAATACGGGATGTGGAGATATACCGTAACAAGATAGAGGTTGAAGGGAAACCCGTTATTCACGTCATTACTCATGACATAACCGAGAGCAAACTGGCTGAAAAAGCATTGCGTGAGAGTGAACGGAAGTTCCGTACCATCACCGAGCAAATGGCAGAGATAGTTTTTGTTACTGATACCAGTGGAGTCTTGACCTATGTTTCGCAGGCTATTGAAAGAATTTTTGGTTACACAGCTCAAGAGGTTACAGGCCATCTCTTTACCGACTATCTTTATGAAGAAGAAATTCCCGGAGCCCTTGCCATATTCAGCGAGGTATTGCTCCATCGCTTGACGGGCAATAGGCTTGAATTCAGCTTCATGAAAAAAAACGGGTCACTCTTTTTCGGGGACGTTCATGTGAACTATTATGCAGATCAGGATTTTTGCGGAATGATCGGCCTTATCCGTGATATTACCGAGCAAAAAAGGGAAGAGGAAGAAAAAAAAATGTTGGAATTGCATCTTCGCAAATCCCAGCGTATGGAGACCATCGGAACCCTTGCTGGCGGTATTGCGCATGATTTTAACAATATCCTCACACCAATCCTTGGCTATGCTGAAATGGGAATCATGAGCCTTTCCAACGAAGATCCTCTGGGCGAATATTTCAGTGAAATCATGCTTGCCGCTCAACGGGCACAGCAGCTTGTGGCACAAATCATGACCTTCAGCAAAGCCGAGGAAGGTGAATTGACTGTCGTCAACGTCCAGGCAGTTATCAGTGAAGCGCTGAAACTCATTCGTCCATTAATACCTGTCACCATAACCATTGAACAGCATTTCGAATTCTGCCGAAATATTCTGGCCGATTCGTCAAAACTCCATCAGGTTATTTTGAATCTCTGTACCAATGCTTTCCATGCAATGGAGCAATCAATGGGCGTTTTGACCATCGATCTCCGCGAAGATACTCTTGATGGCCGCATGATTAAGCTTTTTTCGGAGCTTGACAAGGCAAGATATGTGCGTATCACTATTTCTGATACCGGATGCGGTATGGATGAGAGGACGAGGGAGCACATTTTTGAACCATTCTTTACGACAAAACCAGCCAATAAAGGAACTGGCCTTGGTCTTTCCGTTGTTCATGGCATCATCAAAAGCTTTGGCGGCAGGATTTCTATTGAGAGCAAGCCGGGAAAAGGAACCACATTTACGATCTATCTGCCGGTGATTGATGAACAGGTTTTGAAAGGTTTGGCGGAAACGAATTATGCCAGTGGAAGCGGCACTATACTCATTGTTGACGATGAAGATGCGGCACTTAAAATGCTCAGGTTGATGGTCACAAAACTTGGGTTCAAGGCAGAGGCATTCAGTGTGCCAGAGACAGCATTGAAACGTTTTTTGCAGCAACCAGAAGCGTTCGATCTTGTTATTACTGATTTGACCATGCCTGAGATGACTGGAGTTGAGCTTGCGGGAAAAATTCATAAAACGAGCCCGAAACTGCCGATAATTTTAATTACCGGCTATGCCGAAGGTCTCGATGATCCAGATTCCCTTAATCAGTCTGGAATCCGCAAACTTCTGAAAAAACCGTTACGAGTGACCGAGATTGCTTCAGCACTCAAAGAGTTGATAGCACCGGCTTCTGGAAATCAGTAAAATGTTTTTCGGGAAACTCGGGGTGAAATTGCCTGATATCAGGAAAAATCGCTGCTATTTTTTATGCTGCATATTTTTTCGTAAACGGTATTTATTGAAAATCATTTCTGAGAAGTTGCCAAATTATTTAGATTCACTATAGTAGATTTCTTGTTGCTGCCTTGTACGTTTTGCCAATAAGCCGGTATAACATTATGGAAATGATCGGAATGACGGAACAAGGGGACTTGTCGGTCGATCTTGTATCGAGAGCAACTTATCCAGCCCCTCCCTTCGCGTTTATGAGGATTGGTTATGCACATTGCAGGATGATTATTAAAGATGGTTTGTCTCCAGATTTGCTTTATCTGCATGTCAACGAGGCTTATGAAAAGTTGACAGGACTCAAAAACCTGATCGGTCTGAGCATGAGGGAGGTTTTGCCTGAAATTGCCGAGTTACATCCCCTGTTTATCGAAAAACACAAAAAGGTCGTTGAATCAGGGATTTATGATCAATTTGAAATTTATCTGAAACCATTGCAGAAATGGTATGACATCACCGTCTACAGCCCTCAAAAAGGGGAGTGTGTTTCACTCTTTGATGACATTACGGGACGCAAGCAGGCTGAAGAGAGGTTGATGCAAAGCGAAGAGCGATTCAGGCTGCTTTTCGAAAATCATTCTGCGATCATGATTCTGCTTGATCCTGATACTGGCGAAATTATGGATGCAAACCATTCCGCTGCTGATTTTTATGGCTGGTCAATTGAAGTGCTGCGGCGGATGCGTATACAGCAGATCACCAACATAACTCCTGATGAGGTGAAGCGCAACATGGAACAATGCCGGACTTCAGAGCAGAACCGGTTTTTATTCCGCCACTGTCGGGCAGATGGCTCTGTCCGCAATGTCGAAGTATTCAGCAGCCCGGTCTCTATTGCAGGAAAAGAGGTTCTCTACTCAATCATTCATGATGTTACGGAACGAAAAAATTCTGAAGAAAAGTCGTTAGCTATTTTTATCACAAAGCAAAACGAATACAATGAAGCTGAAAAAGCGAGACGACAGTTGGACAAGCAATACCAGACCCTTATCGCCGCCTCTCCCGACAGCATCATAACGACCCATCTCAATGGAGTCATAAGCAGTATTTCGGATATCGGTCTTGAGATTTTTGGAGCGAGCAAAAAATCTGATCTTACAGGATTGCCATTTTCAAATATTGTTTATCCAGGCAATCAGCAGGTCATTGAAGAGATCTTTGATGTAACGCTTCGTGAAGGGCTTATCCAAAACAGGGAGATTTTGCTGAAAAAGAAAAACAATACGGTCTATTCGGCTGAAATCAGCGCAGCCCTGATCCAGGACTATAA
>CAIQGA010000004.1 GCA_903871235.1 uncultured Chlorobiaceae bacterium
CTGAAAAGAACACCACTTCTCCGAAAAAAAATACTACTTTTTTTGAAATAGTGCTCATGTAGCGGTGTTTTTTAGTTAATGTGTGCGCTTTAGCCGACTTTCAGGGCAGTATAGTCGTGCTGAATCAGGCGCCCGGTTTCGCGCTCAAACCGGAACCGCTGCACCCGGCTGTGAGTGGGAATCGCGTCAGGGAAACGTGCTTCCAGCCAACCCGGTTCGATCTCCGTCCAGACAATATCCTCACGCATCAGCAGCGCTGGCAGGGTAAAGTAATTCCAGGAAGCATAGTTAGCGAAATAACTCATATCGAGGTTGTCCCAATAGAACAGCCGTCTATTGATTTTGAAATAATCCCGCGCATTGCGGCGCTCTGAAATGAGCTGACCCTGTTTATTTTCCAGACGAACATTTGGACCGTCAAGAACTCCTGTGACACAAGAATCGAGACCAATCGGAGTCAGGGAGGAAAATGGCCGGTGAACATCAAGTACCATTTTGGCATGGCGGAAAAACGGTCGCCGTTTCAGTGTAAACGCCAGTCCGGAAGCACTTATCTCAACTTCAAGCGTTTTTGCATTTTGCCAGAGCGCGCGTCCACCGTACGCGGCAATTGCCTTTTCTGCTGTTTCGGTCAGGTTCATAGGAATATCTGGTTTTATCATACCGTATAAAGTGCCGTCAGGGTTAGCTTCCGGGGTATTCATTGCCACCAATACCCTCAGAAAACGGCTGTTTGGTTTAAAGACATGATTAACCTTATCCGCCTGCATTAACTACCAATAGCAGGCAAGCCGGTAATAAAAAGCCTTACTCTGGCACGTTTTTCTTACAGGAAACGTAGCAAATACTGTTTAAAAGCGTATACGTGAGATATACTTATTCTATAAATATTTTCCGATGATTACCATTTGAAAACCATTGATGTCATGCGGATGCCGCCCTGTCGCGGAATGCGGATTTCGGTTATGAGCGGTTAACCCAAGAGCCCCGGCGCTCAAGTCAACCGGGCAAAGAATGGTGCAAATCTCGAACATGGTACGATACGTATCTGTTTATTCAATATCTTGAAGAGAAGCACAGTAAAACGTTACAAAGATAGCCTTCAGACAAAGTGTAAACTTTCTGAAAAAGAGAATTTATTTTCATTTACCCTGATCGCAGTATGAACATGAATCAACAACAAAAATCCGACAACGACCCTTGTGTTGAGTTCATTGATGTCGGGGTAACAAAGCTGAGCCCTGCAGATACAGAGACGATCATTCTTGACCGAATCTCTTTTACTGCCCGGCAGGGAGAAATAACCGGAATAATCGGGGCTTCAGGAAGCGGTAAAAGCACCCTGATTCGACTGTGCAACCGCATGGACGATCCTTCGGAGGGAACGATTGAACTGAATGGGCAAAACATTGCAACCATAAACCCACTGCTGCTGCGTCGAAAAATTGCCATGGTTCTGCAAAAGCCCTTCATGTTTGAAGGAACACTTCTTGAGAACCTGCAACGCCCTTTCATGTTCCGCAACATGGCGCCGCCTTCAGCCGAAAGCCTGGAAATTGCCCGTGTGCTTGATCTCGTTCAACTCTCCAGGGAGATGCTGAAGCGAAATGCCCGCTCCCTTTCCGGTGGCGAACAACAGAAAGTCAATCTGGCTCGTGCGCTTATCAACCACCCGCAGGTACTTTTGCTCGATGAACCAACCAGCGCACTCGATCGTCCTTCAACGACACGCCTGGCCAGCACACTCATCAACATCTGCCAAAGTGAACACCTCGCCATTATGGTGGTGACCCACGACCTCTATCTTACTGAACATATTGTCAATCACCTGATCTACCTCGAAGAGGGGCGGATTGTAGAACAAGGCGTTGGCCCCCAGATGCTCGCAATGCCGCAAACAACGGCATTCAGCAATTTTCTGGCAAAACCTGAAAGAGAACAAAAATCATCCTCATGAAAAATTCGCACATCATTCCGCTGGATCTGATCCAGTTGGTCTACGCTTACGCGCTTATTCTGCTTTCGCTGGCCCTTGCACGCTGGCAGAAGATTGGCCACGAAAAACAGCTTCTCTGGAGCTCAATGCGTATGCTCGTTCAACTCATAGCGGTCGGCTACCTGCTGAATCTGATCTTTGCCATCAACTCTCCGCTGCCGGTCGTGCTCATGCTGCTCGCAATGGCCGGTTTCTCGCTCCAGGTGGCAGGATCGCGGATCAAGAAACGGATGCCAAATTTCTATCGTGTGGTCGGCAGCTCCATTTTCATTGGCTGCGGAGGAGTAACCGTCTATTTCTCTTTTCTGGTCGTCGGCTTCTCGCCGTGGTTCGACCCCCGCTATCTCATCCCTTTGGCAGGCATGATTTTCGGTAACGCCATGAACGGAGCAAGCCTTGCCGCCGAACGGCTCTCTGCAGAAATGCATGAACGGCGCGAAGAGATTGAATGCGCCCTCTCTCTTGGCGCCACCTCCCGACAATCCGCCGCCGAGGCCATCCGGAATGCCTACAGCGCCGCCCTGCGCCCAACCATCAACACCATGGCCGCCACCGGAATCGTTGCGCTGCCCGGTATGATGACCGGCCAGATTCTTTCAGGCACAGAACCCATCATCGCCGTGCGCTACCAGATTGCCATACTCTGCGCCATAACCGGGGCTGTGGCCGTAACCTCATTTTTGATTGTGCAGCAAGGCTACCGCCGCTTCTTTACTGATGCCCATCAACTGAAGAGTGAGTGATGTGGGGGGAGGTGATGCCCGGATTTTACGCATAAAGCGTAATCACCAAAATAGTTCATAGATCTACTCACTTCAATTGCGCTTTCATTTTCTTTGTTAAATAGTAGCCACCAGTATGGGCAGCATCTCCTTTAAATTCTATTAATCCACCATCTTTT
Organism: uncultured Chlorobiaceae bacterium; assembly: GCA_903871235.1. GTDB lineage: Bacteria > Bacteroidota > Chlorobiia > Chlorobiales > Chlorobiaceae > Chlorobium. The sequence continues at coordinate 2,898 of CAIQGA010000004.1, forward strand.
AGATGCTTGATATATCTTTCCATACTACTATCAGGTAAACCAGTAGCTTCTTTATAATCAGGAACTCTATTACCTTCATTAGCAGTTATAGCACTTAATAGAACAACAAGTTTTTTTTTAACTCCTTTAGTTACTCCTTCAATAGCTCCCTCAATAGCTCCCTCAACAGCTCCCTCATTTGCTGCTTTAGTAGCGCCGTCAATTGCATCGTCAAGTTTTACATTACTTAAGAAAGTCAGTTTAACTGTTTGTTCTTTTATTTCCCAGACAGGAACTTTAATACCAGCTTGTTTACAAGCATCAATAATCTTTAATGTCCCTCTGCCTATCTTTTCAATATATCCTCTCAAAAAAACAATATGAGCAATATCAGGATTATAGGGCATTGATAAATGGTTCTTCTTCAATTCGCTTTGTTTGAGCGGAGATGTTCCACTATTTGTAATTTCAAGTTTATCGGGATAAATAATAATTGATAACGCACTTGAAACCAAACCATATTCTCTATGTACTAAAGCATTCATAACACCTTCACGCAATGCCGCCATCGGAAAAACATAATTATCCGTTCGTTTCCAATTGTTGTTTTCAAATTTTCGGCTAAACGACAAATGTTTTTCAAAAAAATTCTGGATGGCTTCAATGTTCTTAAATAAATTCTCCTCTAATAGTTGGTCATCTTTAAAAACATCACCTACTTTGCCTTGGTCAAGAAATGCTAAACGCACTCTCACTTGTGGAATAAACCGTGAAGGCTTTTTAGCGAAAAGCACGACTGCCGCATTGGTAAAATTTCCGTTTTGAAAAAGGCCATAATATGAAAGAAATTCAAAAGGCTCTTTTTTAATATCTTTCATTTTATTGTCAAACAATGCTGCGTCCATCGTTTTTTTAATTTCTTCAAAATCCAGGTCTTCCAACTCTACACCCAATGCTGCTTGACGTTCCCAATGAATTTCGGTTTCTTGCCTTTTATGAATGAGTTCAGAAATTTCTTTTGATGACGCTTGAATAGTTCTGTTATTTCTTCGATAATAAATACAGCCGTTAAAAATGTAGGGTTGTTTTGAACCTTCCCATACTTTAATTAAAAGCAATTGCTTGTCTCCATAATTTTCAACAGAAACTGTCGCGGGTGCTTCAGGCACCAATTCTTTAATCAGATATTGTTCTATTTCAAACCGCCATTTATCAGCATCCTTAATACCTTTTATTTCTTTGTTTTCAGCAATACCAATAAGTAATTGACCGCCTTCATTATTCAAAAAACCACAAATGGTTTTACCAATAGCATCTTTACAAACAACTTCTTTAAACTCAAACTGTCCGCTTTTGTCCTGTTTTAACAGGTCTTTTATGAATAGTTCTGTTTTCATTGCACTGAATGATGTAAATTAGCTAATTCACGTTCTACTCGTTTAGTATCCTGAAATAGCGTTTCGACGTGTCTCAATGCTTCATCTGGTCTGAAAAATTCTTGAACCCAATGATATTTCCGTTCTTCATAGGCTAAATTTACCTGAACAGCGTCGTTATACATATCAATTACTTTAACGCTATCCATTACGGAAGTAGA
>CAIQGA010000005.1 GCA_903871235.1 uncultured Chlorobiaceae bacterium
GCACCCAAATAAGCTAAACCTAAACCTTCCATCTTGTAATTACCTCCGTTTATTTGTTGTAAGTTTTTTGCTAAAGGATAATTAGCAGTTTTGAAACCGGCGAATAAAAAACATTAAAGCAAAACCTGTTCCCCAGCAATACCCCGGGTCATTTTAATGATGCGCAACTGCAGCCTCATGCTCGTCATGACCCTCGTGCGCAGTGGCAAGACCAATAAAGAGCGCGGAGAGCATGGTAAAGACAAACGCCTGCAAAAATGCAACAAAGAGCTCAAGCAGATAGATAAAAATGGCAAATGGAACAGAGACCGCTATGGCAACAATATAACTTTTCAGAATGAAGCTGATGAAGATCAAGCTGAGAATGATGATGTGACCCGCCGTCATGTTGGCAAAGAGTCGTACGGTAAGCGCAAAAGGCTTCGTAAATTGGCCTATGATCTCAATAGGTACCATAATGATCCAGAGCGACCAATGGGTACCTGCGGTAAGGTGCTGAAGATAACCTTTGACACCGTGGGCCCTGAAAGCGGCAATCTGGGTTACGAAGAAGGTAAATATGGAGAGTGTGAGAGTGACGTTGACGTTGCCCGTCGCCGTTGCTCCGTAGGGAATAAGACCAAGAAGGTTACAAAAGAGGATAAAAAAGAATACCGTCAACAGGTAAGGAAGATGCTTTTCGTAGCCATGACCGATATTTGACTTGGCCACATCAAGCCGGATAAACTCTACAAGCGCCTCCATGGCATTGGCCAGTCCCTTGGGAGCCTGACGGGCACTCATGTTCTTGTATTTTCCTCCAACAATTGAAAAAACGATCAACAGTGAGGCCGACACAAGCCAGAGCATCACCACATGCTTGGTGATTGAAATATCAATCCCGGCAACCGGCGGAAGTTTTGGGAGATGGATTTCACCAAAAGGATCAAAGACAAAGACGTTGTTGTCGAGAATATGATGCATGATAACATCACCAGCCTTTTCCTCTTCCGCAACAGCCTGAACTTCACCATGTACCGCTTCAACTGCAGGTGCAGGTACGGCGGCGACATCATGTGGAGCAGCGACAAGGCTGTCAACATTCAGCGCAAGCGGCACAAGAATCGCAATAACCTTGAGGAAAGCCTTAACCCGTTTGACGTTTAGCCGTTTCATGCAGTATTCTTTTTCTGTTTGTTTTTCTTTTGATACCCGAGAATCTCAACAATAACATAGATACAGTAAAAAGCGAAAAACGAAAGGACAAAATCATATCTATCGACAAAGTCCTTGACAATAACAACCAACACAAGCACCATCAACACAAGCAGCCGAATGGTCAACCCACCAAAAACAACCTTGGTGAAAAGTGCCGATTCTTTATCAAATGCATATTCAAAGAGAAGGTAACCTGTAACCGTATTGGCAACCACCATCGCCCAGGCGATAAAGAGTGAGTGCACATTAACACTGCCCGACCCGAAAGCTGAAAAAATTACCCCCCATAAAATGACGGATAAGATACACAACTTAATAAAAAATTCAAACACTGGCTTCATATCTACCGCTTCTTTCTTGATTAACCGTCATAATGAGTGTAAAATATGCTATTTTTTTTTGTTTGCCGCCCGAACAACCTTCAGAAGAAGAAGTGCCATGCCAACCATGCCGATCAAAACTCCAAACAGAAAGAGCCATGGTGACGTGCCAAGCTTGCTGTCGGCCCAATATCCCAGCAAGACAAAAAACGCAAAACTAACAGCAATCTGCAATCCAAGACCCATATAATCTGACAGCGCACGTGAAGAACGCCCCAAATCGTCCAAAAACCTCTCTTCATCAGCCCTTTTCATCATCAATGAACCTTGTGTTTACATTCATGGAGCATCTTCTGCCAGGAAAAAGAGCTTCAATGGGTACATGCAACGAGCACCGCCAACGCCTTCAAGATAAGACTCTTCCTGAAATAATAAATCCTTTGCAGATAATTCTACGCTCCAATGAGACGCCACTAAAAAAAAGCACTATGTTACCCGAATAACGCTTTTCATAAATAACGACGCGCAAAAAAAATGGACCGTCCCGAAAAAGATTTGATCACCCCGAGATTAAGCTTGACCGAAAAATATATTGTGCCTGATTGCTTCCTGCTTTACCGTGAACTCATTGCGCTGCAAAGCACCAGAAACGGAGGTGGAAGCGAGGGATCTTTTTCATCATTGAACCTCGGAAGAAACACCGATGATCTGAAAGAACGAGTCGAAGAGAACTTCCTGCGCCTCTGCACCGACATCGGCATCAATCCCGCACGGCTGGTCACCTCTCGGCAAGTACACGGCACCGAAATACTTTTTGCCAAAGAACCGGGAGATTACGACGGTTATGATGCACTCATTACGGACAGAAAAAATCTCTTCCTCTGCATCTTTACCGCAGACTGCTATCCTGTGCTCATTTACGATCCACGTCATCAGGCTTCAGGCGCAGTTCATGCCGGATGGAAAGGGAGTGCCGGAGCCATTGTGATGAAAACCATCGAAGCCATGAGAATGCGCTTTAACACTATCCCGGAAGAGTGCCTTGCCTGGATCGGCACGGGAATCTCGCCCGAGGCCTACGAAGTTGGCCGGGAGGTTGCCCTTGAGTTTCCTGCAGGGAGCTGCCAGCGCTCCCCCGACAGGAATAACGAAGAAAAATATCTGCTCGATCTTGCCCGGGTCAACTATCACCAACTGCTTGCATCAGGAGTTCCTCCCTCAAATATCGAGCGATCGCCCTTCTGCACAGTCCGCGACAACAATCTGTTCTTTTCCTACCGACGCGATCAAGGCGAAACCGGGCGCATGGTCAGCCTGATCGGCATCACCAGCCAGGAATGTCCCTGACTGGTTCAACGGGATGAAAGTGAACTGATTGGCCTTTTTACGAACAGCTCCTTCCGTAGCAGCCGTAGAGTTCATGTGCCTGACGGCAGATATCCTCACTAAAATCGGGATGGGCAATGGTTGCAAGCGCTTCGGCTCTCTGGCGGAGATTTTTGCCATGAAGATTAACAATCCCGAACTCGGTAACGACATACTGCACATGAGCCCTGGTGGTGACCACACCGGCCCCGGGTTTAAGCTGCGGAACAATGCGCGACAGACCGCTTTTTGTGGTTGAGGGCAAGGCAATTATCGGCTTGCCCCCTTCGGAGAGTGCTGCACCCCGGATAAAGTCCATCTGCCCACCAACACCAGAATAAAATTTCTGCCCGATCGAATCAGCACAGACCTGGCCGGACATGTCGATTTCAAGAGCGCTGTTAATTGCCGTCACCCGTGGATTTCTGCGGATCTCCCGCGTATCGTTAACATAATCAGAGGGAAGCATTTCGACCAGCGGATTATCATCAACAAAATCATAGAGCCGTCGAGTGCCGACAAGAAAGCTTGCGACCATGATCTCCTTATGGCTTCGCTTTTTGCGACCATTAATCACGCCCTTTTCAACAAGATCAATAACTCCGTCCGAAAACATCTCTGAATGAATACCGAGATCACGGTGGCCGGAAAGTGCAGCAAGAGTCGCATCAGGAATTGCACCAATTCCCAACTGCAGCGTCGCGCCATCCTCAACAATGGAGGCAACATGGCGACCGATACGGACCTCGATATCGCTCAAGATATGACGGGGAGTTTCAGGAATGGGATCTTCGACATCAACCATCGCATGAATTTTGCTTATATGAAGAATTCCCTCTCCATGCGTACGAGGCATATTCGGATTCACCTGGGCAATAACCAGCTTTGCTGCATGCACGGCAGCAAGGGTAGCGTCGACCGAAACCCCAAGAGAGCAGTAGCCATGCCGGTCAGGAGGAGAGACGTGCACAAGCGCCACATCAAGCGGAAGTATTCTATTATAAAAAAGAGAGGGGACGTCACTGAGAAAAACCGGAATAGCATCCCCGTCACCATTCTGCACAGACTTGCGAACATTTTTACCCACAAACAGGGCATTCAACCGGAAACTTTCACGATATTCCGGCCTTGCGTAGGGGGCGTCACCCTCGGTATGAAGGCTGACAATTTCAACATTTCTCAGCTCTTCTGAGCGCCCGACCATAGCCTCAATCAATCGTTGCGGTGTTGCTGCCGCTGTGTGTAAAAAAACCCTGTCACCCGACTTAATTCTTGCAACCGCATCCTCTGCGGAAAGAGTACAATAGTTCATTAATTCCTTTATTTCCTGATTAGAAATGCTCCATCAAATTCCATTGTTTTTCCTGCGAAGATATGCAGGGGTATCTGACAAGCCTTTCTGAATTTTATCTTCGTGTTCTCCTCTGCTGCCCACAATCGGCGGGCTGTAATCAGCATCATGTCCAGTATTTTTTCGCCCCTCAATCTCCTGCGGGTCATTAATTGACAACTGCCTTCTGATATAGGCAGGAATACGCAAATCCTCCTCCTTGCGTTCCGCATAAAGAGATGCGCCCTGCCGACTGGATGAAGGCGCCTGTCCAAGCCTGAGACCCTGCACCGGCGGAACAAACGGCCGCACAGCAGGCGCAGTCCCGTCATCCTGCGTCTTTCGCTTGAAACCGGTTACAATGACGGTAACCCTGATTTCACCTGATACCTGCGGCTCATCAACATAGCCATTAATAATTTTAGCATCACTGCCAACCTGTTCTTCGATATAATTCATCGCATCCGACATGTCCCTCATGGTTACCTCGCCGGTAATATTGACCAGGACCCCTTTGGCACCCTTTACCGAAACGCCCTCAAGAAGAGGACTGTTGAGAGCATCAGATGAGGCTTTCAATGCCCGGCGTTCGCCTGCGGCTGCAGCAGACCCCATAACGGCATCACCAGCCCCGGCCATAATGCTGCAAACATCAGCAAAATCAACATTGACATGACCATGACGGGTAATAATATCAGCGATGCCTTTAGCCGCCCTGTAGAGAACATCGTTTGCCATATTAAACGCTTCGGTAGCACTTACTCCCTCTTCAGCGATACTGAGAATTTTTTCATTTTCGACAAGAATAAGAGTGTCGATATATTTCCGCAATTCAACGATACCGCCATCGGCAATATTTGCCTTGACCTGCCCTTCAAAATTAAACGGCCTTGTCACAACTCCAATCGTGAGTATGCCCATATTTCTCGCAATCGAGGCAATCACGGGAGCCGCACCAGTACCAGTTCCTTTGCCCATGCCTGCGGCAATAAAGACAAGATCAGCCCCTCTAAGCTGGGCCGCAATAATTTCACGGTCATCTTCAGCCGCCTGACGACCTTTGGCAGGATCTGCTCCTGCACCCAGCCCATTCGTCGCTTTCTTACCAATTTGCACCCTCAGCGGAGCTTTCGAATTCAAAAGCGCCTGACGATCGGTATTGAATACAATGTACTCAACACCACTGATTTTCCGGTCAATCATGTTATTTACCGCATTGCCGCCGCAACCGCCGACACCGACAATCCTTATGGTAACCCCTTTACCCTGTTCACTGTCGAACAGGCCCGGATCAAGCTCAAATGCCATTTTTTTCAGTTCTCCGCTTTAGTAGGCTCTTATTTGATCTTTTATTATAGATTGTCCCAAAACTGCTTCATCTTTTCAATAATTTTATTCCCGCCAGGGGTTTGGCCCACTGCAGGGGAATCCTCCCTGATTTTCGGAGGCATATCAAACGGGAGTTCCGGTGGCGGAGCAAAGCTGTGATCCACTGAAAGATTGTTCTGAAAGGCATGGGCAACGAGACCCATAACCGTTGCATACATGGGGTTATTGACAGAACCCTTGATCCCGCCGGAGACCCCTTCCGGATAACCTATGCGAACATCAAGACCAAAAACATCATGCGCAAGTTCCTCAGTACCCGGCAAAAGTGAACCCCCGCCTGTTATAATGGCTCCTGCATTCAGATACTCATAATAGCCCGACCGATGCACCGAATCGCGCACAAGCTCCAGAATCTCCATCATCCTCGCCTCAATGATCATTGTCAGTGAACTCTTGGGCACAGATTTTTGCCTATGACCTTCGATTCCTTCAATAAGAAGCTCCTCATCCTCACCGCTCAGCCGGCTGTAAGCGCATCCATGCGTTATTTTCAGCTCTTCGGCAACCTCATAAAGAGCCCTAACCCCATGGGCAATATCGTGAGTGACGTCATTTGCCGCAACCTTGATAACCTCTGAATAGCGGATTGCACCATCAATATAAATGGCCACTTCGGTCGTTCCTCCGCCAATATCAATGACAACCACACCGCTTTTCTTCTCACGCTCTTTCATAACAGAGATTCCCGAAGCCACAGGCTCGAACGTAACGGCACTGATATCGAGTCCAGCCTTCTCAACACACTGCTTGATATTACGAATCTTTGTTCTCAGACCAACCACAATATAAGCGCTGCCCCTCATCGTTGTCCCGGCCATACCTATCGGGTCAAGCAGCCCATCCTGATCATCAACAATAAATTCTTGCGGAATGACATGGATAATTTCATGATCAATATCCAGATACCGGATATTGGTTTTGGCCTTTTCCAGAAAACGCTTCACATCAGAATCATTGACAATCCCTGTCTGATTGATACTTATTTCCGAATGACTGTGAATGCAATGAACATGCGCCCCTGAAATACCGACATTGACCCCGTGAATACGAATGGATGACTCCCGCTCAGCATCAGCCACAGCCGATTTTATAGCGGTTACAGTCTTGTTAATATTGACCACCGTAGCCCGCTGAAGGCCGTCAGAGTTTGAACGCCCCTTTCCAAGGACGTTAAGCTTTCCTATTTCATCTTTTTCAGCAACAACAACGCACACCTTGGTTGTACCAATATCAAGACCTACAGCAATATTGCTCATCAGCATTGTTCTATTCTATACACAATTATCACAGGGGAGCATCCTTCATCACCACCGGAGAGAGAGTATCCCTGGTAAAAACCCTGTCTCGGAACCTCAGGTCAACAGTTTCATAAGAATCAAAACCTTTTCTGGAAATCACCTTTTGCCAGAATATCTCGAATTTTTTCAACTTTTCCTTGTAATTCCCATCGTTGCCAACAATAAAACGAACTGGACTCTGGGCAGTAAGACACCACGTCATGTTATTGCCTTCAAGATGAAGTTCACCGATAAGCAAGCTTGCATAGTCGCTCCGTGAGAGCACATCAAGAAACTCTCTGATCAATGCAACATCACGCCTATCAATTTGCCGTAAACCGTTACCGGCAATACCAAAACGGGTTATCCCTGAAATTCTCAGTAATTTCGGAAATTTTTCAACGAAATCCTTCGTCTCTGGTAAAAGGAACCCCTCTCCGTCAAGAGCCATAACTTGACCATCAAGAACCGTTACTGCAACAGGTTCCCGCTCGAAAACCTTGACACGGACAATTCCATTCAGCTCTTTACCAATCTCTGCGTCACTGAGATAGGGAATCGTCATAATCCTCTTTTTCAGCTCTTTGGTATCAAGATTCTGTAAATTTCGGCCCTTAAATACATTTATGCGTAACAGGATCTCCCTGTCAGAAATAATTGACGCCCCATCAACAACAAAACCCCTGACAGCCACCCCCTTTTTCCACTGTGCAGCAAAGGTGGCCAACGCAACAAGAACAGCGATAACCGTCAAAAAAATAACTACCCGGGCAACCCAACTGCCACCGGAAGCTGGTGCACAATCCACTCCGCCTTGCGCCTCTCCCTGAGCACCCGAAGTAGTGGACTCCGACATACCACGGGGCTCTTTTCTGTATTCGGAATCAACCATAAGAGAATTAAGAGAATACTGTTTTGAATCCGTTCATAACGCAGCCAAACCCGATACGGGAAAACTCTTGTACTAAGCTGGATCATCAACTCTGCTGGCAGCAGCAACTCTTGATGCCAAATGGGTAATATCGCCAGCACCCATAAACAAAAGCATCGTTCCGTTAACCGACAACTCTCTGAGAGCTGAAAAAAGAGTCTCAATATCGGCAATAAATTCAACGTGTTTTCCACCTGCCTTGCGTACTGCGGCAGCAACCAGTTCACCATCGACACCCGGATAATCAACAGCCTTTTCCCTGGCAGGGTAGACATCGGCAACAAAAACCATATCCGCCCTCGAAAGTGCCCAGCCATATTCACTGGCAAACTCCCTTGTCCGCGAAAAAAGATGCGGCTGAAAAATTGCAACAACCCTCTGTTCAAGCCATCCGCTTTTGGCCGCAATGACAGTTGCCTTGACTTCTGATGGATGGTGGGCATAATCATCCACAATCATAAGCCCGTGACCATTATCATATTTAACCTGAAACCGTCTCCTCATTCCACTGTACCGGCCAAGCCCGGCAATCAGCAGCTCAGGCATGATTCCCAACTCAAGTCCTGTTGAAAACGCTGCCAGAGCATTGAGCACATTGTGGCGTCCCGGCACATTAATGCAAACATTGGGGTACTCACGGCCATAAGCCTTTATAGAAAAGGTGCTACACTGTTTTTCAGCAACAATGTCAAATGCCATAACGTCGGCTGGCTCATCAATACCAAAGGTAGTATAGAGACGGTTCATCAACGGAATGATCTTTCTGATTTCCGGCCAATCAACACAACAGATCACCCTCCCGTAAAACGGCACTTTGTTGGCAAAAGCAATAAACGCCAGCTTCAGCTCGTCAAGCGTACCATAAATGTCCATGTGCTCGGACTCAAGGCTGTTGACAACAGCAATGGTCGGAGTAAGTTTTAAAAAGGCCCGATCATACTCATCGGCCTCAATAACCATAAATTTCCCCTCACCAACCACGGTGCTGCCCTTCAGATAGTCTGATATGCCGCCAATCATTACCGTCGGCGACTCACCAGACTCAATAAGCATGGTGGCAATCATGGCGGTAGTGGTTGTTTTTCCGTGCGTGCCAGCAATACATACTCCATATTTATAGCGCATGAGCTCACCAAGCATCTCATCCCGCTTGATGACCGGAATACCCGCTTTTACGGCAGCAATGACTTCCACGTTCTCTTCCGGCCTGATCGCAGAGGAGTAGACAACAACATCACTGGATGCAACCTGCTCTGCAAGGTGACCCTGGTAAATTACCGCACCATGCATAACAAGCTTGTCGGTCACCTCGCCCGAAGAAAGATCAGAGCCCGTGACACTGAACCCCGACTTCAGAAGCAGCTCTGCGATAGCACTCATCCCCGCACCACCCACTCCGACAATATGAACTTTTTTTGTGTTCCCTAATTCCATCTGTGTTTGAATCCTCTCTCTTAAAATTATTTTGCAAGGTTAACAATTCGCTGGGCAAGCTGACGAGCCGCATCGGGATATGCCTGTTTCCGGGAAGCGGCACCCATCTCTGCAAGCTTCCCTGCATCGTGCAGCAACTCAAGAATATCATCTATAGGTGCCTGCTGCTCAAGACAATCATCCTCAACCTGCAGGGCAGCCCCTGCAGCAACAAGCGCCCGTGCATTATGCCGCTGGTGATCACCGGTTGCATGAGGATAAGGAACAAGAATCGACGGTTTTCCAAGATTGGTCAGCTCTGCGATAGATGAAGCCCCCGCACGGCATACAACAAGATCGGCGGCACCATAAGCAGCCCCCATCTCTTCAATATAGGGAGAAATCCAGAGATAAGGTGAGGGCTGAACCTGACTTTTAAGGCGTTCAAAGTCGAGTGCACCGGTCTGCCATATAAGATTTGCTGACGCCGTAATGTCATCAAGCCGCTTAAGCACAGCATTGTTTATTGAACGCGCACCACGGCTCCCCCCAAAAACAAGAAGGGTTGGACGTTTTTCATGCAGGGAGAAGCAATCCCTTGCCACTGCGGAGTGCTGCAATACAAAAGAACGTGACGGATTACCAGTAACAAAGATCTGCCTTTTTTTTACAATAAACCGGCGCGCCTCTTCAAAAGAGAGATGCACTTCACTGGCCAATGCTGCAAGCAATTTTGTCGTTACACCAGGGAATGCGTTTTGCTCCTGAACAAGCGTTTTTTTCCGCATGAGTTGAGCCGCAAGCAGCAGAGGTGCGCTGACAAATCCACCGGTACCGACAACAACATCAGGGGCTTCCCGGCCAATCAAAGCAACTGCACCTCCCAAAGCCGCAACAAAATCAGCAACCACTCCGATATTGGCGATAAGAGCGGCAAACGACCGTCCTCGTTTCAAGCCTCTGACCGGCACAAGATGCAACCGATAACCAAGCCTTGGGACTTCAGTCGCCTCAATACCACTGGTCGTACCTGCAAAAGAAATAGTCGCATCCGGCACCAGTTTCCTGACCTCTCCTGCCATAGCTACAGCCGGATACAAATGACCTCCGGTTCCTCCGCCAGCAAAAAGCACGTTCATGCACCCCTCCTTTCAGTGACGCCATACAGAGTCTCTTTTTCAAGTCCTGGACTTTTGTAACGTGCTATGCTCATGAGAATCCCTACCCCGAGAGAATTAAAGAGAAGCGCTGTGCCTCCATAGCTGATAAAAGGAAGAGCCACACCAGTCGTCGGAAGCAGGTGACAGGCAACGGCAATATTGACAAACGCAAAAAGAGAGATCGCCATCGTGATTCCGGTAGCAACGTATTTACCAAAATTATCGGGCGCATGTTTGGCTATGATAAGGCCGCAGACTAAAAATCCCACAAAAAGAGCAATGACTGCAACAGCCCCGACAAATCCATACTCCTCACCGATGATCACAAAAACAAAATCATTGTAGGAAAGTGGGAGATAGAGTTCCCGCTGCTTGCTTTGACCGATACCGAGACCAACAAGCCCCCCGTTCCCCAATCCAATCAATGCCTGCGTAACCTGATAGGTTGCCCCTTTTTCATTTCCGCTGGTAAACGAAAGCAAACGGGCAAGCCGGTACGGTTCTGCAATGGCAAAAATCCCAGCCAGGGGAATCAGCGGCAGAGCGGTAGCCATGAGATGGCGAATACTAACCCCTCCGATAAACATAAGCGTAAAACCTGTCACAGCAATAAGCGACGCCGTACTGAAATTTGGCTCAATAGCCACAAGAGCCACGACAACCATCAAAAGGAGAAGCATGGGATAATAGGAGTTATAAAGATCCTTTATATATCCCTGTTTCTCGCTGATAAGCCTTGAAAAATGAAAAATAACCGCATATTTCGCAAAATCTGAAACCTGGAATTTAAGCGGACCAAATCCTATCCACCGCGCAGCTCCAGAAATAAGACCAACCGCTTTCATGGCAGAAAGAAAAATCAAAAGCAGAATACTGGCAAACAAAATAATTTTACTGGTCTTCCAGAATACATGATAGTCGAGCTGGGCAACAATGAGCACCGTGCCTATTCCGAGCATAGAAAAAATAATCTGGCGCCACAAAAAATACTCTGAACTGGAGTACTTCGTGACCGCCCATCCCGCTCCGCTGCTATAGACGACAACAATCCCTACACTCATGAGAATGGCAACAATGAGTACAAGAAGCTTTCCGACAATACCATCCCTGCCTGACTGCGGAAAAAGTTCATCCTGAGCTAAAACCCCTGCAGGGTCCGGAGTGTAATCGGTATTCAGCATTGAGGTAACTGATGAACACATTGTTTAAACTTCATGCCGCGCTCTTCAAAATTATGAAACATATCAAAGCTTGCACAACCGGGCGAAAAAAGCACACTCTGACCAGGTCTGGCAGCATCATACGCCAGTACAACAGCATTTTCCAATGAGTCTGCCACTGCAACAGGCACAATGCCCTTAAAAGCTGCGACAATCTTTTCCTGCGACTCGCCGAGAGCAATAAGCAAAGATATTTTTTTTTGGACAAGCCCCGTAATCGAAGCGTAATCGTTTCCTTTATCCCGCCCCCCGGCAAGAAGTACTGCCGTGCCGGGAAGAGCCTCAAGCGCAGTACGCATGGCATTGATATTTGTCGCTTTTGAATCATTGACCCAGTCCACCCCGTTAATGCTCACAACATATTCCTGACGGTGCTCAACGCCCCTGAACTCCCTGAGTACCAGACGAACCACCTCATTATCAATACCCAGAGCCCTGGCAACAGCTACAACCGCAAGCACATTAGAGATATTATGGCGGCCACGGAAACTGTTCTTCAAAAAATCAGATGTCACCACAACAGGCTCGTCACCGTTGAGCGTACGGACAACGACGGTATCGCCCTCAAAGCAAACAACTGGGGAATCATGCCTGATTCCAGCATGAAATTCCATGCCAAACGGTATCATCCTGAACGAAAAACGCTTCGCACCATCGAAAAAATGCTCCCTGAGGATAGGATCATCCTCATTATAGACCAGCGTATCTTCTGAGCCCTGATTGGCATAAATCCTGAACTTCGCCGCAGCATAACGGGAGAGTTCGCCACCGTAACGACCGAGATGATCTGGTGTAATATTCGTAATAACGGCGACATCAGGCCGGAACGAGGGAGAACGCTCCAACTGGTAACTACTCAACTCGACAACAGCAACATCTCCGGCATGCATATCCAGAACCATCGAAGAAAACGGCACTCCTATATTGCCGACACTGAAGGCGCGGTATCCATGCCGGCGACCATCCTCCTCGCAGAGGCGATGAAGAAGCGTTGATGTGGTGGTTTTTCCATCTGTGCCGGTAACTCCGACAATCCTTGCCTTGCAACAACGACTTGCGATCTCGATCTCACTATACAGTGGAATTCCTTTGGCCTCCATGGTTACCACAACCGCAGCATCTGGCGGAACGCCCGGGCTAAGAACACAAAAATCAGCATCGTAGACCCGCTCCGAATGACCCTCCTCTTCAAAGGGTATCTGCATCTCATTGAGACGCAACCGATCCTCCGCTCTGACAGGGCCAAACTCACTGATCAGCACCTTCGAACCTTTGCGACAGAGCAACTCCGCTGCGGCCATTCCACTTTTCCCTGCGCCGATGACCGACACCTTTTTACCCGTAAAATCCATGTGTCTCACGCTTATCTGAGTTTTAAAGTCATAAGACTGGCAAGAAAAAAAAGAATAGTCAAAATCCAGAACCTGATCACAATCTTTTGCTCAGCCCACCCTTTCAACTGAAAATGATGATGAAGGGGCGCCATCAAAAAAATCCTCTGGCCCTGACCGAACCTCATTTTCGTATACTTGAAATAAAGTACCTGAAGAGAGACCGAGAGAGTCTCAAGAAAAAATATACCCGCCATCAATGGCAGAAGCAGTTCCTGCTTGATCAAAAGCGCTATGACAGCAATGGCACTGCCAAGGGCAAGGGATCCGGTATCGCCCATGATAATCTCTGCCGGATTGGAATTGAACCACAAAAATCCCACACAGGACATGACAATTGCCATGCTGACCACGGCAATCTCCCCCCCGCCGGGGATAAAGGGAATGCTGAGGTATACCGCATAGACGGCATTTCCTGCCAGATAGGAAAAGACTCCAAGACCCATGACCACAATGGCCGAACTTCCGGCGGCAAGACCATCAAGTCCATCGGTCAAGTTGACCGCATTCGAAACAGCAGTAATAATGAAGATGACAATCGGAATGTAAAAATAACCGTAATCAAGAGTCAGATTCTTGAAAAAAGGGACCGTTGTCGTCGACAGAAGCACTGAAAACGCAGGGTCAAACCAGGTATAAAGGCCAACTACCAGGCCGAGAGAGAACTGCCCGATAAGCTTGTAACGAGCCGACAACCCCCCCTTGATTTTCAGTACCACCTTTCGGTAGTCATCAATGAAGCCAATGATCCCCATCCAGAAAATAGCCAGCATGATCAGCCAGACATGCGGATCATTAAATTTTGACCAGAGCAGCACCGATATCTCAATGGAAAAAATGATAAGCACCCCTCCCATTGTGGGCAGTGCTTTTTTCTTTTTATGCTCCGGAGGCGCCTCCTCCTTGATCGGTTCAATGAACCTCGATTTCAGATAGATGATAAATCTGGGTCCGGCAAAGAGAACAATCAGCAATGCCGTAATGCCCGCAGCACTCGCTCTGAACGTGAGATACTCAATAACATGAAGCCCTGGAGGATCGAACAAATTATCGATGGACTTCAGCAAATAATAAAGCATACCGTATTTTTACCTTGTTATGGTTTTTGCGTTAATGAGCGCTTCGACAACCTGCTCAAGCTTCATCCCTCTTGATCCTTTAAAAAGCAGGGTATCACCCTCATGCAACACCATCAGCAATGCTGCAAGAAGTTTTTCACGGCACTCGAAATGGCCTCTGAAAAGCTCGGGAGCCTCATGGCCAAAAATCCGGGCACTCTCTCCAAAGGTAAAAAGCATATCGACCGAGCTCTGCTGAATATAGTGGCCAATTGCCTCATGTTCAACATCTCCCGCCACTCCAAGTTCAAGCATATCGCCCAGAACGGCAACCCTTTTACCCGCGCATGGAATATCACAAAGCGCATCAATCGCCCGACGCATTGAATCGGAATTGGCGTTATAGGTATCATTGAGGATTCGAAAACCACCTGAATCTACGACTTCAAGCCGTTTCCAACCCGGAGCAGGAACCAGCCGTTCCAACCCCTCACGGATCTGACGGAGGGAGAGACCAAAATGAAGCCCCACTGCGGCTGCAGCGATGGCATTGAGCACATTGTGCTTTCCGGTAAAGTTCAGGGTGACGGCTTCACTACCAGTGGTTGAACATAAAAGAAAAGAGAGCATACCAGCCTTGTTGACCGAAATCTCCCGGGCCCAGCAGCTCTGTGCTGAGCTTTTTGCAACACCATAACTGACATGACCCACGAGCCCTTCACCAGCCGCACTGAGCCGGGGATCATCGCTATTGACAAAGACAGTACCCCCTTGCTGAGAGAGATATGCGAAAAGCTGTGTTTCAGCCTCAGCAACCCCGTCAAGATCAAGCAGAAACTCCAGATGCTCATGACCAATATTGGTAAGAAGTCCGTGGGTCGGCCTGACAATACTGGCAAGCAAGGCCATCTCGCCCGGATGATTGATGCCCATCTCGACAACGGCAATATCGGTATCATGGCGCAGTTGCAGCAGGGTCAACGGAACCCCGAGATGGTTGTTCCTGTTCCCCTGGCTCATCTGAACCTTGAAACCGGTTCCAAGCACCGAGGCAACCATCTCCTTCGTTGTGGTCTTTCCATTGCTGCCGCCGATGGCCACAACAGGGATGGTAAATTTGTTCCTGTACAGCATCGAAAGCCGCTGAAGCCCTGCAACAGGATCATCCGTAACAATAAACCCCTTGCCTGGCGGCGGCTCAACCGAGCCCTGCGCCTCATACCACTGGCGGCTTACCATTGCCCAATATGCGCCATTTTCAAAAACAGCATCAATAAAAGAGTGCCCGTCAGCATTCTCACCTTTCAGAGCAATAAAAATTTCACCACCCGTCACCTCCCTTGAATCAATGACCACCACAGGAGAGGGAATTTCCAATGGTGGTTGTTGCGCAAGAGTGGACACGCCATGGCGCGCCGCTACAATAACGTCTCCAACATTTTTGAAATCATCAATGGTCAACACGCCTTTTGCCTCTACCTGCACACGCTCTCCTTCTCCGAATATCCGGATATGTTTTCCTGCATATATTTTTTTATAAACTCCTGATCCGAAAAAAAATGTTTCCGTCCCGCAATCTCCTGATACTTTTCATGCCCTTTTCCAGCCACAAGAAGAACATCTCCCTTTTTAAGCATCTGAACAGCCCTTTTGATAGCCTCCGCCCGGTCACTGATCCTCATATAATGATCACCGGTAATGCCTCGCTCAATCTCATCAAGAATCCACTCAGGCTCTTCATTGCGCGGATTGTCGGAAGTAATGATAACCTCATCGGCCATTTCAGAAGCAATACGTCCCATTTCAGGACGTTTTATACGATCCCTGTTGCCGCCGCACCCGAAAACCACAACAAGACGTGAACCTTCAGGCTTGAGAGCGCTCAAGGTTTCAAGCGCCTTAAAAAGCGCATCCGGAGTATGGGCATAATCAACAAAAGCACACCATCCCTCACAGCTTTCACCGACCCTTTCCATACGCCCCTCAACCGCCGACACGGCAGAAAGGGAGCGGCAAATCGCTTCGGGAGCCAGTCCCATACCAGTACCAATGGCCGCAGCTTCAAGCACATTCATGACATTGAAGCGTCCTGGAAGCCCAACCTGCATCGTCATCTGGGCATCAGGAAAATGAAGGTCAACACTGCTTGACGCCAACGTACTCTCAAGAACCGTTGCCTCAAAAATCCGCCCAGAGGAAAAAAAGGGAGGTGCCTCGTGCTGCAACGTACAACAATATATTTTATCACGAGCTACGCGATCAGCCATCTGTGCGGCATAGCTATCATCACTGTTGAATACAGCAAACCCTTCCGGAGAAAGCTGATCAAACAATTGCTGCTTGGCTGAAGCATACTCCTGCATGGAGTGATGAAAATCAAGATGCTCCTGCGTCAAATTGGTAAAGAGTGCCGCATGAAAACGAAGACCAAAAACCCTTTGCAGCACAAGAGCATGAGATGATACCTCCATGACTACCGCCCGGCATCCCGCATTTACCATCTTGCTGAAAAGAGCATGCAGCCCGTGAGCCTCCGGGGTAGTACGGTCAAGCGCAATAGCAATATCTCCAATACGACAAAGATTGGTACCAATATAGCCAGCCGGAATACTGCATGCGTTGAGCATAGCCGTAATCAGCTTTGCTGTCGTCGTCTTCCCATTAGTGCCGGTAACTCCTATAATAAGCAACCGGTCAGAGGCATTTCCATAAAAAATCCGGGCCGCTTCAGCAAGAGCCTTTCGCGCATCAGAGACCTTGATATAAAGACAGGAAGAGATGAGTATAGATGGAAATTCCTCACAGATAACTGCGGCAGCTCCCCGCTCTATGGCACTGTTTATAAAGCGGGAACCATCGTCACAATAACCTTTTATTGCCACAAAAAGTGAGCCTGGAAGCACCTCTCGCGAATCACAGGTAACCATACCAATCACCCCGTCAACAAGGGTATTTCCCGCAAGCGCCAAAGAGGTAACCCCCTTAAGCAACTCCCCCAATTGCACTCCTTCACAACACTCTCCTGGTTCCATCATGGCGATTTTTTCTTGATGTTCCTTGACGCAAGCACCACCCTTATCACTCTTTTTTTTACAACCCTGCTACCGGACGCAATGCTCTGGCGGACAACAACCCCCTCAAAATCTCCCGAATAATCCATCTCCAGACCGAGCCATTGTAACATGCGCCGGGCATCTTCCCCGCTAAGCCCGCGAAGATCAGGAAGCACAACCGTCGAAATGGAATCAATAAGTAACTTCTCCGAGGAACGGATGGCAAGATTTTTCTGCATCTCCTCCGAGCAGGCAATAATTCTGGATGCAATACTCGAAAAAACCGGAGCAGCGACCGTCGCCGCATAATAAGCTGTCCTGGGATTTTCAACAATCACAATAATCGCATAACGGGGAGTCTCTACCGGAAAATAGCCTACAAATGAAGAAACATAGACCGGGGTGGCATAGGAACCTCCGGCGGCACGCCTCGCTGTTCCGGTCTTGCCTGCAACGGTCACACCCGGCACTGCGGCATTTTTGGCCGTCCCACTGTCAACGACAGCTTTAAAATACTCCTTCCCTAGGTATCGTGCCGTTTCTGGCGAAACCACCCGCCTGATTTTTTCAGGAGTGTTCTCCCGAACAACCTGACCGTTGGCATCAATGACCCTCTTTACAATATAAGGCTTCATTAAATCACCATCATTGGCAATTGCCGCATAGGACTGCAAAATCTGTAATGGAGTTGCCATAATCTGATAGCCGTACCCCATCCAGGGAAGCGTGGTGCGATCCCAGTGAGAGAGTGAGCGGACAATTCCCGGAGCCTCACCAACCAGGCCAACACCGGTTCTCTTTCCAAAGCCGAAATTCCGTGTATAAGCATTGAACTTCTCACGTCCTACCTCCATGGCTGTCTTGGCAGCCACAATGTTGCTTGAAAACATGATTGCCTCACGAAAAGTTATGGTGCCATAAGGCTCATGATCGCGGATCTTGAGATTGTAGATAGGCAGAACCCCATTATTGGCAAACACCTTATCCTCAGCTTTCCTATTCAGGACTTCCGTTGCCGCAGCGGCCATGACCAGCTTGAACGTTGATCCTGGTTCGTACATTTCTGTCACCGCACGGTTTCGCGAATTTGTTTGATTCCAGGTACTTCTCCGATTCAAATCAAACGTAGGGTTGTTGGCCATAGCAAGAATCTCTCCTGTACGGACATCCATAACAATACTTGCCGCTGCATCGGCATTGAAGGTAGTAACACCCTTTGCAAGTTCGTCCTCAACAATACTTTGAATATTCCCATCAATGGTCAACTGTACCGTGTTGCCTTGTATTGCATCCTGTTGTTCAGCATCGGGCGCAGGATAACGGAGCCCTGTGGCAGAGCGCTGAAATATCCTCGTCCCGTCACGCCCTTTCAATTCCTTATCAAGTTGCAATTCAAGACCGCTACTCCCCCCAATTTCGTTCTTGTCGCTCCAAATAGAGCCGATCACCTGGGCGGCAACATTCAGGTAATAGCGTTGCTGCTGACGATCATACCACACCCCGTGAATTTTTTTCTGCATAAGCTGCATCAGCGGCAGCGCTTTTTCGACAGATATTTTCCGACCAAGCACCACCACGTTTTTATGATGCTGCAGCTCATTCAGATACACCGCCCTGTCAGACCCCAGATACCTGGAAAACAGAGTCGCAACAGCGAGTGAATTATCGTATGATTTCTGCTTGTTACTCTGCCTGAACTTGACCGGCTTACCGCTTTTATCGAACAGGGGAGTATTGCGAACAATCAACGGATCAGCGTAAAAAGAGATAGATTCAATACTTTCTGCCAGCATACGTGCATCGCGGTCAAGAATCGCGCCCCGTTGGGCATGCTCAGTAACCAGTCGCTCATACTGTTTGGCTGCGTCATGCTGGTATTTTTTGGCATTGATCACTTGAATATTGAGCAACATGCCAATAATTGCAAAAATAAATAGCGAAAATGCTGCAACCACAATGCCAAGTCGCTTGCCAAACTCCCGATCATCTGATCTCCCACCCTGCTGTTGGTCACTCATGGCTCAAGTTCAACCGGCGGAATACTGGAAGATACAAGCCCAAGTACAGATGCATCCTGAGCGATATTACGGATACTATGCAATTCATCCATTTTGAGTTCCTGTGACGTTATGACACTGGAGGTCATCTGTATCTGCTCCCTGAGCTTTTCATTCTGCAAAGCCAGATTATTAATGGCAAGATTGTTATTGGTCTGAAAAAGAATAATCCCTACCCCAATCAGTATGTACAAAAAAGAGCTTGGGCGCAGCAAGTAACCAATGTCGAACTCAAGTGTATTGCTGATCAACTCCCTGAATCCTGAATTATGGAGTTCCTTGACCTCGCTGAAACATTTCAAAGCAAGCGGCTCACCGGATTTTTTTTTCCAAAAGCCTTTAACGTGACGCAAAATTTTATACAAAAAAAGGGTACGTGCATTACGAGCATCCACTGCAACCTCCATGATAAATTTTTTCAATAACCCTCAGCTTTGCACTTCTTGCTCTTGAGTTTACCCCTATCTCTTGCTGGGTAGCAGTCAAAGGCTTCCTGGTAACAGGGATAACAGAGCCCCATGCAAGCGGCTCCCGCAAACCAACCCCTTTGGGACCCCAGTCACTCCGCGCTTTTTCAGCAAAAAACCTTTTCACAATTCTGTCCTCAAGAGAGTGATAGGTGATGACCGCCATTCGCCCATGCTCATCGAGGCAATCAATACCATCATCAAGCGCCTGGCGGAGAACATCAAGTTCAGCGTTCACCTCAATTCTCAATGCCTGAAAAACTCTCGAAAGTGTCTTGATCACCCTCTCTCCGCCATGGGCATTCCTACGAATAATATCAGCAAGTTCCTGCGTACTGCCGACTGATCCATTTTTCTGGCGGTATGCAATAATTGCCCTCGCGATACTGCGACTTCTTGGCTCTTCGCCATAGATGTAAAAAAGTTTCGCCAACTCCCGCTCTTCATAGGTATTAACAATATCGGACGCACTGACAGAAGAGCTTCTATCCATCCTCATATCAAGCGGACCCTCCCTCATATAACTGAATCCGCGCTCCGCCGTGTCAATCTGAAACGATGAAACCCCAAGATCAAGCAGTATCCCGGCAACCTTAGGCCGCAACCCTTTTTCACTAGAGACCCTTGTAATAATACTCCCAATATCAACGAAATTTCCCTTGACCAGCACCGTACGAGCTTCGTACTCCCTGAGCTTTTCGCTCGCCTCACTCAATGCTGATTCATCCTGGTCAATCCCTATCAGCAGCGATCCGTCAAGAAAACCGGCATCAAAGAGCGCTCGCAGCATCGCCAAAGAATGGCCTCCGCCTCCCAAAGTCCCGTCTACATAAATACCTGGCTTCGTGGCCAGAAATGCAACAATCTCAGTGGCAAGCACAGGATCGTGAAATATATCTCGCGTTACAGCCATCAGAAGTACCTTCCTGCAAGAGCTGAAAAACGACTGGCACTCTCCTGCAACAGAGTAACAAGACGCTCAGGCTCCCAAATAATCATTTTTGTATCTGCCCCGATAATCACAACATCCCTGGTTATACCTGCATGCTCAAGAAACTCTCTTGACAGCGCAATCCGACCCTGACGGTCAAGCTCAACCGTTTCAAGACTTTCATACATCAATGTCTTCAACAAACGCTCTTCAGGATTAAAATCCGAGAGACCGGAGATCGACTTTCTCATCCCGGCCCAGATAAAAGGCTCATAAAGTTCAATGGAGCGATCAGGTGCCTTCAAAATATACAGCCCATCAACAAAGGCCGAAACCTCATCTCCCGCACCCGATGAAGCCACTGGCTCAAACTTCCGCCTAAACCTTGCAGGAATCATCAGACGCCCTTTCTCATCGACGGCATGCCTCTCTTTTCCTATAAAACCCGCCATTATGATGCTCCCGTTAGTTCCCAGAGGCTCCGACCACCCTCAAAGGAAAAGAAAGCGCTAAAAAACAACGAAAGCAATTGAAAACTCCCATTTTTTACCACTCTCTACCACTATAAAATGTATAAAAAAGGATGCACTAAAAAAATATTAGTCTATTTTAATACTTCAATTGAAAAAAAAATTTCCAGGAGCCAGATATCCCAATGAAAAGAGGAGTAAACGAGATTGTGGTGGACGGATACAACCTGATCCACAAACTTTATGAATCCCTGACCTCAACGACGCTTGAAGTTTTGCGCAAAAAAACAGAAGAAGAACTCCTCGTATTTCAGAACGAGAGCGGTTGCTTGATCACCATCGTCTATGATGGAAAAGGAAGTGCCAGAGAGAGCGCTTCAGGAGCTCCGTTGCACATCATTTTTACTCCTGCCTCAAAAAGTGCCGACCTCTGGATCATTGATTACGTAAAGTCGTTGAACACAAGGGTAAAAATGGTTACTATTGTGAGTTCAGATGATGAGATTCGACGGTATGCAACCGCGTTTGGTGCCAAATGCGTAAAATCTGAAACGTTTGCACTTCAACTGAAAGAGTTTGGCGCTGCGGTTACCACGCGGAACAATAAAAAGCTCAACGAAGGGCCTCTGAGCGACCGGGAAGTCGCCCACTGGGTGAAGCTCTTCTCCTGCGAAAAATCATAGCGACAACCGGAATCATTTTTTATATACCTTGTTTCAGACAACAACGCATCACTCTTAACCACCGCCATTATCATGACAGACAGCACCGTCAACAATAGAGCACATTGGCAGGAACTTGACGAATGGAGAAAAAAAATTGATACTCTTGACCAGCAATTATCCTCCCTGCTCTGTGAAAGGCTTCATTGCGCTCAAAATATCAGCTCCCTGAAATCAAGAATTGGAGAGCAGGTACTTCAGCCTGAACGAGAAAAAGAGGTACTGAACAATGTGCTGAGCCATGCCGACTCACCACTGAAAGCTCATACACTGGAAAAAATCTATCACTGCATCATTGAAGAGACCAGACTGTTTCAGTATGAGTGGAAAAACAGTCAACCGGGAATCCAGGCCAGTTAAGGGGGCTCTCTGCACAATGGCATCAAAAAAAACTTTTTTGCGGAACCCGCTTAAAGTCAGCATGGCTGCACTACTGACAATATTGGCATGTTTTTTATTTCTGCCAGAGCTCAATACAGCTTCCAGTACAACCAGCCTGATTGTTCACAGAAATATGGGAATCAGAGCTATTGTGGACGAATTATACCGCAACGGCACCATCAACCGCAAATGGCCAGCAATCGTCACAGTAAGCATTGTTCCAAAGCTGCACAATATCAAGCCGGGCAGGTACACCATTGCACCAGGAATGTCGAATTTCATGCTGATGTACTACCTCCATGCACATCGCCAGGATGAGGTACGTATCACACTCCCCGAAGGGCTCAATCTCGGCAGGGTTGCCCGCATCCTCTCCCAAAACCTTGACTTCGACTCTACGGCATTCATGGCTGCGGCATCCAGTCCCAGCCTGCTTGTGAGACGCGGCATTATGGCAAAAAATGCGGAAGGTTACCTGCTTCCCGGAACCTACGACTTTGCATGGGCAAGCTCGCCTGAAGAAGCCGCCGGATTTCTTATCGGCCGATTCCGCCATTTTTATACGGATAGTCTGAAAAGCGTCGCCGCCAAACAGGGGCTCACTGAAACCGGATTGCTGACCCTTGCCTCCATTGTTGAAGCCGAAACCCCGCTGAACCAGGAAAAAAATATTGTTGCAAGCGTCTATCTCAACCGGCTGAAAAAAAAGATGCGACTGCAGGCAGATCCGACCGTACAGTATGCTCTTGGAGGAGAGGCCCG
Organism: uncultured Chlorobiaceae bacterium; assembly: GCA_903871235.1. Lineage (GTDB taxonomy): Bacteria > Bacteroidota > Chlorobiia > Chlorobiales > Chlorobiaceae > Chlorobium. Next base: position 22,895 of record CAIQGA010000005.1, read on the forward strand.
CCGACTCTATTTCAAAGACCTTACTGCCGACTCCCCCTACAACACCTATCGCCACGCCGGACTTCCTCCAGGCCCTATCTGCAATCCCGGGGTAGCATCAATTCTCGCTGTACTGAACCCCACAGAGAGCAACTTCCTCTACTTTGTAGCGACCGGAAAAGGGGGGCATTACTTTGCCGAATCCTATGCAGAGCATAATGCAAACATCCAGAAGCACAAAAACGCCCGGCACGAAACAAAGTAAGTAACCAGCATCCATAGTCTCCCGGTTGAGGAGATTGATTATATTGATTATAATGGGGTAAGGTAGCCAATCATTTTTCCAACAAATTATCAAAGCAATGCAGAAAAAGAGTTTATCCGACATATCACTTCAAGGCAAACGGGTATTAATGCGAGTTGATTTCAACGTTCCTCTCGAAAGCAGCAAAAAAATTACCGACGACAAAAGAATCGTTGAATCTCTCCCCTCCATCAAAAAAATACTTGAGAGTGGCGGTCGTCTTATTTTGATGTCGCACCTGGGAAGACCGAAAGGGAAAGTAAACAGTGACTACTCGCTTGCCCCCGTTGCATTGCGACTTGCTGAACTGCTCGATTGCCCGGTTACCATGTCGAAAGATTGCATTGGTACCGAGGTGATGAAGCAGGTGCTCGCACTGCAGGACGGAGAGGTGATACTGCTCGAAAATCTGAGATTTCACCCCGAAGAAGAGGCCAACGACCCCGATTTTTCACGAGAACTTGCCTCACTTGGCGAGGTCTACGTCAACGACGCATTCGGCACCGCACACCGGGCTCATGCCTCAACAGAGGGAATTACGCACTACGTTCAGACTGCCGTTGCCGGTTTTCTCATTGAACGGGAGCTCCTCTATCTTGGCAAAGCGCTGCAGGAACCCGAACGCCCCTTTGTAGCAATCCTTGGTGGCTCAAAAATATCCGGAAAAATTGATGTCCTCGAAAACCTTTTCAAAAAGGTCGATACCGTCCTGATCGGCGGCGCCATGGTCTTTACCTTCTTCAAAGCCCAGGGTTACGAAATCGGCAACTCTCTGGTCGAAGAGAGCAAGATTGAGCTGGCGCTGAAAATACTTGCTGAAGCAAAAGCAAAAGGCATTAAACTGCTTCTCCCTACCGATGTTATTCTTACGGCTGAAATTTCAGCAACTGCCGACTGCCACGCAGAGATGATCACTGCCATACCGCAAGGAATGATTGGCGTCGATATCGGTCCCCTCACGATAGAAGCCTACCGGAACGAAATTCTCTCCGCACGAACCGTGCTCTGGAATGGCCCGATGGGCATCTTTGAAATCGACAATTTCGCGGCAGGCACCATGGCCGTCGCAAATGCAATGGCTGAAGCAACCGCAAAAGGGGCTACGACCATTATCGGTGGTGGCGACTCTGCGGCAGCAGTAGCCAAAGCGGGTCTGGCACAGGAGATGACCCATATCTCAACCGGAGGCGGCGCAAGCCTCGAATTCCTTGAAGGCAAGGAGCTCCCGGGTATTGCCGCCCTGAACGATTGAACGGTTCCATACAACCAGCGTATTGACAGAATTTACAACTTTGACGCTCATGCCCGCTGCCGGTCGGCAGCGGGATGTGCAGAACACAATCTCTTGATGAACTACTCCAACCAGCCATACAGCCCCGGCGGCTTTCAGTTTATGCCTCCGGCTATCAAAACGATCATTCTTGCCAATGTTGCAGTTTTTTTTCTGCAATTCTTCACTCCATTCGGAGGAATAATTCAAGAACTCGGCGCACTCTGGCCAGTCGGCTCTGAAAACTTCCAGCTCTGGCAACCGATAACCTACATGTTTCTGCACGGCAGCGGTTCCCATCTCTTCTTCAATATGTTCGCCCTCTGGATGTTTGGAGCGGAAATTGAAAATCAATGGGGCACCCGGGAATTCAACATCTACTATTTTACTTGCGGTATCGGCGCTGCAATCATCAATCTTCTGGCTACCATCGGCGATCCCTATCCAACGGTCGGCGCTTCCGGAGCCATCTACGGCATCCTGCTTGCCTTCGGCATGATGTTCCCCAACCGCTACATCTTTCTCTATTTCCTCTTCCCCGTCAAAGCAAAATATTTTGTTGCCGGCTATGCGTTTATTGAGTTTATCTCCGGTTTCGGCAGCCGGGCCATGGGAAGCGGCAGCAATATTGCCCATTTCGCCCACCTCGGCGGCATGTTGATCGGCTTTATCTTCATTATCATCAAACGGGCTGAATGGTCGTTTTCCGGGCTCTTCAGCAAAATGCGTCCATCCCGCCCAAAAAGAAGCGAGCCCCGGCTTCACACAACAAACTCCGTTGCGCCGCCAGTTTCCGAAGCAGAAATCAACGCCATACTCGACAAAATTTCCGAGCGCGGCTATGGCTCACTGACCGCCGAAGAGCGCAGCAAACTGCTCAAAGCTGGCGGGAAATAGTGGCTCAACCGGGAAAAATAGGACTGTCCATGAAAAAAAAGAGGCCGGAACTGAACGACAAAACGCACAAGGCGGAATCGGGCGTCAACAACCCCCGGAAAAAAGGCAAACTTCTCGACACGGCAACGAGAATTGCCTCGTCCGGGAAATACGCTCTTCAATTTTCCAGCATAAGTAGAAAAATAGGCCCGCTCATACGCATGGTACGCTGCACGATCAGCAAGGAGTACCTTGATACTCCCTGGCAGACCATTGTACTCATCACCGCCGCCCTCATCTACTTTGTCTCTCCCTTTGACGCGATTCCCGATTTCCTCCCATTTATCGGCTTTATTGACGACGCCGCAATCATTTCAGCGGTTTTTGCCTCGATCAGCAAGGATGTCGAAAAATTCATCGCCTGGGAAGCAACCAACTCAAAAGAGCTCAAGCATCAGCTCTCCTGAGCCTGAATAACCGACACCGCATCATCATCCCTCTCAAAACAGGCAACACTCTCGATATGGCTGGTATGCGGGAACATGTCAACCGGCTGCACCGACAGTAGCTTGTAACCCTGGATGCAGATCTCCTTACCGTCACGGGCAAGGCTTGCCGGATTGCAACTGACATAAACAATCCTCCTCGGCTTGAGCCGAAGCATGGTGGAGAGCGCCTTAGGGTGCATACCCGCACGTGGAGGATCGGTGATAATCACCCCCGGAGCATCATAGCTTGCAAGCATATCGAGCATGGCATGAAAATCCTTGAGATCAACCTGGAAAAATGCCGCATTGCCAACGCCATTAAGTTCTGCATTGGAGCGTGCATCGCTGATGGAGCTCTCAACAACCTCAAGTCCCACAACCTGACGGCAATACTTTGCCATATAAAGGGTTATCGTTCCCGTACCGCAATAGAGATCATAAACCGTATCCTCCGCCCTCAGCCCTGCGACCTCCAGAATGGTGTGGTAGAGCACCTCCGCCTGCCGGGAGTTCGTCTGAAAAAAAGAGTTCGCCGAAATTCTAAAATCGAGACCACCCAACAGCTCGGTAATGTATCCCGCACCGCTAAGCAGGAACTCCTTCTCGCCGGTAGCAACCGTATTCTTGCGCTCAGTCACATTGTTGACCACCGTCATCTTCTGGCCCGCCATTCCTGATTCAAGATGGATTCGGTAGCGCTCCATCAGCGCTTCGTCATACCACGAGGTCACAAGATTAACCATAACCTCCTCCCGGTTCTCGCTGAACCGCACCACAAGATTGCGCAAAAAACCGGTATGAGCCTTGGCACCGTAAGGTTCAAGAGCGTTGTCGAGTGCAAACTGGCGGGTCAGGGCAAGCACCCTGTTCATCGACTCCTTGGCCAGATAGCAGTAGTCGATATCAATCACCTTTTCAAAGTTGCCGGGAGTATGAAAACCGAGCGCAAACCCCTTTGGACGCACAAGCTCTTCAAGCGAAAGCTCCTCCGGCAACAGGTAGCGCATATTTGAGCAGGAGAATTCAATCTTGTTCCGGTAATGAACGGGATTCTGAGAGGCAAGAGCCGCCATGACCGGAGGAGCCACAAAATCCCCAAGATGCTCCAGGGCATCCTTCACCTTTTTCTGCTTGTACAAAAGCTGCGCATCATAACGAATGTGCATCAGCTTGCACCCCCCGCATACCCCAAAATAGGAGCACACCGGCTCCGTCCTGTCGGGCGACGCCTCAAGCACCTCAACAGCAATAGCCTCAATATAGCGCTGCTTCACTTTTTTGATTTTGGCCGATACCCGGTCACCAATCGCAAGCATACCGCTCACCATCACCGCCATGCCGTTATCAAGCCGCCCGAAACACTGCTCTTTCTCTGCCAGATCAGTGACCGTAAGCTCAATACTATCCCCCCTTCTCAAAATATCTTCTGCCATGACAACCTTGTTATACCTTATAAAATCAACACATTACAGCCATTCTACCACGAAAGAGCAATTATCGCCCCCAAACAGCAACTCAGGAACATACAAAACCAACTGCTTATTGGCACAAAAAAGCACCTGTCGGCGCCCGGGTGGCTGAAAATATCCAAAACCCTTGCCTATTTTATCCTGTAAACTATTGCACTCCTTTTATTTGATGTGAATATTCGGTAAATAGAAGAACGTCAGAACATGACCGAATATCATAAAAAACGACCAATGCGCATTGAAGAGATAACTCAAGGCAGTTCCCTTACAGGTCTTGAACCTTCGGCAGTTGCCACGGTTATCGCGGTTCTGCCAATTGCCGATGGAGCCGTTCGGGTTATCTATCAGACGCCTGACGGTACACTCAAAGAACGGCTTTTGGGCCGGACAGATGAAGCGAGCATTGCTGTTGCTATCAGTGAGCGTCCCTGGTCTTTTGACGGAGATGGTGAGGCATTCAAACTTACGGTTGAGGCCAAGCGCATTGATCTTGCTTTTCTGTTTGATCCGATGATGGCCGTTCATACCTCAAATGTTGAACCCCTTCCACATCAGATCACGGCTGTGTATGAAGCCATGTTACCCCGTCAACCGTTGAGGTTTGTGCTTGCGGACGATCCTGGTGCGGGCAAGACCATCATGGCAGGCATTTATATCCGTGAGCTTATCATGCGTGCCGATGCTCGGCGCATTGTCATCGTTGCACCCGGAAGCCTGGTTGAGCAGTGGCGTGAGGAGCTGTTCGAGAAGTTCGGGCTCGAATTCCGCGTCTTCACCAGAGATCTGGAGGCGGCTACTCCGAGCGGAAACCCTTTTGAAGATATTGATCACCTTATTGTTCGTCTCGACCAGATGGCCCGAAACGAAGAGTTGCAAGAGAAGCTTTGTGCTGCCGGATGGGATCTTGTCGTGTTCGACGAGGCGCACAAGCTTGCTGCACACTTTTTTGGCAATAAAATGCAGAAGACGGGCCGCTTCAAGCTGGCCGAAAAGCTTGGAGCCCAGACTCGCCATCTTTTGCTGATGACGGCAACGCCGCACAGCGGCAAGGAGGAGGATTTTCAGTTATTCCTCTCACTTCTCGACTCCGACCGCTTTTATGGCAAGTTTCGAGATGGGGTTCACAAGGTTGATTGTTCCGACCTTATTCGCCGAATGGTGAAAGAGAAGCTGGTCAAGTTTGATGGCACCCCTCTTTTTCCTGAGCGAAAAGCATATACAGTCAATTACCAGCTTTCAGACCTCGAAGCAGCACTCTACGAAGCGGTAACCGATTATGTGAAGACTGAAATGGGCAAGGCTGACCAGCTTGACGGTAAACGAAAAGGCTCGGTTGGCTTTGCGCTTACCTCCTTGCAGCGTCGTTTGGCCTCAAGCCCTGAAGCCATCTTTCAGTCACTCAAACGCCGAAGGGAACGCCTCGAACGGCGTCTTCGTGAGGAAAAAATAGGGGCGAGAGGGCAAAAGCTTCTTGCTGAAACACTCATCGATGTTCCCGAGGACGAGGATGATTTCAATGCCGAGGAGCAGGAAACCATGGAAGAGACGCTGGTCGTTCAGGCCACCGCTTCACAAACCATTGCGGAGCTGGAGGGTGAAATCTTTATTCTCCAAACTCTTGAACAGCAGGCCAAAGGGCTTGTTGCATCCGGCAAGGATCGCAAGTGGGATGAACTCTCTCGCATTCTCCAGAACGAACCCCAAATGCGCGATGCTGGAGGGCGGATGCGCAAAATTATCATTTTCAGTGAGCACCGCGACACGCTGAACTACCTGCATGAAAAAATTGCTGGTGTGCTTGGCAGTCATGGTGCTATCGTTGTCATTCACGGTGCCGTTCACCGTGACGACCGCCGGAAAGCACAGGAACTTTTTCGCTCTGACCCCGATATCCGTGTCCTTGTTGCAACCGATGCGGCTGGTGAAGGCATCAACCTTCAGAATGCCAATCTGATGGTGAACTACGACCTGCCCTGGAACCCCAACCGCCTCGAACAGCGATTCGGTCGTATTCATCGTATTGGCCAGCAAGAGGTCTGCCATCTCTGGAACCTTGTCGCCAAGGAGACTCGTGAAGGTGATGTCTATTTCCGCTTGCTTGAAAAGCTTCAAGTGGTAAGCGAAGCACTCAAGGGCGAGGTATTTAACGTCCTTGGTGAAGTGTTTGATGGTATCAGCCTCAAGGATTTGCTGCTGGAAGCGATACGCTACGGTGACAAACCAGAGGTGCGTGCCCGCCTCAGCCAGAAAATTGATATCGCTCTCGATCTTGACCACCTGAAGGAGATTCTCAAACGAGATGCACTTGCACAGGAAAGTTTCAGCACGGATCGTCTCTTTGCCGTGAAGGAAGAGATGGAAAAGGCTGAGGCAAGGCGTCTTCAGCCATTTTTTGTCCGCTCCTTTTTCATGAAAGGATTTGAGTCACTCGGTGGCTCAATCTATTCCCGTGAATCAGGCCGTTTTGAAATCACGCATGTTCCTGCCGAGTTACGTGAACGTGATCGGCTTATCACCGGACGTAATCGCCGCGATCTTGCTCCAGTGCTCCGCCGCTATGAACGGGTTTGTTTTACCAAGGAGTCCGTGCGTCCGGTGGATAAACCCGGCCTTGCCTTCGCCAATATGATTCATCCTGGTCACCCGCTTATGCTTGCTCTCAGCGACCTCTTGCTGGAGCAGCACGCCAACCTCCTCCGTCAGGGCACCATCCTTGTTGACCCGGCTGATGATGGCGACCAGCCCTCTTTGCTCTTTCTCCTCACCCACGAGGTAAAATCTGGCGATGGTATGGTCATTTCCAAACGTCTGCAATTTGTTCGGGTTTTGCCCGATGGCAGCACTACTTTCGCCGGATGGGCGCCGCATTTAGACCTTGAGCCACTTGCTTCTGCCCAGCGACCACTCCTGGCTGAAACACTCGC
>CAIQGA010000006.1 GCA_903871235.1 uncultured Chlorobiaceae bacterium
ACCGGCAGCAGGAGCGAAACCGGCAGCAGGAGCGAAACCGGCAGCAGGAGCGAAACCGGCAGCAGGAGCGAAACCGGCAGCAGGAGCGAAACCGGCAGCAGGAGCGAAACCGGCAGCAGAAGCGAAACCGGCAGCAGGAGCGAAACCAGCAGCAGGGGCGAAACCGGCAGCAGAAGCGAAACTGGCAGCAGGAGCGAAACCGGCAGCAGGATCGAAACCGGCAGCAGGGGCGAAACCGGCAGCAGGGGCGAAACCGGCAGCTCCAGTCGCAAAAGTGGCGCCTGCGGCAAAAGCAGCACCGGCAGAGGCTGCTGTTCAGCCTGTTTTGAAAAAGGCCGCACCAAGAGTGAAATCACACTATTTTATTCTTGAAAATCTCTGTGTTGGTTGTGGACTCTGTCTTGACAAGTGTCCGCCGAAAGTGCAGGCCATTGGTTACAAGTTTTACGGCGATGTTCAGGAAGGTGGTTTCAGAGCTTATATCGACCAGGATGCATGTATTTCCTGTTCAGCCTGTTTTTCTTCGGATGAATGCCCTGCTGGAGCCCTTCTCGAAGTTCTTCCTGACGGTCAAGTGCTTGATTTTACGTACACTCCCCCGAAAAGACTTGATTTTGATTTAAGGTTTCTGCACCGCTTTCATCGCGAAGTGCGCTGAGAGTAGTCTGGTTTTGTGAATGGTTTTATTAAAAGCATTGCCTCCCCGGAAGCAATGCTTTTTTTTTTAAAATATTTAATGTCAATGTTGGAACAAAATAACGTTACCCTGAACACTTCTTGTCTCTCACCCTGCGATGAAGCTGCGCCTGCAGGCCAGGCACTTGTCATTATACCAACCTTTAACGAGGCAGATAATATTGGTCGATTGATTGCTGACCTTAGAGAGCGTTATGCGCTTGCGGCTGATATTCTTGTCATTGATGATAATTCTCCTGACGGAACGGCCGGGATTGTTCGTTCTCTGCAACTGACAATGAGAGGAATTTATTTGATGACGCGGGAGCGAAAGCTTGGGCTTGGTACCGCATATATTACCGGTTTTTTGTTTGCACTGCAGAATGGTTACCGCCATATCATGGAGATGGATGCAGATTTTTCGCACGATCCTGCAATGGTAGCGCGTTTTTTTGATGCCATGAGTCACGCTGATCTGGTTATCGGGTCGCGTTACATGAACAATACCGTCAATGTTGTCAATTGGCCGCTTGGCAGGTTGATTCTTTCAAAAATGGCGAGCATCTACACGCGTTTTGTTACTGGAATGCCTGTGGCCGACCCGACAAGCGGCTTTAAATGTTTCAGCAGAGAGGTATTGCAGGCGCTCGATCTTGAAAAGATCAACTCTCAGGGCTATTCATTTCAAATTGAGATGAACTTCAGAGTCTGGAAAAAAGGGTTTGTCATCAAGGAAATTCCCATTGTCTTTGTCGACCGGACAGTTGGCAAGTCGAAAATGAGCCGTCACAATATTCGTGAGGCAGTTTGGATAGTGTGGTGGCTCAAAATAAAATCGATTATCGGCCTCCTGTAGGGGTAATCCTCGTGGTTGCTGGATGTTACTCCGCTGAACAACGCCACTTGGGCCATCGAGTGAAGCTCTCTCCTCCATGAAAATCGTAACATTCTTTCATCTTCTTGCGGAATTGGTAGAACACCGGGCAGGGGACATCATAAAGTAGCTTGTTTGCACTCCCAAGCACCCCAAACAACATAGTGCCAGAACGGGTTGGGATTAGCATTTTTAATATCTTCATAAGCATCCAAATATCCTCGCGTCTCGAAATCGTCCGACGGGTTTCTTCCTTCGCGCCACCCGTGTTCGCAGTAATGACGTATAGGATCTGCTGGCTGCGGCAGTATATCCGGACACATCCCCAGGTAATAGGCGGCATCAAACAATCCTGATTTGCCTATGGCTTCAACTTCAGCGTCGATGCAATTGAGTTGTTGTTGCTGTGAAACATTTACCGTCAAACTATCTTACGCCCCTCTACTTGACCGTGCTCGATGTAATGCAGTAGCGGATTCATGCCCGAAATGGCAACATCTGGGTTGTTTTGCAGATAAAAGCGAGTACAAAAGTGTTCTGAAGGATCTCGATGCTCCTTCCATCCAAATAAAAAGTAGTGCATGGCAGGGTCAATCCTTGCCGTGCGGACATCTGAATTTTGTTGTTTATAGAACCACTGATCGAAAAGTGGGCTAAGTCGTATACGGTGTATCGAAATATGCTGGAATATCGTGAGCCGTTGCGGACTTTGATTGATAGCTACCCGCAAGAGCATAATGCATAACCGTGCATAGCTGCTAATGAGCCATAAGCGCTTGCTCCATCTCCATGAATGCGACTGAAGAAGTGCCTGGATACGCTCTCCTTGAAAGTTGATTTGCCCGTCTCGTTCGCATAATGCATCATTCAGGTTGGCGATCTGCCCGTCTCGTTCGCATAATGCATCATTCAGGCTGGCGATCTGCCCTTCACGCTCGGCCAACTGCTTATTGCGCAAAGCGATGAAGTCGTTTATCTTGTTCGTTGACAGCTCAAGTAACTTCGCATGGATGCGAATAATTCGGATTGGGCTATTTGCTTCGATAACTATTTGAGGATCAAGTGTAAAAAAATTCCACGCATATTTTTTGCAAGCAACTCCGTTCGCAGTAATCGTCATATCCTCCATGTTCAGGGTTTGGCCATGTACGCACTCCGCTGTAATACGAAATAATTCCAGAAATACAAACTTTCCCGCTATCGGTTCTAATCGTAGACAAACACAATCATCCAGCGTTAACTCAAATGTCTGTTCAAATAAACCATAGTCCACCAAACAGCCCGCAATCAGCCGCTTTTCTGAGAACCCAAAAGCAGTGCTGGCAAAATATAATTTTGGCTTAAATCGAAAAGAGCGAGAACCTCCGATCAGATTCGTAATTGCATCGGCATGAGATCCGCGTTTCTGAGGTAAAAGTGCAATCTCCCGCAGTCGGGGGACAATACGTTCAATGTAGGCATCTGTACTGAAATTCTCAGCGATATACTTTGCGCCATGGGCCGTGCGGGCTTTAGCGGCGTCCGGGTTTTCGATAATATTCTCTATCAAGCTGGCAAGATTTGAAAAATCACCAGGTTCATACGCCAACCCATGTTCACCATGATGGAATATTTCACTCGGGCCACCGGTATTTGTATAAATGATCGGAACGCCTACAATGAGCGCCTCAATCAAAGTTCTCCCCAAGGCCTCAAGTATCGAACACGATACAATCACGTCCATTTGGCTCATCAACGCATAAGGGGACTCTACGAAACCGACATTCACAAAGAGATCAGCAAATCCGGATGAATCGATTTCACGCTGTATTTCTGTCTGGTAGGATTTATCCGCCATGAGGCCGGCAATGTAACAAATAATCTGACGGCCACATTTCGCCAACAAAATACAAGCGCGGATCAAATCCAACTGCCCCTTGCCCGGCGCCACTGAAGCGAAAATTCCAATCTTAAATTTGTTATTGGTTAGCAACTCTTGATGCTGATGGATCGTATTCGCCGACAGCCCTGCTCCGTTACTCGGTATATCAACTCCACAATAAACCACATCCGCTTTGCTTCGCGTATCTGGACCAAAAAGCGTTAGCCGCACATCTTCGCTGATACAAAACACTGCTTCGCTGCTTTCGTACAACGCCTTCATGCTGCGTTCAAAGCCCAATGCAAATATAAATCGATGATCCAACTGACCATACTCGCGTGCTGCGACTGCGTGCGGAACACCAAGCCGTTCAGCACAAAATGCCCCCCAGGGGGAAACGATTGTTTGTGAGTAAATTACATCGGGCGCTAAAGCACGTAACTCTGGAAGGAGCACTTTTTCAACCTCGTCCATTGTTTCAGAGAGCTTGTCGCAGGTGAGATCGCCCACCGTGTCCGCCCACCACCACCCTTCTCTCATCAGGCTGGATTCATCCGGAATATATATACCCGAACCACAGGCGAGCAATTTATCGGTTAAGGGTCCATGATAAGGCATTATGATGTTACAAATAATACCGCGAGACGTAAGGCCTCGAACCAGGTCCAGCAAAGAACGTTCAGCTCCACATAATTCAGCCGAATGAGAAAAAAACGCTACGGAAAGGGCGAGTTCCTTACGCAGACACAGCACATTGCAGGAGGACGTATATCGTGACTCCATCATGGCGAGGGTTAGCACATTGGTTAGCGGGTATAAACGGCGCTCCTGATCGTCGATGGCAAACAATCTGTAACCATGAGTCATCAACCCTTCAATGACCGAGCGAAGCCGATCCTCGCCATACCCCTCACTGTACGGGCGGACTTCGAACAGTACATCGTAGTCAGGTGTCAGGTCCAGAATTCCATCTTTAAGAATCTGTTCAACACAGTCAACACGACCCGGCACCAGAAGCTTGTCTGGAGCAAAGCAAACCGCCGGGCTCAAATTACCCCCGTTGCGAACAAGATCAATTTTTTGTGTATCAAACGGAGCGTGAACAAGATGCGGTTCCAATTTTGATATTTCGGCACCATAAGCCTTGAATATATCTATCAGCGCCGACCCGTCTTCTTGAGCATCCACAATGCAGCGATAACTCGGCAGCCTTGACGTAAGCACGCTCGTTGAAAAAAGGCTTATTTGTTCGACTACGTCACGCAAATGGTTTACGGAACCCTGATATAGCCTCCCGTTGCTTTCAATCATGTAGGATTTCGGCAAGCACAGATACTCGCCAAGGCGATAATCCCACTCTACAGGATCAAACCTTAGCATGCCATTTCCCGGACCAAATGTTATTTCCCCGACGTAGGGACGACCATCCACTTCGTAAAAATCGATTCGAGCGAAGGGAAAATGTTCCGCCAGCCTGCTGGCGAGACAAATCATCTCATCCAGCGTCACAGGGGGGGCTATGGGCAGCTCACTACGTTTGTGGACGCGCCTTACTGGCAATAGGTTCCATTGCAAATCAAAGAAGGTGACCTTCACTTCTCTGCTGTGCTCTGTGCTGGCATAAGCCAAGCGCGGCTTGCCATTGAAACACCAGATTTTGTAGTCGACAATGTCGTCTGCAAGAAATTTTTCACAAATGATGCGGGAGGGCACATTCTTGTACCACCACTCGTAAGAGTAGTAATAATGATTTCGGGCAGGTTCAAGCCATGATGCAAGGATCTCCTTGATACCAACAATGCGATCCTTATCTTCAGGATTCCAAAAAAGCACCTCGCCAGAACCGTTGGTCAGCTTGAACACCACCGGAAAATGCAAGTCATCAAACGGGATCTTTTCAATGTCATCATACACACCGACTGCAGGGACAAGAAATTCATCACCGATAACGCTCGAAATAAAGTCGCGTACAGTCCATTTGTCTGAGCAGGTTTCAAGCAGAGGATGATTGTAAAACAACTTTAACCACTGAATTTTTTGATTGAATGTTTTTGGATTAAAAACATCAAGTTGATATCCGGTTCGATCCATAAACTGGGTATCAATAACATTTATGATTTCTTTGATTGAGGGAGTATCAGGACGCATTGAATACCTATGAATGTGTAATTATGGATTTTGCAAATAGTGTCTGAAAGAAAAGTTACTATTGTTATATAAAACAATATCTTACATTGCTTTTTGATTGTTGAAGATATTTGACTGAGCGCTCCATGGTAATTGATTCCGTAATAAAATAGTCAGGATGCTCATTATTCAAGCGATGCTCAATGCGGGATTACGGAGCGACTTTTGCAAAGCACTTAACCCTGAGCTTAAGCGTAATATGGAGCCTGCCCCATTTACTGTAATACCTGGAGTTGGAAATTCTCCTCAAATTGAGCGGCAAATTCTGTCGGAGTTAACCCATACAATGCTCGTAGTTATCAAAATAGTGAATCCACTTGTGCAGGCGCTTATCGGAGTTGTTGAGAAAATATCTGTGCAGAAAGCAATCACTCATTTTGATCATCCTGTTTTTTATGCCCTACATTGCTTAGACTGATCGGCCTGATTCCGTGTTCTTGATGTTCCTGTCAGTAATCGCCCAATATCAGGAAACGCTGACATTATAACCTGAATCCAGCCGCTACGGCATCATTATAAAACATCTTTACCGTATCAAGGGAGTAGGCATCAAGATCATAATCGACCAAGGCTAATTTTTTAAGAATATCATTGGTAACGGTAATCACATGACAACCAATTTCATTGGCATGAAAGATATTCAGCAATTCACGTGGGCTTGCCCAAATCAATTCAGCGGATGGAGCTTTTTTAAGCTCTTCGACGGCTGCGGCCATCATCGGAACCGGATCACGGCCGGTATCGGCAATCCGGCCGGCAAATACCGAAACATAACTTGGAACATCTGGATCAAGAGAAGCGACCACATCACGAACCTGAGTCAAAGTCATCAGTGCCGTCACATTCAATTTGACTTTCAGTGCAGCTAACTTTTTAACGAGATCATAACAGGTTTCCTGCCTGGTGTTGGTCACCGGAATCTTGACGTAAACATTTTCACCCCAACCGGCAATTTCCATTGCCTGTCGCTCCATTTCGGCAAAATCATCCGAAAAAACTTCAAATGATAGCGGCTTATCCTTGATATGGGTAAGAATATCCTTGCAGAAAGCCCGGTAATCAGTAATGCCCACTTTTTTCATCAAGGTCGGGTTGGTTGTTAATCCTTTGATGTAGGGTTTTTCGTACATCTCAAGCATGCCGTTTTTATCTGCGCCATCTGCAAAAATCTTAACCTTCAGGGTTTCAATGTTTGTCATAGAGGATTTCTCCTAAAATAAGTGTTGAGGCATCTTTTAATGACTTTACGCTGAAAGTGAAGGATTCCGGCTGTTGTTCATCGTAGCCGTAATCAATAAAAATTGTTGTACAGCCAGCTCGCGTTCCTGCTTCGAGATCCCGCCATCGATCACCAACCATATAGCTCTCACCAAGATCAATACCATGCTGTTGTGCTGCTGCCAACAGTGCTCCGGGCAGTGGCTTGCGGCAATCGCAACCATCAGCCCCATCATGGTAACAGGTTCGGAACTCATCAATAGGCAAACAATTTTCCAGATAATGGTTGATCTCCTCAACAACAGCCAACGGTGTTGTCCCACGGGCAACATCAGGCTGGTTTGTAACCACAATCAGCATGAACCCTGCATCATGCAGCGCAACCAATGCCTCAAAAACACCCGGCAAAATTTCAACCTCAGTGATATTAGCTGGCGGGTACGGCTTGCCGTTACGCACCATGGCGCGATTGATAACACCATCCCGATCGAGAAACACAGCCCGTCGCATCTATTTAACCGCAGATTCCCACTTGGTCTCGTTTGACTTCAGCTTGGGATGTGAAACCAGCAGATGCCAGATCAAAGCCTGAAAGGCCTCTGAATGCGGGGTTATATTATCGGGATTCACTGTCGGCACGATGACGCAGACATCGGCAACCTGCGCTGTATAACCGCCATCACGCCCAACCACTCCAGTCACCTTTGCCCCAACAGTTTTTGCATATTTGAGGGCTTCTACCAGATTCGGGCTGATATTCTTTTCTTGATTACCGCCACCGACAGACAAGATAAAAAGGGCATCTTTGGCAGAAAGCCTGCTCGTTTGCAGCCATCCCGCAAAAATCGTTGCCCAACCCTCATCATTGGTACGCGCAGTCAGTTCAGAAACATTATCTGTCGGTGCATAGGATTCAATCCCGACAATCTTGCGGAAATCGTTCACTGCATGAGAGCAATTACCCGCACTGCCGCCAACACCCAAAAAGAAAATCCGGCCACCTTCAGCTTTAATCGTCACCAAGAGATCAGCCATCTTTTCAATGGCAGTAACGTCCATGTTCCGGATAATTTCAAGAGCTTCGTTTAAATGCTGCTCGGCATAACTCATTCTTTTTCTCCCTTTTGAAAATATTTAACGGTCTCCTCCAAACCCTTGAGTGAACCAATCTCATAAAAACGCTTAAACACCTCATACCCTGCCAAATCGCCCTGAACTGACAGACTGTGGTAAATATCAGCCAGATCAAATGGCTCGTTAAATGGCACATCTTTCAGAGCTACCGCAGAAAATATTCCCAGACCGTAATCAATATACGCCATTTCAGGACTTGGTATCATTTTGTTATACTCTATCAAAGAGCTATTTCGAAATAACACGTTACTTTTATCCCACAGATCCTCGTTACGAAGCACAGTCATCAATGCAGGCTTGCCGCTATGACGAAAACCCTCTTCCACCTTTCTGAAATCAATCGGCAAATAGGAGTCCCCATAAAAAACAAAAAACTGCTCCCCCAATAATGGCAACGCCAGCCTTAATGCTCCCCCAGTTCCCATTACCTTGGGGCCATCCCATGAGTAGGTAACTTTCAACCCAAAAGAGGAGCCATCACCCACAAGTGCTTTCACTTGTTCACCAAGGTAGCCAATACACAGAATGACATCGGTAATGCCTTGGCGCTGAAGGTAGTCGAGCTGACGAACGATAAATGGTATGCCAGCTACTTCAACGAGCGACTTCGGAATTGTCTGAGTAATCGGATGTAACCGGGTTGCCAACCCTCCAGCAAGAATTGCTACCGGCAGCATCAGGATGACATCACAACTTTGCTCCCTTCAAAATCGAAGCGGAAACGAACCTCTTCCAGACCGGCAACAGCCATTGCTGAGCGCAATTTACCCCTGTCTTGGGCCATAAACATCAGAAAGCCTCCGCCGCCTGCTCCAACAAGCTTACCGCCAATAGCGCCATTGCTCATGCCCAACTCATACCATTCATCAATTTGAGGATTGCTCATACCTCCCGAGCGACGCTTTTTATGTTCCCAATGTTCATGCATCAACTCACCAAAAAGCGTGGTATCTCCATTTTCCAGAGATGATTTGCTGCGGTAACCCAGGTCCTTGACATAGTGCAGGTTATTGAGCATATCCCCGTCGTTTTTCTGGGAACGTATCTGCTGGTCTTTCAAAATACCGCTCGCACTGCGCGAAAAACCTGTAAAAAACAGTAACAGATTGTCCTCAAGATCAAGCAAGGTGTCCATACTGATATCAAGGGGCACGGCAGTCACCTTGTCATCCTTATGAAACGTAAAACAGGTAATTCCTCCAATGGCTGCTATGTACTGATCCTGTTTGCCAATAGGTTCCCCAAGGCGATCAATTTCGATGTGACACGCCAATTCAGCTAACTCTTCCTGATGCAAATGGCGCTTGCGATGGGTATACAGTGCTTTCAACAAGGCGGTCGTAAAACTGCCGGAAGAACCAAGTCCAGTGCTAGCCGGGATGTCCGCAAGAGTGGTAATTTCAATCTGTGGAGTTCGCAGATTCTGCATGATGAGGGCTTCACGAATAATTCTGTGTTCGATTTCGCTAACTTTTTTGACGCTTTCAAGCGCGGAATATTTTAAAAAAATTCCCTCAACAAAAGGCCGATTAATGGTGACATAAACATATTTATCTATCGCTCCTGCAATCAGAAAGCCTTCAAATTGGCAGTAGTAAGAGGGCAAATCCGTACCACCGCCACCTAACGAAATACGCAATGGGCTGCGTGCAATAATCATTCGAAACCTCTTTTTTTGAAAACCCAGAAATTCATTAAAAAATATCCAGTAATCATGGTTGACAGAACACCCATAAATGCGCTGATATAAAAATTGATTCCATAAATTCCATAGCAAAATTTAATGGTAAATAATTGAATCACATAGTTTAATAAAGCAAGAAGAATGTAACGAAAAAGTTGTTGTCTAAATTTTGATCCATAAGCATTAAAAGTGATTTTTTTATTTCCGAAAAAGTGAAAAATAATTGCTGCAGAATACGCGATTGCCACCGATAGAGGATATGGAATAGTTGCATAGTCAAAACATATCCATAAAATTGAGTAATAGATAATAAATGTTAAACCTCCGATGAGTAAAAATCGAAATATTTTCACGCAATAAAGTGTCGAAATGTTAGCTCTGTAAAATCAAGTTGGGCAACGAGCAACAGCAAAAATTTGCCAGCCAAATCTCGAATGACCAGTGTTAAGTTTAAATAATAAATAGAATACATTCATAAAAAAGCTAACTGCTAACCCTAAAGACAAACCTTTCGTATTGGTATCGATGTCCGAAATCAAACGCTTTCCTCTCAAAATTACTATCTTTCTGTAGATATTAAAAAAAGGAAATCCCAGAAGAGAGACCTTTTCTAAATTAAACCCTGATTTCTGAAGAAGCTCCGAGATGGAAGCCTTGTCGTAATGTTTACGGTGTCCGATATGCCGATCAAAATCAGACATAGGGCCACCGGGTACCGTAAGTAATAGATATGCGCCAGGTTTCAGATAGGATTTAAGCAGATGACAAAACATTTCTGGTTCATCGACATGTTCAATAACCTCTAGACATACAGCGACGTCCCCTTTGCCTATAAACCGGGAGACTTCCGCAGGCGGAGTAAATAAATTAACCTGAATAAATTCGGCCTCCGGCACCTTGGCGCGAGAAATGCTTACTCCAGTGCTACTCATTTCGAATCCGACATATTTTTTTGCACAATGGTTTGCGGTAGCTTTAAACAAAAAGTCACCTTGGCCACTACCAATATCCAGAACTAACTCAGGTTTTTCCGTCAAGCTCATCAGTTTTTCAAGAATGATATCATGACGCATTTTTTGCGCAGGATTTTCACTGGCAGCCGTTGCGTATGCCTGCCAGTGTTCAGACCAATTGTTTCTGTCATGTTCTGTCTGGATGTCTTTTTTTAATAATCTCATAGCGCCCTGTTGCTGATAGATGCAAAAAGATTTAGATGAAATTTGTGATAATGCATTTTGATATTACTTGGCAGAAAGCCGCTTTTAATAAGTATTGGCCAAAGATCACGCTTATCATAGTACATTTTATGGTCGTCCATCTCTTCCTTTGGACTGAGTTTAAGACTAAAAGCAGCATATTCCAGAAAACTTTTTCCAAGCCAGGTTGGGACGTTAATCAATAATATCCCTTTTGGATTCAGTAGTGTCCGACATGACTGAAGTATATTGACCGGATTATGCAGATGTTCAAGCACTGAGATAAGCATGATCAAGTCAAATTTCTGTCCGTACAAGCGCTCTATGGCTTCTTCAGCCGGACATTCAAGGCAGAGAAATTTAGGGTGCATTTTGACTTCCTCTGATAAGTTGAAATCTACGCCAACTAGTTTTATTGCGTGATTTTCAATCGCCAATAAATTCCGTGCTGAATAACCACACCCTATTTCAAGGACTATTAGGTTGTCTCGTTCAGCAATATCCTTGTAAATGGCTCTACATGAAAGCCAAGTACCAAAACGATCCGCTAAAGATAAGCGATGAGTTCCAAATGAAGCCTGCCGGCGGCTGGCGTTTTTAAATCCTGATGCATTCATATACTGGTCTGTCCAAGTCTTCGACCCAGTTCAAGTAATAAAGTAAATGAGAACGTCTGCACGCCAAGAATCATCAAGAGTAAACCGAAAATGGTGGAGCGTGATAAACCACTGATAAAAAAGCCGTTGGCAATATAGTCTGTAAGGAAATGAAGATCCAGCACAAAGCCAACTATGCAGAGCAATACAGCGATGATCATGCCACGATCGTAAGTAAGGTTTAACAAAATAGATCGTTCAATACCATTTCGAAGACCATGAACATTTCTTGCTATGATTCCAACCTGAAAGAGGGAGTAGCCGAGTACTGAAGCAGTCATTCCCGCCAATAACATGTGAGTGGAAAAGCCGATTGGCCCAATTGCAATCGAACCTGCCAAGGAAAGTAATGAAATAACAAGGCCTATCAAGAGAAAGGATATACCAGGCTTGATCAAAAACGAGTCTGGGCTGTATACGAGCATGACCTTCAAGTTAATCCAGCCAGCCACCCATGGAGACCAAAAACCAGCACGCCTGTGATGACTGAATCTTCCTTCGCGATCTTTATAAAAAGTGACGGGGACTTCATCTATGTGTAAGTTAATTCGAGATGCTTTCAGTACCATCTCTGAAGCGTATTCCCAGCCTTTTGACGTTAAGTTGATTTTAAGCAGAGCATCTTTTGTTAGGCCACGCATACCACAATGAATGTCACTAAAATTGCTGTGGTAGATTTTGTTCAGAATCCATGTAGTAAAGGGTGTCCCAAAATAACGATGGAGGGGTGGCATTGCTCCCTTTTCTATGGAGCCTGCAAAACGTGAACCCATTACAAATTCATTACCAGCAAGAAAACTATCGACAAACACTTTAATTTTCCTAAAATCATAAGTTAAGTCACAATCGCCCATAATAATAAAACGTCCTCGAATTGAAGGGATAACATCAATATAGGCTTGACCAAGCCCTTTCTTTGGCGTGCGGAGAACTCGTGCACCTTTATTTAGAGCAATATTTGGCGTATCATCAGAAGAGCTATCTACAATAATGATTTCGCCAGACACTCCAGCTCGCTTTAACCCTTCCCAGCACCAGTCAACAAATTCCCCGATGGTGATTTCTTCGTTCAGCGCAGGCACTACAATACTGACTTCCGGTAATTGATCAAAAGTCACTTCACCTTCAGGAATAAGTAACTCAATATGTTTTGGATCATTAAAAAATTTGTTTGTCATTGTATGTTACCTTGAATTTCGTTACTCATTGCCGTAATAGCGGCTTCAATTGCCTGAGCTGAAGTGCGTTGTGCACGCCAACCAGTGGCTTTGATTTTTGATACTTCGAATAAAACTTTTGGAACATCACCCTTCCAGCCACGATCACCACCTGTATACTGGTAGTCAACAGAGGCTGGCTCAAGACCGGCTACACGACAGGCAATATCCGCAATTTCAGTTACAGAGATATAGTCGTCAGTAGCAACATTGAATACGTCGAAACAAAGAGCTCGATTTACTCTAGATTGCCGTTCTACCAGCAGCATTGCATCAATGACATCATCAACATAAATATAAGCTTTTGATTGGGTGCCATCCCCAAGGATACGAAGTTTGGTTGGTTCCTGCTTAAGCCTTCGGATAAAATCGTAGCCAACACCGTGGGTTTGCTTTGGGCCTACTACGTTAGCGAATCGAAATGCACGGCCGTGTATTGAAAACATATGGCAATAAGATGAAATAAGAGCCTCACAGGCCATCTTGCTTGCACCATAAGTTGAAATAGGGAAACAGGGGCCATAAGATTCATGGAATGCTATACCGGGAACCTCACCATAAATCCCACTACCAGATGTATAGAGGATCGCAGGCACTCCATTGATACGCATAGCCTCTAGAATATTTTGAGTCAGATATGTGCCTTCCCAAAAATCAATATCAGGCTGTTTTACAGCTTTGGCTATATCAGGATTTGCAGCAAAATGGATTACCAAATCGGCACCCGACATTGCATGTGTTAGCATACCAAGATGCTTAATATCCTCTTCAATAATTTTAAGCTTTAGATTTGATTTTACTTCATGTAAGTGATTAAAGCTTCCCGAAGTAAAATTATCATATACTACGATTGACTCTACTAGTTCATCATGGATTAAACGCTGAACGATATGAGAACCAATAAAGCCAGCTCCTCCTGAAATAAATACTTTCATAACTGATCTAATATTATGTTAAAATATCCTCTTTCATAACTGTCTGTTTAATTTAGCAGGAATTTTAACAGAGTTTTGAATGAGCAGTAAGAACAATAACACGAACCCAAAGAAGCTAATCCATAATGCCTGATCAAGTTTCTCGGGTCTGTAGGTAAAACTGACGTTATATTTCCCTGCTTTATCTATCCATAATCCCTTGAAGGCTTCATTCACGCGGATATATTCAACGTTCTTTCCATTAAGTAGTGCAATAAAGTCACCAGGATAATAAGTTTCACCAAGTACAATGATACCTGGACCGTTCGCCTCCACAGAGAAACTTGTGATGTTGTTGGTTAATTTATACTCATTAGCTGGTATAACGTGGTAAGTGGCATTATTGTTTAGCCTTCCTTGTGGTATAAACTGACGTTGAACCATGGCAAAAGGCTGATGTAATGTATCCGCCAATGCATCTAAAATATCTGAAGGTTTATGCTCTTCTTTGATGGTATTGACGAAAAAAGCTCTCGGCCAGACAGTTTCTCTTTGCCAGACATCAAGATCGTTAGAGTCAACTAATTTCATTTCTTGAGGCATATTAATTCCGGGCGTAGCGACTATATAGCCAATACCCAGCATATCCAATGATGCCGAACGACTGTTAATTTGATCGCTTTTAATTAAACGTAACCAGTTCCAACCCTGGTCAGGGTAGTCTACAAGCGTTAACAATTTCTCGTAATGTTCATTTCGTAATGGCTCAACAGATACAATGCCTTCAAGGCCGAATCCTGAGTTATATCCGGGAAACAATACAGATCCTTCGCCAATAACTCGTGTTGGGTTATTATTATTTTCAATTTTCTTTTTTACGAATTCGATTGCATTAGACTTGGCGGAGAAATTTCCTCGTAATGTCGGATTCATGACATACTCGTCTATCCCCTTTATTCCTGTTACTAAATGCATTCCGTGACGGATGTGTATAAAAAGAAAGCAAAAAACCAATAGTATGAAAGTATTGTTGTGTGCTTTGGCTGTTGGGTTGGCAATTCTATATAACAGCGCAAGTGCGATAAACGCTATAACTAATGTTATAATAATCAAGAAGTTAATTTTTCTCCATCCTTCAGTTTGTGATGAATAAACCAGCAGTAATACTATGGTACTTACACATGAAAAGATTAAAATGTTTTTTTTTGTCTTTTCAGAATTTATTAAGTAATCTCGAATTCCATACCCGACAATTATTAATGCAAGAATCATCATTGGCATTGAAAAAACATCGCCTATATGCTGTATTTTGTTTATAAAAGGAATAGAAATCAAGATAAATTTAGGGATAAATCCATAGGCAGTTGCCATGGCAATCATAAATAATGTCCAGCTTCCATATACCATAGCGGATTGCCGGAATTGCAGATTATAAAAAGCACACAACATTCCAAAGAGAATAAACAAGTTTACTGTCGGAGCTGAAAGGCCGTCTTTTAATATTTGAAAAAAGAAGTTTTCAAAAAAACAGAGAATCATCCATGGATCAAATGTTGATGCGCCAGGATTGTCATAAACGGTATATGATTTGCCCAATGCATCAAGAAAAAGCAACCAATGAGGTGCTGTAATCATGATAAGTGAAAATCCTAGTCCGCAGACAAAAAGAATAGATTTGATTTGCCCGAACTTTGGTGAGATATGTATAAAAAATGACAATGCACCCAACGCATGCATAAAACATGCGGTGATAACCCCCTCTTTTGGTGCTCCAGCGTTAAGTTGCAACCAGGTAATTAGAGCCAGAAAAATGCCTTGTAAGATACAACTCTTTTTTCGAAGATTTGTCAAAGCAAAAGTTTGTCCCAACCGATCCCATTGAAGAACAATCCATGGTGAGTAGGTTAGGACAAAAAAAGCCGGATGGTTAAATCGAAAAGCAAAAAACCCAAGAAAACAACTTGAAATAGTAATTAATAATGCGGATGCAAGTTTATCGGTCAGCCGAAAAACAAGCAGGCCGATTCCAACAGCAAAAATGGTTTTGGATAGAACAAATTTTATATCCCATCCGACTGCATTGCCATCCAACAGTACAGGAATCCAATGCAGCACATCCCCGATCATTGATTGGCCTTGGGCAAAAAGTGGTGTTCCACCACCAACAAATCGAGTCCAGAAAGGAAATTCAAAAAAATTAAATAATGATTTATGCTGAACTATGGTATTAGGGACTATACTCCATCCTGTTGCTCCAACATCTGAACGACGAAAATTTTCACTGATAACATCGATTGGAAATTCCGGTATCCATGGTGAACCGCCATACAAACAAGCTATTCCCGCTGGAGATACAAAGCTCATACCAAAAAAAACAACAGGATAACAACTTACAAGGGATGAAATAATTCCTGTCAGCAGTATCGATTTTTGGGGGTTGTTGATTGAATAATCAACTATATGTGAAATAATGAAATTTATTTCTTGACTGCAGTGCTTTGTTATTCCGGCAAAAAAAATAAAAATTATTCCAGCACCACATGCATATATCCATCCGCGTTGCAAAAGAAAATAGATGTAACTATTGTTAAGCAGGAATGAAGAGTTTTCTATTACAGTTATTGGGTCATTGGCGTTTTCCGTTGTCTGTATTGTCAATATATCGTTTTTGATTTGCATTTCAATAATATCGTTTTCGGCTTTAAAAGAGTCTAAAGGAAAATATTTAAGTTGTTTTCCAGTCGTGTTCTTAATGGCGGCTTTTTTAATGCTGATTACTGACGTAACATTTACTGGATCAAAGCGAATAGATTTTATTGCGGCTTTAGGTAAAATAAATGAGTAAGTACGATAACCTCCAGATTGAGCATTTAATAAATAAGAATCTTCTTGGTTGTAACCATGGCCGATATCAAAAAATATTTGAGTAATCCCTGGTCTTGAAGTTGCCATCTCAAGACTTAAGTAACAGGATGTGCGCTCTGAATAATCTTTGTAACCTAATGCTCCTGCAATCAGAAGTGAAATCAGGGCGAATAAATATATGTTAAAACGAGTTAATTTAGTGCTTTTAGTTTTCAAAATATCAGCATGTAGTTGTTGCATAAAATATAATAGTGCGGTTATAGAAAAATTCCATTCTCATAATTGTAGAAGAGTATAAGGTATTGAAAACATGATAGTGAACAGATTCTGTTAACAACAATAATTCGGAGATATTATTTGTAAAACGTTTTATAAAACAGATGTTTTTTTAATTAAATTCATTGTTATCCAATTCAAGTTGTGAAAAACCCCGTCTTTTAATGACATATTTGGCTTCCAACATAATTCATTTTTTGCTAAAGTGTTGCAAAGAATGCTTGCTGGTACATCAAAAAGGCGGGGCGGATGGAAAGTGTGCAGCACTTTCCGGTCAAGAATTTGTTCCAGTATTGTGATTATTTCGTTCAGGCTTGTTCCAATTCCTGTAGCTATGTTGAAAACAGATATTGATCCATCGTAAACAACAGCTTGGGCAAATGCATCAGCAACATCCTTGATATAGATATAATCACGAGTGGCACTCCCGTCTCCCCAGATATCTATTGTTTTATTGTTTAAAGCGTGTTGTATAAAAACGCTAATTGCGCCTTGTGCGGTATCTATACGCTGCCTCTCTCCATAAGGATTAGCAACACGCAAGATAGTTGCTTTAATTCCATGCAGTTGTTGATACATCAGCATAAACTTCTCAATTGCAAGCTTAGTGATACCGTACGAGACATTTGGCTCAGTAGGGTGCTGTTCATCTATTGGTAAGTATTTTGAATGACCATACACGGTACCTCCTGAGGAAATAAAAACTATCTTTTTAACGCTTTGAGCTACCATGGCATCAAGTAACTGAATGCTTGCTATTAAATTACTCTGAACATCGTAGACAGGGTTGTCGTTAGAGCTCTTTGGAATGGTCGTGGAAATCAGATGAATAACGGCATCCATACCTGTAATAGCCTCATTGATATCATGAGTGCTCATGAATTCGCCAGTGACCCATTCAAGCTTTTCTTCCAGAGAGAATGAGCGGTATGGTTCAACATGAGGACGTTCAAAAACCCTGATCTGATGACCATCGAGCAACAGTCGATCGACTATTGCTGAGCCAATAAAGCCTCCACCGCCTAAAACAATGATTTTCATCTTGTTACTCCCGGAACATGTGTTACCGCATATCGCATATTCTCCGAAGTACACACTATACCAAAAAGACGCTCAATTGCATGCAGTATTGATCCATCGTATGGTAATGGCTCTGTCGGATAGTCTTCCCACTTTAGATCAAGTTCAACAATGCGCTTAAGCATGGGTGAGCAAATCCAGAACATTGTTCCGATCGGAAAATTAAACTCGTCAGGAAGTGTAGATATACCTAATTGTTTTGCTATTTTTTCTCCAATCTGACGATTATTAGACCAACCAATTACAAAAGGATCATCTGGAAATACAATTCCTGTTTTGATATCATTATTCATTGCAGAGATAATTGCATCTGCCATACGCCCTCCTTTATTGCCTCCCAAAAGGTTTTCCAATAAAAAGTTGTTCCAGATAGAACCTGTAGAGCGGTCTGTAATATCCAGACTTTTTTTTGTATGTATATGTCCTATGATATCATAATCTTTAACAAGTTTTTTGCCAAAAACTGTCAAAAATGGGCCTATATCGCGTCCTCTGTTTGGTACGATTTGGATATCAACAATTTTGCCTAAGTAATTTGATAAGGTTTTTGACACTAAACTCATTGACTTTTTATCTTTAACGCTAATAAACAAGTCCGGACGAATAGTATTTACTTCCAGGCGGTTAATAATTTCATTCAACATATCAGGGTAATATACGTGTAAATGAAGTGCTACGCGTTGGTTATCTATTTTATATTTTGTCTTGGATTGGGCACTGATTATGGTGTAGTTCCACGCCCCTTGTGGTTGGCCATTCCGTAAATAATCAGCGAATGGGTCGGATTCTTTATTTGTCAGTCCATGCTGTTCTAAATATATTCCGGGGTGAAATCCGGAAAATGGCTTGCGCCGGTTTATTTTTGTTTTCCAGTTCCGAATATAGCTTCTAATTGCCGAAAAATCTGACATATTACTGTTCTGCTGGAGCGAAAATGTGCTTACGAAAAGGCCTGACGCAAGAACTTCCTGAGTATCAAGCTTTTCCTGTATCATTTGTTGTTGAGCCGAAAGTGCAAGAACATTTATGCTTGATGCATACTCTTGCATACAGAATGAGGCGAGAGAAGCCTCTTTACTCAGATCACTGATTTGTTTCCATAGCGTATCAGATTTAACCAGTGCCAAAACTTTCTGCGATAATTCCATCGTATCGAGGTAATGAGCAACGCAATAGTCACCAAGCCCATTCTGAATCAAGAAATCAGCAATGCCTGTTGTTTTGTTAAAACATAGAACGGGTAACCCGCAATGCATCGCATCAATAGCGACATTTGGCAAAGGATCAAGGCGTGAAGAAAGCAGGAGAAGGTCAGCTAATTGATATGCAAATTCAATTTCTTTCGTCTCGCCTGTAAATACAATATGTTTTTCAAGACCCGCTCTCTGAATTTGATCCGCTAAATATACGGAATAATTAATGTCATAATCCGGATTGTATCCTTTCCCAACCCATACGAAACGGCATTTATCCCCACCTGGTGATCGCAAGACGCGAGATGCACATTCAATAAAAAGATCTACTCCCTTGCGTAGATCCACAGTTCCTACACCTAATACAACAAAAATGCCATCCGATTTTTGTTCGGGTCTAATCAAAAGGCTTAGGCGTATCCGTTCAACTTCCTGATCATCTGCCGAAATACCCTCGTGTGGAACAATACATTTTCCTTGTGGAATGACTTCAGCCGAAAATTTTTGGATATGGGTATATTCGTTCAAAGCATTTTCTAACGTCAACTGTGTCGAAAATACTGTTTTTGATGACCATAAAAAAGCATCGAGGAACGCATTTCGTGGTCTGGTGTACGAGGCAAATTCGTGCAGCAAGCTGATTGTTGGTACGTAGAGCAACGCAAGTGATTGTAGAACACTTCTTGATTCAATGCTATTTATTATGGCAAAAAATATGTTATGACGGTTGCAAACCTTAGTAATAAATGGCAATAAAATTTGTGTGTTTTTGCGAAGAGCGGGCTCAAAGATAACCTCTGTTGCAGCAGCTTGAAAAGCTGTTATGAGTTCACCATCGCCTAAAAGTAATACTACGACGTTATAGTGTTGTGAGAGTGATTGAACCAGGTTCAGAGCCAAGATCGGGGCTCCAGTTAGCGAAGCCTCATGGCTGACAATTAAAATCGTTAAACGTTTATGGGTGAGATCATTGCCTGGTAAAATATTTAATTCAGGATATTTGTATAATCTATTTTCATGTCGTCCATATCTGCAATAATGTATTGATGGATCTATCCCTGCTTCTCTGACGTCTGAATTTAGCTGCAGGTAGGTTTTTCTGTCAAATCCTTTTGGTAAATTATAAAAATAATCAACAAACTTTTTTCTTGTTAAATTCAAATAAATATGATGCAATAACTGAGAGGCTTTTAGATTTGGATTTAGATAGTGCAAAAATTTAGATTTATTAGGCATTTGTAATCGTACTTAATGAAAAAAAAGGTACTCTACCAACTACTGTAAAAAAAAGTTCTCTTTTATCAGGTATTACCAAAGACAAAATACCTTTAGGCCTAAGTAATAGAACGCATTGTTATAAATACGATATTAAATCAGGTACATGTTCTCCATTCCAAACAAAATCAACTTTTTTAATGTTGTCGGTGTTTACACCATATATTTCGTTGCAAGTGTACATAAGCAGAAGTTTCTCTGC
Organism: uncultured Chlorobiaceae bacterium; assembly: GCA_903871235.1. Taxonomy (GTDB): domain Bacteria; phylum Bacteroidota; class Chlorobiia; order Chlorobiales; family Chlorobiaceae; genus Chlorobium. The sequence continues at coordinate 20,508 of CAIQGA010000006.1, forward strand.
TGTTGCATGATCAAGGATATGTACATTAAATCCATTTTTTTTAGGTGTTAGCGGATTGTGAGATGGTCATATTTCTGAGCCAAGACCTTTCTTGTTAATAAGATAAAAGACTTTATCTTCTTTTGTCAGTATGAATAACGTATTTAATGGTTTCACGCAGCATGTAAATATTCTTTTCAGTCTACTTTAAATTGATGAGTGAATTTTCTCTTGGAGGCCAGGCCAGTGAGAAATCTTCATGATCCAGAGTAAGATTCGGGCTGTATGCTGGGTCATGTGAAATTATATTGGCCCAGCGCTTTTTTATATATTCAGCTTCTCTGTTAAAGCGATTTTGTTTTTCTGGAGTGTTGTCTAATCCTCTCGATGCTGATTCGTGATGGTACATTTCAGCATAAGGTGTCCAAAGATTGCGCAGTCCTTTTTCTCCAAGTTTCAAGCAGAAGTCGACGTCATTATATGCAACGGTCAGGTTGGTTTCGTCAAAGCCGCCCACGCTCAGATAATGTGCTTTCTGTACAAGCAGACATGCTGCAGTTACTGCCGAAAAATCCTGCTGCAGAATGGCTCTGGAACAATAACCAGGGTCTCCTTTTTTAATATATCTTAAAGCATGTCCTGCAATGCCTCCCAAACCCAGAATAACTCCTCCATGCTGCAGCGTTTCGTTCGGGTACCAAAGCCTTGCTCCAACAACACCAACGCCTGCCTGCAACGCATGGCCCATCATTTCCTCAAGCCAATGCGGGGAAATGATGGTAATATCGTTATTCATCATACAGATAAATTCCGCTTTTGAGCGTTCAACAGCTTTATTGTTGAGTCTTGAAAAATTGAATTCTGTATCATCCCTGAGAACAGTGATACGGTGGTGTTGTTTCCATGTTGAAAACAGGCCATGCGTTTCCGGTTCTTCTGAGCCGTTATCAACAATGGTGATTGAGTAATTTTTGTAGGTTGTTTGTTTCAGGATTGATTCTATACAAGATTGTATCAGAGCTGGTTTGTCTCTTGTCAAGATGATGATTTCAACCTCAGGTTGATTTATGGGTAAATGGTAACGTACCCGATTCATGCCAGGAGCTTCCGTGGCAGCTTCAGCCGTGGCGGCAATGCCCATTCTTTGCAGATGTTCATTAATGGCTTTCAAAGCAGCAATCTGAGTATAAGGTATTTTTTGGGATAACGCAGTACTTTTTTCGTTTACACGCCAATTGTATAGCACTTTTGGAATATGCCGTATCATGGAACGATGAACTATTTCAATCATTCGTAATACAAGATCATAATTCTGTGCTCCTTCAAAGCCTTTTCTGAAACCACCGACCTGCCTAAGCAGGCTGGTTTTGTATGTTGCCAAGTGGCATATCATGTTATGGCTCAGCAAAAGAGAGTAATTAAAGTCGCACTTGAAATACGGGTCGCATCTTTTTCCATTTTCATTCAGTTTATCTTCATCAGAATAGATAAGTGCAGCATCGGGATAGTGTATGATTTCGTTTGCTATCCAATAGAGTGCATCAGGAGTGAGCAAATCATCCTGAACCAGCATGGCTGTATAGTCACCGGTTGCAAGTTCCAGTGCTGTATTGCTTGCAGCGGAGATATGGCCTTTGTGCGTTCTGAATGTGTATTTTATCCGGGGCTCAATATTCGCATGTTTTTTTATCAACAGTTGTATTCCCGTATCTGTTGAGTTGTCATCAGCAATACACAACTCCCAGTTTGGGTAAAGCTGGTCTTTAACGGATTGTATGGCTTTTTCCAGAAATACCGGGGAAGAATTATACACAGGCATCAGAACTGAGATCAACGGCATTTGCTCCATACGGCTGACCCTTATTCTGAGGTTATTTATTTTTTCCTCAGTCAGGGTATCGTACCGCTCAATCCAGTTTTCATACTCCCCGTTTTTTCCTTTTTTTTTGTTCCAATTTCCAGAGATCAAGTTATGGATTTTCCGTGAGCGCTTCCATACAGAATTTGCCCACTTTCGAACTGGCTTGGTCATCCTCCAACTGCTGGAGTTGATCATTTTCTTGATCTGCTCATCATGATCCGCAACAGCACGAGCAAGTGAGTTGGTTTGGTATTCAATCGTCACTAAATGGCCGATTCTTGCAAAAAAAGATTTTCTAGTCTCTTGACTTGATGTATCCTGAAAATCACGAATGAGCGCCTTGATGACAGAGTTTTGTTCATTTCCGACAAAAAGAATGCCAAGCCCATGTGAGTGATCAAATTCAATATGCGGATATTTGACCGACACTTCTTCCCAGAATTTCCACACTCCAAAATCATGTTCATGCACCTTGATAGCATAAAAAAGCACAGCACCTCTTGGTGACATTTTAGGGAGCCAGTTTTCAAAATCGTGCCTGACTGCGTCATAGGTGTACAGTCCATCAATATGAAGAAGATCAACTGAGCTGTCGCGGAAGTTTGCACGCGCCTGGTCAAAAGTCATCCGCAAGAGAGAAGAGAATGCGTGGTAGTGCGTGTTATTATATGAATCGACATCTTCAAAAACACTATCGTCATAAAAACCTGCATGAGCATCGCCCTCCCAGGTATCAACGGCATAACAGCGAGTCGGTAACCGGTTCGTGGCGACACTCTGGCAAAAAGAGAAATATGAATTTCCGGAATGTGTGCCGAGTTCCACAAAAACGGCTGGTTTTAGGGCCTCAGTGATCCAGAAGGCAAATGGGATATGACCAACCCAACACAGAGGGAAGGTTATCCTTGCTGGTTCAAGGAAGAGGGATGCGGATTGTTTGACGGTTGAAAATAACATAAAACAATAAGCGTCACCGATCTTAGGTTGCGATTACAAATCCTTGTTGCTAATCTGGAAAAAGAAAAAAAAGATCCAAACAGTCTAACACATACGGCTTGTCTTCGTTTAACACCATCTGTACCGCAGATATTACGGTATAATCCTTAATTATACAAGGTTTATTGCCGTCAGATTCTTGCCAGTGCTTGTTTGTGTACTTTTCACTATCGACCAACTGTTTTAAACCTTTGTTGTAAAGGAGGGTGTGAAGCAGTAGATTAAGGTTGAAAAAACGTTTGAGAACGGGTAACTATGGGATTTAATTTATAAGATTTGTGCGTTACCTCCTTCCTTCGAAAGGGCTGGTTGGGATGGCTATGGGTAAGGTGCAGCAAAATGTAACATTCATCCTTTAACCGTGCGCATGGATTCGATGTCAGGCAATAGTTGCATATCAGTTTCAGCACTCATAGCGGTTTATAATCCCGATCTCTGTTTTTTTGAAAAAGCGGTTGCGTCGGTGCTCACCCAGACCTGTCCGGTGCTGGAACTTGTTGTGGTCAATGATGGGGGGAGTGAGGCATTTAGGAGCATCTTGCCTGATGACGACCGAATCAGGGTTTTCTCAAAGCAGCATGAAGGGGTCGCAGCTACTCGCAACTTTGCTCTTCAGCAGTGCAGGGGAGAGTATATTGCTTTCCTTGATCAGGATGATTACTGGTATCCCGACAAGCTACATGAGCAGATGGCCATGATCCCGCTGCCATCAGAACCCTGTATGGTTACTTCACCTGTCGATATTGTTCTCTCTGATGACAGCATTCTGGATACATTATCACGACAAGTGTCTGAGGCGTATCGTTGGAAAACCGGTCAGGCAAATGCCGGTTTGAATCTATTTGAAGGAAATTTTATCTACTCTTCGACGCCGCTGATACATCGTGCAGTGTTTGACAAGGCAGGACGGTTCGATCCCAGGGTTCAGCCTCATGATGATTGGGATATCTATCTCAGAATCGTTCTTGCCAGCATTCCCCTCTATTGCTATCGTGAGCGGCCCCTTTCTGTCTGGAGAAGTCATGCATCGAATGAATCAAATAAGGGGACTAAGATGATGCATTCAAAGTGTCTGGTTGAGAAGAAGCTTCTCGAAACAGTGATGGATGATGTGACAAAAGGGTTATTGTCGACAAATCTGCTTATTGACTTTTTGGAAAGAGTTAATTTGCTTTATAAGCAGAATGAGTACAGGCGTTTCAGAAGATTGGTGAAAGGTTATATTTTTTTGCTGTTACGGTACAAATACCATTTCAGGGGAGTGGAAGTCGAGCTTCGCCGGGCGTATTCGGGTCGTGTTCGTAACATTGTGCTTAAAAGTGCAAGAAGATATCTTGTTTCTTGTTTCCTGAGTTGAACAGACAGAGATGTTGCAAATAAGTAACCTGTTTTTCAGGTGCAGAAAAAATTAATAAAAGAAACATGGTTGTTCAATTGGTAGATATTCATTTATCATCATGGAAACAATTGCATTAATAATCCCGTTTTATAATGGGTCTAAATATATAAAGGATGCAATACTTTCAGCCATTCATCAAACATTACCTTTTGATGAGATTATCGTAGTTAATGATGGCTCGAATGAAAAAGAGTCTGATTATATTAAAATTCTTGCGTATAGATATAAGCTGATTTACGAAACAAAACAAAATGGCGGGCAAGGTAGTGCCAGAAATGCGGGCGCCAGGATTGCAAACTCACAATACCTTTGTTTTTTGGATCAGGATGATATCCTCCTGCCAGACCATAACAAAATATTGATTGATGGCATAAAAAAGCAACCGACGTATATGCGGGGTGTTGTTTATGCGAACTTTTGCCGTGCTGAAGCTGATGGAATCATATACTCCAGAATGTCAAGACCAAAAAACCGACTTATTGATGTAAATAACAGGACTATCTATTCTTTCTTGTCTCAGGATATACATGTGCTGCCCTCTGCAATGATGATATTAAAAAGTACATTTATTGATGTTTGTGGTTTCGACGAACAGTTTAGAGGATATGAGGATGATGATTTGTCACTACGCATTTTCATGCGAGGTTATCATATCACCTATGTTGACAAGGACGTCTCTGTTTGGCGCAGGCATGGAAATCAAACAATAAATTCTGAAGCTATGATGATCAGCAGATTACAGTATATTAACAAGTGGTGTGATTACTTGTATAATGACACTGTTGATGTCAGAAAAGTAAGGATGTCGTTATACAGAAGATTTAGATCAACAGTTTATCATGATCTTGTGAAAGTATCTTCTTTGAGTGAATATATTTTAGTCAATAATATTGTGCAACTATTCTATAATAAATTTATTGATTTACATTCCCTGGATTATAAAATAAAATATTATTATAGAAAAAAAATCAGCTCAAAAAAATGGGATAAAGTATTGAGCTGAATGTTGGCGTACTGGGTATACATATTCAGTGAAGTGAGAGGTCGGTGCACAATCCTTGACGTATGTGAGATATTGGTAAAGCCTGGTTTAGCCTTTGCTATTTAAATAAGTTTGGATTGTCGAAATATATCGCAATTTTTTTAAAAAAGTCATGCTTTGTAAAATTTTTGTGTCTATAACTCCCGTGTTTATAGGTCGCCCGCAAAAATTTATTTTGCCGCATCCATGAATCAACTCTTTTTTCAAATAGCTCACCGCCATATTTTGGATAGCGTTCAGATGCCTTGTCGTAATATTCGTATATCCGTTGTTTAAAATCTGTTGTTCTGATCAAGTACATTTGATCAGAAAAGCCGTATCCAAAATAAAAATCTTTGTCTTCGTATTCGGATTCATCTTTCGCATCTTGATAATCGTAATTCCACGCAAGATTAAATACCTTGACGTCAGGTTTTTTTTCCAGTACATCAATTCCGGCTTCAAGCCAATCGTTTGGCACATCAGGTGTTACGGTCGTATCACCTGAGAAATGGAGAATGTATTTCGTTTCACTTAAATATATTGAAACTAATTCAGCGATTGAGTAATAATATCCTTTGCTTAATTTCTCTTTGTTGAGATTGAAGTGGCATAATGCTCTGTCGGCATAGTCATTGACATTAATATATTTATCAATAATGCCAGTTTGAATCATCTCTTTGGCAGCGCTTTCAACCGCCGCAAAGTTATTGACATTGTTGATGTAGAGAAACTTGTTTGTAAAACGATAATGGCAGTTTTTAATTGTTTTTCGCATTCTGGATGTTTTTAAGAGCAACTCCCAGTCGTTTTCCCAGACTTTTGTTTCGAACGTAACGGACATAAAGTTATTCGTCAGATTATATTTATTTTGTAATTCTCTTACGATGTTACTCAATCCCGCCTTGATTTTGGAGTATCCGCTATCAATGCAGTACAAGACCTATCCATTTTTACCAGAAGGCGCTTTGTCCAGTTATGTACTTTATCCGTGAATGCGTAGTTGTTTTCTGATCCGGATGTTCCTGATACTCCGCAAACGATCGGTGCAACAGGGAGCATAAATTTCGCAAGGTTATTGGCAATAACGATATCCTTGAAAGAGTGTTCAAGCCAATACGTTTGTTTTTCTCTGACATGCAAGTGCGCCGACAAGAAGTTTTTTATATAATACTTTTTGTCAACAATATAAAAGGAGGTGTCAACAGATTTGAAGGTAATAAGCTTGTGGTTTTTTCCGTATGAAAAATCACAGTCACATAAAAAAGTTCCGTTCCAAAAATGCAGGCAATCAAAAAAATTATCAACCCAAAGCTTAGCTGTGCATTTGGTAAAGTATTCCGTTTTCTGCAGAAAAACTGAGTTTTCAAGTGCGTATTGTATAATTTCCCCTTCTCCATATCCTTTGCCATACAATGCCACTGATTCGCTGTCGTTATTAAAGTGGAGGCACTCAATATCGCTGGACGGAAAGTTTTTAGCTATGATTGAAGAAAAATCATAGTTTGCTCCATCACAAATAACGATTTTTAAGTTATTTGAAATATTCAGCCATTTTTCTATTGATCGAACCGTCAGTGCTATGCGATTATTTGGATCCCGTATTTGTGTGGATGGGGCAGATACCATCACACAGGATGTCAAAAGTAACGGCGGTAAAGTAGTCATATAATTGATGGAAAACGGCCATTATAGTGCTTCAAGCAGGAGATTGCGCAAAAAGTCTTGAAATGGTTTAATTGACGGCTTTTTAAGCAGTAAAGGCTGTTCAGCATAGGATGCTAATTGTTGTTCGGAATGGAGCAGTTCATACAAGAGGTCCAAATTATGCCAGTCCAATAGTTCGAGATTGATAAAAGCCTTAGGGTTAAAATCAATGGAGACCTTTGGATCAGCCCATGTCAATGGCAAGGAGTTTCCGAGAAAGGCTTCAGGAATTTTTTCTGTATAATAACCGGACTGTATTTTGTTTTCCGGACAGAGGTTAAATGCGTAGTCACTGAGGATAGTCTGTTTTTCAAATCCGCTTGTACTGTGGCTGAAAATATTTTTGTTAAAATATTTTCCGAATCCGTCGATAGCAATGACTTCATTGACTGCTCGATACATATTTTTTCTTTGTCCATTGAGGTGTGATGCAAATATCACCGCTTTTCGAGGCTTGGATAAAAATGTACTCCCAAGTGGCTCCATCATCCTCTTTATACTGAATAGTTTTCCAAATCGTTTATTGTTATTTCCAACCAGCCCTTCGTGTGACCAGTCAACCATTTCCATCCAGTACGGCAGCCTGTAATGTGTGCGTTTATGGTCTGTCAGGTCAAAAGATATCGAATAATCGGTTTTGACACTATTGTGTCGTAAGTTTTCGCAGGTGTGAAAAAGTGTTAAAGGCTTATAATGTCTGCTATTAATATGTTTCTTAATAAAATTGTGATAGTGATTGGGCAGCATAACAAATGCTCCCTTTTTTAAAACCCATTTTAGTGGGCTCATAGGTTTGCCTATGATCAAAAGGTCACATTTGTCAGGTTCAACCCATACAATATCATAGCCTGACTTGGCTATCAGCAGTGGCACTATTGACTCTTCTTTATACGTGTAATATTGCCCTATAATTGACAGTTTTATTTGCTTCATTAAGAGAGATGTTTGATGCTGAATCTGTCCACCAGTGCCAACCACTCTCCTGTTTCAGTCTGATGCTGCCACTCGTCGAAAAAATGGTTTGCCTGGTAGAGTTGTATCCTGCTGGAACCACAGCATTCCGGGATCGTGTAGAGGTGGTCTTCATGGGTGAAGAGATAAGGGGCGTAGAGGCTAAAGGCAAAAACAAACAGTTCAACTTTTTTATGGGTGCTTCGAACAATCGCTGAAATTTCAATCAGTGCCCAGTTTTTCAACTTTTCTGCACTGGTGGTCGTGTTTGAGAGTTGAAGCGGTTGTTGCTGGGGAGTGGATGATTTTGTGGCGATGCTTTGCAGACCGTTTCGGTTGCTCCCTTGTCCCTGTTGAGCAGTGCTTTGCTGTGCTGCAGGTATAGTTGAAAAAACAGTATGCAGCAGCGGAAGGATGGAGTAGAGCGATACAATGCTGAACAACGAAGTCAATACGCTGACAATAACCACCAAAATAATATTGCCCTTTGACGGGGCCATGTACCGCAGCATTCTCATAAAATTGCAAACTTCATAGCCTGAATTATACATCAAAAACAATAAAAAAAGGGAGAAAAAACATCGCAATTGCTTATATTGTTGGTACTTAATCCAATGGCTAAGCCGCAATATTTATGTAACCTCTTCAGGCGAATATAGTCACATCAGAGAGTACGCCACAAACATTATTTTTATACAATTCTGCATCAGTCATAGCTCCGCTAACAGGCAAAAAAGCGGCGTCGGATTTTGATTTTTGTAGCTATCATGAATTCTTCACGTTAATCCAACTCCACTGCATCGAGGTTTAATGATTGATCACAGCATACTTGACAAGTCTGTTTTAGCTGCGTTTACTTAACTCTTTTCACCCGTTTTTTGTAAAGAAGAGGGTGAATCGGTAGATTGAGGGCTGAATGATTGTTTGAGAACAGATAACGTTAGTATGAAATTATTTTTAAGGCTTGTTCGTTACCTTCTTCCTTCGAAAGGGAAGGTTGTGCTCGTTGTGGTTGTCAGTATGATCTCCTCACTGCTTGGCGTTGTGTCAATTTACTCCGTGCTTCCTCTTCTGAATGCGGTTTTTACCGCCGACAGGAGCATTGTTGCTTCAGTAAATCCTGCAGCAGTTTCTCTGGAGGTCAAGAAACCAGAAAAGAAAGAGAGCACTGGCAAGGTTTCATTCCAGGGGTTTGATACGGAAAAGCTGAAAGCCTCGTTGACCGGGCAGTTTGAGAAAATCTTTCATGCCGAAACAAAGGAGCGTACGCTACTCAATATCTGTCTTTTTCTGATTGGCTCATTTGCCGTAAAGAACTTTTTTGTTTACCTGAACGGCCAGCTCATTTTCAGGATACAGACCAAGGCTGCCAAAAAACTCCGCGACGATGTTTTCAGCAATATCATCGAAATGCACCTCGATTATTTTAACAAGAACCGCGTTGGCAACCTGATGAACCTGGTGAACAACGATGTTGGTGCGGTTAATGGTACGGTGAGTGCAGTCTTTGTCAACTTTCTCCAGAACCCTTTTTCAGTTTTTGTTTACGCCACGGTGCTTGTGATGTTGAGCTGGAAACTCACCCTTTTTGCCTCCTTCACCTCACTGCTTATCTTTTTTGTTATCCGCATGATTGGCAAAGAGGTCAAGGGCCTTGCCACCTCCTTTCGCAACTCGATGGGGGATATGAACTCCGTTTTGCAAGAAAAATTCAGCGGCATCAAGGTTATCAAATCGAGTGCATTCGAAAATGTTGAACTTGAACGCTTCCAGGAATTCACACGCGGCTTCCGCAACCTCGACATCCGCATCACCCGACTGCGCAACATCATCGGCCCCCTCAATGAAACGCTGCTTGTTTCCGCCATTGCCCTTGTTCTCTGGTTTGGCGGGTTGCAGGTCTTTGAAGGAAGTATGACCTCATCGGAGCTGATCCTCTTTGCCTTTACCCTCTATTCAACAATGGGGCCCATCAAGATGTTCGGCGACGTCAACACCCAGTTGTCAATGGGCATGATCTCCGCAGAGCGTCTCTTTGAACTGCTCGACTCTGACCCTCATATCATCAATGGAACACGCACCATCAGTGGCTTTTCTCACACTATCCGGTTTGAAAATGTCTGTTTCAAATACAACAAGGATGTGGATGCTCCCCCCGTGCTCGATCATGTCTCTTTTGAGATCAAAAAAGGGGAGATGGTTGCTCTTGTCGGGCAGTCCGGTTCAGGAAAATCGACCACAGTTGACCTGCTGCTGCGCTTCTACGATGTCGATTCAGGCCGGATTACCATTGACGGCGTCGATATCCGTGAGCTTGACTTCAAGCAGTTGCGCCGCATGATTGGCGTTGTCAGCCAGGAGGTGATACTCTTTAACGACACCATCAAGGCAAACATTGCTTATGGCACTCATGATACGGTTGGCCAGGAAAGGGTTATTGTGGCGGCCAAAATGGCAAATGCACATGACTTTATTCAGGAAAAGCCTGAGAAGTACGAAACCCTCATCGGCGACAGGGGAATCCAGCTTTCGGGCGGACAGCGCCAACGTATTGCCATTGCACGCGCAATGGTCAAGAACCCTGAACTGCTCATTTTTGATGAAGCGACCAGCGCCCTCGACAACGAATCAGAAAAGGTGGTGCAGCAGGCCATCGACCATGCCCTCAAAAACCGTACGGCCCTTGTTGTGGCCCACCGCCTCTCAACCGTCAGAAATGCCGACAAAATCATCGTCATGGAGCGCGGCAAAGCGGTCGAATCAGGTAATCATGAAGAGCTGCTCAAGGTTGGCGGCCTTTACAAGCATCTTTACGATATACAGTTTTCTGGGAAGAAGTAGCTTTCGGTACCAACGTAAACTCATCATTCTCTTGCCGGGTGCAAGGGGATACAGTTATTGAAACCGATTATAATGCTGTTGCAGCTTCGAAAGCTTTTTTTTGCACGAAAAATAGCATATCCAGAATCATCGCCTTTAATTGAGCGACTCGATATAACCTTGTATCAAGGTAAAATGCTTCACTAATATCTCTCCTCCAAAAAAAGTTGCGTTACGACGGGTTTTGAAGAATGAACCACAGGTACGCTTATTCGAATAAACTGTTTTTGAAGTAGGCAATTGTTTTTGTCAATCCCTCTTCGAGAGTAATTGTTGGAGACCAGTTGAGTTCTTTTTTTGCCAATGTTATGTCCGGTTGACGTTGTTTTGGATCATCAGAGGGTAGTGGACAGAAAACGATTGTCGATTTGCTCCCGGTAAGGGCAATCACCTGCTCAGCAAGTTCGAGCATGGAGAATTCGCCTGGGTTTCCGATGTTGACAGGGCCTGTGAAGCCTTTGGGTGTTTCCATCATGCTGAGCATGGCGGCAATAAGATCATCAACATAGCAGAAACTGCGTGTTTGATTTCCGTTGCCATAAATGGTTATATTTTCACCTTTCAGAGCCTGAACAATAAAGTTGCTGACAACTCTGCCGTCATGTGGCTGCATTCTGGGACCATACGTATTGAATATCCGGACAACTTTTATATCGACGTTGTGCTGGCGGTAATAATCAAAAAAGAGCGTTTCCGCGCATCGTTTTCCTTCGTCATAGCAACTGCGGATTCCGATGGGATTGACCTTGCCCCAATACTCCTCTGTTTGAGGATGAACTTCAGGGTCACCATACACCCTAATTTCCCGAGCGATATATAACCATGAGAAGCATATCCTCATAAAATAGTTGGGTTTATCACAAAATAACTCTTGGTTTTGTCGTTTTTAATAGTTATAATTGTAACTATGAATTAAAAGCGAAAATCATGGCATATCAAGTTCGTCAGGTCAATAAAAAAACCGGAGTCACCTATGTTTACGAGGCAGTCTCTGTCTGGAACAAAGAACTCAAGCAGGCACGTAACAAGCAGGTGTGTATCGGCAAAATTGACCCGACCAACGGCAAGATCATTCCCTCGAAACGGCTGAGCCCACAGCAGGCTGCGCTTCGGGATCCGTCGGTTACTGCAACAGCTCAAATCGTCGGGCCTGCAGTAGTGCTCAATGAGCTATCCAAAAGCACCGGTTTGGATAGCTTACTGAAGTCCTGCTTTCCGAAAACTTACCGCCAAATACTGGCGATGGCCTCCTATCTTGCTCTCCAAGACGGGGCGCTCAGCCACTGCTCATCATGGGCGAAAAGCCATGAACCTGGCCTTGCGACATCCCTCAGCAGTCAGCGAATCAGCGAGATAATTTCCTCCATTGGGCTCGATGAGAAGCAGACATTTTTGGTCAAATGGATTAAAAAAGCCTTGGAAGATGATTACATATGCTATGATATAACCTCCATTTCCTCGTACTCGGAGTTAAATGAATTCATCAAATATGGCTATAATCGTGACGACGAGAAGCTTCCACAGCTCAATCTTGCCATGCTGTTCGGTCAAAAAACAGCGCTGCCCCTCTATTACCATCGCGTTCCGGGCAGTATAAACGATGTCTCAACGCTGCACAATCTTGTGCTGACCTTCAAGGCGCTTAACGTAAAACGGATGCATTTTGTTATGGATAAAGGGTTCTATAGCAAAAAAAACATCGACGAACTGGTGCAGCACCGTGATCGCTTCACGATCGGTATACCATTGAATAACAAGTGGTTACAAAAGGCTATTGATGACGTATACGAAACGATACATGGGCCTGCTGGGTATCGCAAGCTTGATGACGAAGTACTGTATGTTCACTCGCGACTCTATCCTTGGGGAGAGGAAAATCGTCGTTGTTATCTTCACCTCTACTATAATGCGAGCAATCATGCCAAAGATGTAGACTCCTTTAATGAAGAATTGCTCCAGTACAAACTGGAAGTCGAATCGGGCAAGCCTGTGGCTGAGCACAAGAAGGCCTATACAGATTTTCTTATCCAGAAAAGAACGCCCAAGCGCGGTCTGGTGGTCACGTACAACAATGAAGCAATAAGCCAACATATCAACCGGTATGCGGGATTCCAGGCACTGCTTTCCAATGGAATCAAGAATCCTCTGGATGCCATAAAGGTTTACCGTGACAAGGATGCAGTGGAGAAGTGCTTCGATGATTTGAAAAACTCGCTAGACATGAAGCGTTTGCGGATGCACAAGTCAGCGACGTCTGACGGTAGACTTTTCATCCAGTTCATTGCTCTGATTCTCATCAGCGAACTACGTCAGAGGATGCGGACATCTGGACTGATTGAAAAATACACGGTGCGTGAGCTCCTGCGGGAAATGGAGACTTTCACCAAAGTGACATACACTGGTAAGTATGGGCACATTCACACCGAGCTTACCAAGGCTCAGAGGGATATTCTCAAGGAGCTCAAGATTGAGATACCAGACATGGCCTCGTCATAATTTGTTCGGGAAATTAGG
>CAIQGA010000007.1 GCA_903871235.1 uncultured Chlorobiaceae bacterium
AGATTCTGGCATGAGGGAGTAGTTCAAGACTTTGCCGAAAAAATCAAGCAGCATTTTGATGACCTTAAAATTATTCGTTCGCCAAAGGATACGGGGCGTTACGCTTTGTTCTGGATTCTTTCTGCAATGGCTTTGGAAAATAAGGTTGATAATGTTCCGCCGAATCTTTCTGGTCAAATTGTTCAGGCTGTGCTGACAGGTTCGCTCTATCCGGCAACAATGCTTCAGCAAACCATTCGTCGAGTCCGGGCTACGAGGGATGTTACCAGAATGCAGGCAAGTATCCTGAAGGCTTATCTCAATCGATATTACAGAATTCACTCAACCAAAGAAAAGGAGATCACTGTGGCTCTTGATACTGCCAATAATAATCCGGGTTATCGCCTTGGACGTCTTTTTGCTGTACTTGAAAAAATCCAGGAAGAGGCAAATCCCGGTTTGAATGCAACAATTCGTGACCGATTCTATGGGGCAGCTTCTTCCTCACCGGTAACAGTTTTTCCCCAGTTACTGAAGCTTAAAAACCATCATCTTGCCAAGCTTGAAAATGTTGGTAGAAAAATCAACTTTGAGCGAATGCTGACTGAAATTTTTGATGGTATTGGTTCAGAAATGCCATCTCATTTGGCTATGGAAGATCAGTCCCGTTTTGCCATTGGCTATTACCACCAGAGGCAGGCATTATTTACAAGTTCTTCAAACAATGAAAACAAAAAAGAGGGGTAAACACTATGAATAATCTCGAAAAACGGTATGACTTTGTCTTGTTGTTTGATGTAAAAGATGGTAATCCGAATGGTGACCCCGATGCAGGAAATCTTCCTCGTATGGATGCAGAAACAGGTATGGGGCTGGTAACTGATGTTTGCCTGAAACGAAAAGTCCGTAATTATGTCCAGCTCTCTGGGCAAGACATTTTTATTAAAGAAAAAGGTGTTCTTAACGTATTGATTGACAACGCATATGAAGACCTAAAAATAGATCTATCTAAGGAGCCCACAGATCCGAAAGACGGAAAAAAAAGAAATAAAGATGGTACCGCGCAAGGTAGTGAGGTCGATAAAGGCCGTAAGCAAATGTGTAAACAGTATTATGACATTAGGACATTTGGTGCTGTCATGTCAACTGGTGCAAACGCAGGTCAGGTTCGCGGGCCTGTCCAGTTGACTTTTGCTCGTTCTATTGAACCGATTGTGGCACTGGAACACAGTATTACCAGAATGGCAGTCGCAACAGAAGCTGAAGCTGAAAAACAAAGCGGAGACAATCGGACAATGGGCCGCAAATATACAGTTCCCTATGGCCTTTATCGGGCACACGGGTTTGTTTCTGCTCATCTGGCTAACCAGACTGGTTTTTCCGAAGAGGATCTCAACCTGTTCTGGGACTCTCTGCTGAATATGTTCGAGCATGACCGTTCTGCAGCAAGAGGAATGATGGCAACCAGAGGGTTGTATGTTTTTGAGCACAGCACAGCACTCGGCAATGCACCTGCTTATGCACTGTTTGACCGGATTACAGTAGAACGGAAGAATGCTCTGTCTGGCCCTGCTCGTTCATTTGAGGACTATGTCATAAATGTGAATGAAAATGATCTTGGTGAGGTCAATTTGATTAGAAAACTTGGCTAACAAAAATAATACACAAGCCATGTACCCAGAATCCGATTTCGTAATGCTCTCTGCTTTGCAGCATTTTGTCTATTGCCCCCGACAGTGTGCCCTTATCCATCTTGAACAGATATGGAACGAGAATGTTTACACTGCCGAGGGGCGGGAGATGCATGATCGGGTCGATAACGGTGAAACATCATACCGAACCGGTGTGCGGGTAACAAGAAGTGCTGCATTGCGTAGCGCTATGCTTGGTATCTCCGGTGTGGCTGATGTGGTGGAGTGGCACAAGCGGAATAATCATGAGGAGCCGTTCCCGGTTGAGTACAAACGGGGCAAGCCGAAAAAACATGATGCTGATAAAATCCAGCTTTGTGCTCAGGCGATGTGCCTTGAGGAGATGCTGGGAATTCAAATTCCGGCAGGTGCTTTGTTTTATGGTTTGACAAAGCATCGGCTTGATGTTGATTTCGATGATGCTTTGCGTGAAAAAACTGTTTTTGCGGCAAAAGGGGTTCACGATCTTTTCCAGGATGGAATAACACCGCCACCTGAATTTGGGCCGAAATGCAAGCTCTGCTCATTGAAGGAGGAGTGTTTGCCAGAGGTTATTGCCCAAGGCAAATCGGCAAAAGTCTATCTTCAAAAATTATTTCAGACACTCTCGGAGGAGGAGATTTGAAAAAATATCTTAACACCCTTTTTGTCACCACGCAGGGTGCCTACCTCTCAAAAGAGGGAGAATGTGCCGTCATCAAAATAGAAAAGGAGGTAAAAACACGCATCCCGCTACACATGCTTGACGGCATTATCTGTTTTGGCTCGGTAACATGCAGCCCATTTTTGCTTGGCCATTGTGCTGAAAACGGCGTGACCGTAACCTTTTTAAGCATGTACGGAAAATATCTTTGTCAGGTTCAGGGGGCGACACGGGGAAATATTCTGTTGCGAAGAGCGCAGTACCGTATGGCCGACAATAACCTCCAGACCGCTCGCTTGGCACGCTCATTTGTTATCGGTAAAATTGGTAATGCCCGGATCACACTTGCCCGGACGGTAAGAGATCATCCTGAAAAAGTGAACTCTGTCAGGCTGAAAAATGCTCAGCACATCCTTGCCGGGTGCATTAAGCGCTTGCAGGATGAAACCGATCAGGAACGAATCAGGGGAATTGAGGGCGAAGCGGCTAAAGTTTACTTCGATGTCTTCGATGAGTGTATCACCTCCACCGATCCATTGTTCCGCTTTACCGGACGCAACCGCCGCCCGCCACTTGACCGGGTAAATTGCCTGCTTTCTTTTCTCTATACCCTGCTGACTCACGATATCCGCTCTGCACTTGAGTCATGCGGTCTTGACCCAGCAGCAGGGTTTTTACATAAAGATCGACCGGGGCGACCAAGTCTTGCTCTTGACATGATCGAAGAGTTCCGTTCTTATATTGCTGACAGGTTGGCTTTGTCGCTAATCAATCGCGGCCAGATTCAGTCCAAAGATTTTACCATATCGGAAACTGGCGCTGTGCTCCTGAAAGATGATGCCCGCAAAACACTTTTAACCGCCTATCAAAACCGGAAGCAGGAAGAAATCGAGCACCCGTTTGTCAAAGAAAAAATGGCCATCGGTTTATTATGGCACATGCAAGCCATGCTGCTTGCCCGCCATATCCGGGGCGATATCGACACCTATCCGCCATTTGTCTGGAGATAAACCATGCTTGTTCTGGTCACGTATGATGTCAACACCGAAACTCCTGCAGGAAAAAGGAGGTTGCGCCGTATCGCAAAAACGTGCCAGAATTATGGGCAGCGTGTTCAGTTTTCTGTGTTTGAGTGTAACGTCGATCCTGCACAATGGACAAAATTACGGGGAAAGCTTGTCCATGAGATGGATCATGAGCATGATAGTTTGCGTTTTTATTTTCTCGGATCAAACTGGCAGAATCGTATTGAGCATGAAGGAGCCAAAGAGCCCCGCGATTTGGAAGGCCCACTGATCCTATAACGCGAACGTCAAGCTGTACCTCTTTTCCCGGTATGTTCGCGATGTTCATATTCTCTTTATTTTTTTGTTGTTATAGTTTTTTGTATCAGGTTTTCGTAAAATGTTATTTGACATACAAAGTGGTTCGCGCTCAGGCGTCGTTAACACCATGAAATGCCTGATATTACAATTAGACGGTCGCGCCTCGTGTGGGCGCGTGGATTGAAACTGTGTCAAATATAGGTATAATTGATATCAACCTATTGTCGCGCCTCGTGTGGGCGCGTGGATTGAAACATGACAATACCAAATAAATAATATTCTTTTTTCACGTCGCGCCTCGTGTGGGCGCGTGGATTGAAACTAATAATATCTCGCCAAGTTAACATCACGCTTAAAGTCGCGCCTCGTGTGGGCGCGTGGATTGAAACATTTCCATGAGTACAGCTTGGTCAGCAGCAGATGTCGCGCCTCGTGTGGGCGCGTGGATTGAAACACGAATTTGGAGAGCTTTATGAGCCGTCAGTTCTTGTCGCGCCTCGTGTGGGCGCGTG
>CAIQGA010000008.1 GCA_903871235.1 uncultured Chlorobiaceae bacterium
AGAAGCCCGACTCCAAGAGCAAGACATCCAAGCAGGTTGATGGCAAAAAGGGCAAAAGCGAAACCCAAAAAGGCAAACCAGTTTTTGGAAATTATTTTGCGGCTTGTCTCCAATGCCTGCCAGAATTCCATGCGGTAATCAAGAATTAAAAAGGTGGCAAACATGTAGGATACGGCAAGGTAGATACCTGGAATGATAAGCAGCGCAAGACCGATGCCAACCAGAAAGCCACCGGCAAGACTGGCAAGAAACAGAGGCAGGAAATAGTTAAAGCCCTTGAAAAAATCGGCAAACTCGAACTGCTGCCCGCTCATCAGTTTGAATGCCGCAATACTGTACCCGGCAGAGAGTGACGCGACAACCGCTGAAATAATAAGAGAACCTGCAAAAGCAAGTTTTGAGCTTACAGCATACGCGACAAAAATAATAAGCGTAAAGCCTAAAAACTCACCAACATGCTCCTTGAACATCTCCCACCCCTGCTTGATATAGTCCTGTATATTGACCGTAACAGAAGTATTGATCTGCCGCTCGAACACCTGCGGATCAACTTTTACACCAAAATCAAAAGATGCCATTGTAATCTTCTCCACGTTTAAACGTTTACCCGTAAGCAAAATCATAACCGGGAAAAAAATGGACCATTTCCATAAACCAAGACGAGCCGCCGCTGAGAAACCGGTGCGACTTGCTTGAATTATACTCGGAAGTTACAAAAGAGATACATATGCGCCAACCAAAATAAAAGCTTTAAAAAAATGGTGGTCAAACTTCCCCTGAAGAAAAAATGTCAGTAACGGTGTTCAGTTGACTCCATCTGGCCATCAGGAGATCTGACACAAAAGCTGTCAGGGAAAAAACTTTGAGATTTGAATTTGCATAAAAATGCCGCAATCGTTTTGTCGCGTCGCTGCACAACAACTGCTCCATCCTGCCATATCCCGTTTTCCTGATACCAGCGACTGTGAGGCGGATCGCCCTGATTCTGATGAATGTTATGCACACCACGACCTCGTCTGAATGGCTCACCAAAAATAAAGAGCTTTCTGGAGTGCAGCAGAAGAGGTTCAAGATCGCGGAATGCGGCTGGTCCCGTACCATATTTCCATAAGGCGTGCAAGGCTCCTTGCATAGTGGCATCGTGGTTGCCAGATTCAGACGATGCCTCCATGCACTCTCCAGTCGGCTGAAGCTCCGGACTGCGATAGTAATCGAGGGCCCCTGAACCGGGTTCTGAATCAAGCGGATGCCATCCTTCACGGAAATGGAGGAAGCGCTGAAAGACATCAAGCTCAAGCTCAACAAGGCGCCAATGCATCCCGTCAGCTTCTTTCTTGCTGTCAAGATCAACAGGGCAGCGAAACACTCTTGCTCCTGCGCGAACTTTGAGATTGCAGTGGTAGTACTCCGTATCGCTGAAGAAACGATCGCAATAATAGTTATGAAGGGTGCCGACCAGAACACCATAACCATCGTCAAGTGGCATAAAAAAGCTGGTTGCGCTGTTGAAACCGGTGAGTTATCGAAAAATAAAAGTGTAAGTTACGCAACAACTCAAAGGAAGTCAAATCAGGCACACCACGCACAAACAACAAAGGTATCTTCCGGGAAAAAATAAATCAACAGATGAACATTTCCGAACGAAAAGTCTTGTATGTCGGTCATGAAACGGAGATCACAAATCATGCCGCCGCACTGATTATTTCCGAGGCATACCGTGCCGTGGAGGATCACGGACGGTTTTCACTGGTGCTTGCCGGTGGCAACTCTCCCAGGTTTTTGTATGAAAAACTTGCACAGGGAGTTACCACAGATATCCTTGTGCGCAATGCCCTTTAGGTACCCAACAGCAGCTCAGGCAGCAAGCAAAATATCCATCCTCTTCCACCGAATACATGGCTTTTCCAGGGGG
>CAIQGA010000009.1 GCA_903871235.1 uncultured Chlorobiaceae bacterium
TATCATAAAGCAAATGAAACACGAAAATATTGGACACAGGATCAAGCTGATCCGTTGCGCAAAGGGGTTGTCGCAAGAAGAGCTTGCAAGGCGGGTTGAGCTGCCGAGGACTGCTATAACCAAAATCGAGTCAGGGAGTCAGGATGTCCGTTTCAAGGAGCTTGAAAAACTTTCTGAAGCATTGGGTATTTCACTCGGGAACCTGGTGGAAGAGAGGCGTCCGGTCAGGGAGAGCTCGGATGATGAGTTCTTCAGGCTCTGTGAATCGCCCGCTCTTCCCTATCAACCATACGCGGAAGAGAAGCTCAGGACGATGCTGCTCGTCATCCTCGAACGCTGTGCCGGAGACCCTGGTATGGACGAGCAACGGCTCTGCTCTATTGTTCGACGAGCTGATCAAGCCTGCTTTGAGGCCTACAATGAGACGATTTCCGGGCTCCCCTGCCCCTCGCCACACTTGCAGCAAACCATCAGCGAAGCACTGGAACTGATGGCATCGAGCGAGGAGGTGATGAGGATTGAAAACAGGAATGACAAGGCCGCAAGGCACCTGCCGTTAGTGAAGGCTGATCTTCGGCGACTCAATGCTGCGGAATACATTATTATCGAACATGCCATCTGCCTTGCTTTGGCATGAGTGAAGCGGAGCCAGGTCTCTCTCAACCCAATAACGTATTCAGCTTATGCAGCACTTCGTCAAGTGTTGCTTCCGGTAAACGACAAATAAACTCAGCTTGCCTGATTTTCCAGTCAAGACTTTTTACCTGATCAGATAAGACCGCTCCGTTGATCTTCAGCCCTTCGGGGAGTAGCACTTCAAACGGATATCCTTTAATCCGTGTGGTAATGGGACAAAGAAGCGCTAACCCAACTCTGGAGTTGTACGCAGCCGGAGAGAGTACCAATGCCGGGCGACGTCCTGCCTGTTCATGCCCTGCTTGTGGATTAAAGGCAATCCATATCATATCACCACGATCTGGAGTATAAGTCATAAGATCACCAGTTTTCGTTTCCGACAGCTTCACCGGTGTCGCAGGCATCATGCAGATTATCTTCCGTGATGCCGGAAAGCAGGTGAGCGAGATCTGGTTTAACAGTGACCACAGGACGGATAACGAGTTGCCCTTCTACCAGGGAAATATCTACATCCGTATCTTTTTCCAGTTTAGCCTCACGTGCATAGCTCTTCGGTATTCTCAAGGCAAGGCTGTTGCCCCATTTTTGAACCTTTGCAAGCATACTTATCTCCACTTTTTGTTATACAATGTAGATACCGTTTTCTACTGGAGAAAACAGGGGTAAGTGAGAAGATGTGGGGCCTGGTATGAGTAATTACGACTGAATGAGTCGATGCAGAAGAATATCTTCGACATTGCGGCGACTGTCGAGCACCGCTGTTATGTACACATTGCCCTCGGCTATCCGGTACAACACCCTCCACGGGGAGACAATCAGCTCCCGATAAATAAAAATACCGCAGGAATGAAGCTCAGGAACAACCCGGCCTCGCTCGGGGAAAGCATACAATTCCGCAGCTTTTGTCTTGATATTTTCAAGAACATGCAAGGCATTTTGCACCGTATCGTCTGCAATAAAGGCGATAATCTCCCTCAGATCCCTTTCAGCAACTTCAGTCCATAACACACTGTAACCTGCACTCATGAGGTCTGCTCTTTCAACAGACGTTCAAGGTCACTGAATACCTCCTCTTGCGGGCGAATGTTCCCTTTGCGGATATCCTCTTCACCCTGGGCAAGCAGTTTCAGCAAACCAAGCGCATTGCGCATCTCTTCATAGCTTTTCGGGTCTTGAAGAACAGCTCTCGGCTCACCGTTCTGGGTAATAATAACCGGGCGACGCGTGTCGTTGATCTGATCGAGAAGATCAGCCGCTCTTGCCTTGAGGTAGGTGACCGGTTTTATGTCGGTAGTAATATGCATCTTTACCCTTGTTCATTGTTTCTCAAGACTGAATATAGTACGATATTCAGTCTGAATAAAGGATGGCATGAGAAAAAAATCGAGCCACCCTATCCTCTGGATCCAGAGAGGTGGATTGAATACGACACTTTTCGATGCAACCCTGAAGAGAATTCATGCGGCTACAGTCGATAATGCATAGACCTTTTTCGCGTATGTACTGGCAGTAGCAACATCTCCCGATTTCAATGCTTCTCTCACACTGTCAAGTTTTAACGCATCATCAAGGCTGATATACGGTGCCCAGCCATCTTCAGAATCGATGATCTCAATTTCAACTTCTGCCGCATAATTCCCTTCATGAACAAACTTTGTATGTTTTCTGGTATTCATCTTTTCCTCCTGGTGAAATGATCGTCCCACTTATCGGGATCTGGACGATAAGCGGTTATAAGGACGGCTGGAGATACTTTGCCTTGGGCAATTCCCCAAACCACATGGACAGGTTGCCTGTTTTGATCCTCTTGCAGTACAAGAACGCACGCTCCTTTACGGAAAGTCGGATAGTCCTCAACCACTACCGCACTATTGATTGAATGCAGAACATCCTGAACAAAAATATCATCTGCAGCAAGCTCTTCATAGCCATGACTTGAAATAACCAGATCATTATTGGCTACCAGTCGCTGAACATTCATCAATACCAAGCTATCCAAAGCAACGCTTTTTTCAGGTTATCCCCACGAATTATACGATCCCTCTAAGGTGGTCACAGGCACAAAATAGCAAAATTGTCAGTCAAAAACATCACGAACCTCTCTTCCGATGTCTTGAAACTTCCGTGAGCTTCACTTGCCGCCACAAGCAACGGGGTATCTGGTTTTAGAAGACGCTTAAAAAATCACTATCCGCTAAGGGATGCACTCTATCAATAGAGAAGAGAACACTCCAGACTGCACTACCCTCGATTACATGAAAGATTTCATGGCGTTCGAACAAAAGAGTAACTTCGTCTGAAAATCCCTTTTAATATAAACCGGACATGCGGGCCTATTGTCCTCTACGACCATAAGCGGTTTTCTGGCAGAGCTGAATTGAAATCAAATTAAAGAAGCAATGATAGATCGTGAAATAACAATCGGAGGAGCCCTCTTTGATCGAGTTGTCGAGATTCTTGAACAGGCTCGCTCCAATGTGGTGCGGTCAGTCAATACCAATATGGTCACGGCTTATTGGTTGATTGGCCGGGAAATAGTTGTTGAAGTACAGCAAGGCAAAGAGCGGGCAGAATACGGAAAACAGGTAATCGAAAACCTTTCCTTGCAATTGACCAAACAATATGGAAAAGGCTTTGCTGCTCAGACTTTATGGAATTTTCGGCAATTTTACCAAGTCTATGACGAGCGTTTCGACATTCTCTCCCCGACGGGAAGAGAATTCACAGGCATATCAAAACTCTCCCTGCCAGGAAGAGAATCGCAGGTCAGTCAGAACCCTCCTGTGGGACACAGCAGATTGGAACAAGGTTTTTCCCCGCAACTGACATGGTCGCATTATCGTGCTCTGATGAGAGTGTCGAAACCTTCCGCACGGGAATTTTACGAGCAGGAAGCCATTGAGTGTGGCTGGAATAAAACACAACTTGAGCGGCAGATACAAACCTCCTACTATGAACGGATTCTTGCTCATCATGGGGAACAAGGGCTGCTGGCGACTAATCGCGAGCGCTTGGCAGGTGAGCAATTCAGACCGGTTGATGTGCTGAAATCGCCCATGGTGCTTGAGTTTCTTGACCTGCCCGACAATCCGAATCTGCATGAAAGCACGTTGGAGCAGGCTATTATCGGCAACCTGCAACTCTTCCTGCTGGAACTGGGCAAAGGATTTTCCTTTGTCGCCCGCCAAAAACATATCAGGTTTGATGATGATGATTTTTATGTGGATCTGGTCTTCTACAACTACATTCTGAAATGCTTTTTGTTGATTGAGCTGAAACTTGGCAAACTTACCCATCAGGATGTTGGGCAGATGGATGGCTATGTCCGCTTATTTGAAGATCAGTTTAAAGTGCCAGGCGACAATCCAACCATCGGCTTGATTCTTTGCTCCGACAAGAGTGAGGCGGTCGCCAAGTATTCGGTTTTGCATGAAAGCAGGCAGATATTTGCCTCGAAATATCTCAAATTCCTTCCGACGGAAGAGGAACTTCGACTGGAAATCGAAAAGGAACGGCGGCTGATTGAAGCGAATCTGGCTGACCGAAAATAAATCGCATCCTTCGATGAAAACAGCCCAAGTAATACAGATTAGCTACATACACAATCA
>CAIQGA010000010.1 GCA_903871235.1 uncultured Chlorobiaceae bacterium
AGTAAGACAATTACCGGAAATATACGAAATAATACTGTTTGATACTCAAAATATTACGAAAGTCAAATTTTAAACACCAATGAATTCAAGGTGTACGGGCCAAATCTGGAATTGCTGATTCTTAAGTTGTATTTTCTTAATTCTCATTGTCTGTTTATTTGTGTACTTGGTCGGCTAGGGTTGCCGATAACGTTTTGCGGGTTTAAGAAGTTGGCGATTTCGGAGCACAAAACTGTCAAGCCACCACAAATGTTGATGCGAGGTAGAATGTTCATTTAACCACTGAACCGCCAATTTCTTAAACCCGATGTTACCGGCTGCCCTGCTGTATGTCCGAAGTTGTTTCGTTTGCATTTAGCTGACAAGTTTTTTAATTGCGTCTGGGTCAAAACTGATTAGTCGGTGCTTTGTCAGTAGAGGTGGAACTGCTCCTGTTGTGTGTGGAACTCTAACGCAAATAATTTCCTTGTGAAAACTATTTGCAAGCTCGACTTCTGCTTCAATCCAATCATGATTATGTGTGTCTTGTCCAACTAAGACTAAAATTACGGCTGCACCTTGAATTTTACTTTTGATATGCTGCTTAACGGCTTCTTTGCCTTGTTGCCTTTTATCCTCTGTTTCGTGAGTGATTACAATTTCTCCAAGTCGTTTGTCTGTTGCCCATTTTTTTATAGAGTCAATCCTGTGACTGTCCTCATGAACACAACTGATAAAAATAGATTTTGCCATTGCAATTCTTACTTGATAAGAAACATTACGGTTAAAGTTGTAGCAACACTAATTCCGTAAAACGGAATTAGTGTTTGTGAAAAAATTCCTGCAATCCATGTTCGGTTTCCTTTACAGAACTCCGAAGCATCCATATTGAAATCAATAACACTTTCATCTTTTGCAGCAGCAACTTTGTAAAGGTCTCGGTATTGTCTCTCTCTTGAAATATAAAAACCGTCAAGAACCCAAAAGACAGGAATAACAATGTAGGAGATTAGAACATAATTCACATTTGCATCCTTCGCTGCAAGGGCAAACAGAGCTGAAACAAGAGTAATAGTCCATCCTTTGATAAGGAAGGAATTGGAATTCATTCGGGTGATTACATTTTGGATAAACTCAAGGTGTTTTAATTTTTTATCTGTAGCCATTCTGTAAGTTTTATTTTGCTGTCATTAAATTGAACTATGAAATTATTGTCTTGATGAATTAATACTGGATATGCTTTCATAAATATTGGGATGTCTTGAAATTGATTGTTGTCCAAATCAAAGAGACAAATTCCTTTTAATAGTGCATCAAAAAATCCGACTTCCCAATATATCCATTCGGATTTTACTGAGTTACTTGAAAAAGCATAAATCAATGACGAAGAAGAATTCATTCTGTGTTTGATAACTTCGGCTGTATTGCTATTTATATCAGTTCTTTTTAAATCTTCTCTGTCGCTAATCCAGTCAACATAAACAACTAAGTCCTCTTTGTTTAGTTCACGAACCAAGTTTATAATCTGTGGCAAATCTTTTGAACTGTGTGATAAGAATATGTCAAAGGTCTTAAAGTTTTGAATTGTGTCTTCGTTTATCTCTCTCAAAACATCATCTGGCTTTTTGCCAAGGTCTTCTTTGAACTCTCCTAATTTCATTTCTAAACGATTTGTTTTTGTTTTCTTACCAATACCTTTTTTATCAAGAAAAACAACCTGTCCGAATCTTTGTAAACTACGGAAAGCCATTTGCCTTATGAAGTAATCTTTTTCTTTTGACAATACAGCGTATAACATCTGAATGGTCTTTTCATTTTTATATTTTGAAATTTCTTTAACTGCATTCAATCGTTTAATCAAATCGGAAGAGTTGAATATTATTTGTTCAAGTTTATCTAAGTAGTCAGGTTCAACCTCTTGAATAGTAATGTTTCTTTCGTTTTGAACACGAAGTTTTTTATCATGTTTTCGTTGACTTGCCTCCAACAATTCCTTTTTCAATTTTTCTCTTTCGGGTTCACTTATAATTTCATTCGCATCATGTTTCTTTCTAGTGTTTACCAGCAAGAAGTAACTTGACTGCAACACAAATTTTTCTGGCTCACCAAAACCATATCGGGGTTGTGGGTTTGGAATCTTTTTCTTTTTGAGAAATACAAGTAACTCCTCATCTTTTTGTTTGTAATATTTATGATACTCCTCAATCTGTTTCCAGTCATCAAAATATATTTCTCTGAATACAGAAACATATTCGTTGTCTGTGAATCCTTTTGCCATGAGTTCTGCGACACTATGAAACTTTCTTTTAAGCCCCTTCTTAAAGCGAATGACAAAGGCATTATATTTTCTTTTTGCATCTCCCATTTATTTCAAAAGTTGGTTACTTATTTTTTTGGGTGGATGAAGTCGGTAAAGTGTATCAAGCGGATGCTCCGCTCTGTTTTTTTGTTCTTCCCATTTTGTCAAATTGTTAAGGTTGATTGAAGTCAAGTGGCTCAAATCAATATCATGGGTAATTTTAATTGCCTTTTCTACTTCCCCTCCATCGGCATTAAAATATTTTTCCTCAATACTTTCTTTGCGTTTTGGCTCACGCTTCCGAATGATTTTTGTTGTTGCTATTTCTGAATAAATCCAAGCTGATTCTGTCTTGTCTGTTTCACCATATGATTTTACTGCATTGGGTGTATTTAAAAAGAAAAGACATTCAGATTTATCTATCATCATTGTCAATGATGTTGATAGCATCATGTGAATATGGCTTGTAGAATGATTTCTTAAATTGTAATCATAAACTCCTCGGTCTCGTTTCCAGCAATGAGCATTATCCACCGTTTTAAGTAAGTTGTCAGCGTATCCCCAAATACAAGAATCAATAAATGCTTTCAGTTTGAAATTAGACCAAAGCCAACCCGCTAATGCAATTGCTGTGTCTTTGTTTTTGTGTGAATGAGAAATAAAAATATCGCTTTCAATTTGCGGAAACCAAAAATTCTGAATTGAAGTCCCGTCTAATGAGTTGTCGCTATTTACAAATGTATTGAGAGTAAACTGCACTTGCTGCAAGTTGTCAGCATAGAGTTGCTGACCAATCGCATGTAAGTCCCGAAATGCGGTGTCTTGGTTCAAGTTAAGTTGTATGTTGAAACCTCTATACATTTTGTTTTATGGTCTGTTCGTTTCTTGCAGAAATGTCGGTCATAGGGTTGCCGGTAACTCCTTTATTTATGCACCATATCCCACCAAAAGGTGTATAAAGCCAGCTATTCTGGCATGCTTTATACACCTTTGAGGTGCATAATATTTTTTACAAATTGTCAAAGGGACTGGAAATTTTCAGTAAACTCTGTTCGCATACGTGGGTATCGATAGTTCTTGCATGTAACGTAGATCCGTTCCTGCTTCCAGTAAATGAGTTACATAAGAGTGCCGCAAACAATAAAGCGTTACTGGTTTTTTGATTTTGGCATGATCGAGTGCATGTTTTAATACTTTTTGCAAGCTGGTGCCAACTTTTTAAGCTATAAAGTACAGATATATTTCAAAATATTTATCCTGAATTATTCGCCATAAAAGTTGCTCTGGATCTTGATGGTGGCATCAGCAGCATGCCGACCAAGGTCGTTTACCTGAGAGCGGCCTTGATTTAGCAAGTCAACCAACGTTCAGCAGGTTGGAAAACATGATTATCCGTCGTGATCTCTATCGGATTGCTGAGGGTTTTGTGGATCATTTTCTCGCTTCGTATGTCGAGCCTCCCGAGGTCATTGTCCTGGATTTTGACGATACGGAGGATGTCGTGCACGGCCATCAGCAACTGGCTCTGTTCAGCGATTTTCTTGCAAACCAAATTCATCGGAAAACCGGCACACCGGGGTTTACAACATGGAGATATCCACCGAATCTACCGATGAATTCTGACGTTATGCAATGCCTCACGGGCTATTTCTCGTTTGACTATCTCAGGATTTTGTGTAATTTGGAACAAAATAGCATGATAGCCGTGTTAACATGATACACTCTTTTTAAGAATCGGGCAACTGAGGATATTTTTAACGGAAATCCGACAAAAAAAACGGCGAGAATCTGTCCTACAGTATTATGGAAACAGGCGTACAGAAAACTTGATCAGCTTGATTCTGTTCTTACCCTTGACGAGTTGCGCATTCCCCCGGGAAACCGTTTGGAATCCTTGTCCGGCGATCGTAAAAGACAGTTCAATATTCGGTTAAATGACCAATACAGAATCTGCTTTCAATGGTCTTCCATTGGGCCGGAGGATGTTGAAATCACTGATTACCATTAAAAGCCAACAAAAAGCGACTATGATACGCATACCAACACATCGGGCACCGACTCATCCCGGAGAAATGCTGCTGGAGGAATTTTTGAACCCTATGGAAATCACTCAGCGTCAGTTAGCTGACGCTATCCATGTTCCTTATCAGCGGGTCAATGAAATCATTAATGGCCGGCGGGGTGTGACACCGGCAACAGCACTACGGTTAGCCAAATTTTTTGGCATGTCGGCTGATTACTGGATGAATATCCAACAGCGATGGGATCTCTATCATGCCACGAAATCAGAAGATAAACTGTTAAAAACGATTAAGCCTGTAACACCAAAGATGGCGTCTGTACTTTAAAGATCAGTATTCATGAACTATCAACAGTTACTTGCCCTCTTCAAAGAGACCCACCATGAGTTGCAGCAAAGAGCCGCTCGCTCGGTCGACACCTCTCTTGTGATCCGGAACTGGCTTTTCGGGTGGTACATTGTGGAGTTTGAGCAGGGCGGTGCCGAACGCGTGGAACTCTATGGCAAACGTCTTATCGACAAGCTTTCCAGAGAACTCAAAACCCTTGGATTGAAAGGTATCTCGTCGACCAGCCTCAGGCAGTGCCGTACCTTTTATCTGGCTTACAAAAAGATTGGGCAGGCAGTGCCTGCCCAATCTTCAGATGCTCGAATTGCTTTGCCAGAGATTCAACAGGCAGTGCCTGTTATATCTTTTGATACAATTGCCATTGCTCCCAAAATGCTTCAGGATCTCACCGCAACACTGGCAGGTAGTTTCTCTCTCGGATGGACACATTACGTTGCTCTGCTGACAATATCGAACGCTAATGAACGACGCTTCTACGAAATTGAAGCCCGCGAAAACAGTTGGGGTGCCCGAGAGCTTGAGCGGCAGATAGCGGCATCGCTCTATGAACGGCTGGCGCTCAGTCGTGACAAGAAGGGAATCAGGCAGCTCTCAGAGAAGGGGCTGATTATTGAAAAACCGGCGGATGTGATCAAAAGCCCTTTCGTGCTTGAGTTCCTTGATCTGGAAGAGAAGAGCGCATATTCGGAACATGCACTTGAAACGGCCATTATCGACCACCTCGAACACTTTTTGCTTGAACTCGGCAAGGGGTTTCTCTTTGAAGCTCGCCAGAGACGGTTCACCTTCGACAACGACCACTTTTATGTTGATCTGGTCTTCTACAATCGTCTGTTACGCTGTTATGTGCTCATTGACCTCAAGCGCGACAAGCTGACGCATCAAGATTTGGGACAGATGCAAATGTATGTCAACTACTTTGACCGCTATGTTAAAACGGAGGATGAACTGCCGACCATTGGCATTCTGTTGTGCCATCGCAAGCATGATGCTCTGGTTGAGCTGACCCTCCCCAAGGATTCAAATATCTTTGCCTCAAAGTATCAGCTCTATCTCCCCTCAAAAGAGGAGCTGAAGAGGCAACTGGAAGAGGCTGCAGGCATTGAGCACTGCGAAAATTCCGATCAGGAGGGTATGAACGATGTTCGATAAATGGGTCAATCAGGATATCGGGAAAGGGAGCAACATCAACGAATTCGCCTTCAGTGCTTGGCACGACCGACGTGCCCTTTTATGGCAATAACCAAATGCTGATACAAACGGTTATTTTGGGGTAGTGAGGAGGTTACTGTGCCCAAAGTATTATTGTTGAATGATTTTTAACTTATTTTTCTTAAAATTATATATACTGAAAACAAACAATAATCTTCAGCGAAAAAAGTGGGGAACGTATGACGATTCGAGTATCGGAAACAACTCGAAACATTGTCTGTAAAAGCCTTGATATTGACAGGTTATCAGAAGTTATAGATATGAGTTATGGGGGCTTTTCAACAACAGCCGATGTTGATCGAGCGAAAACCGGGCTTTACTCCGACAGCAACAGAGGTTCTGTCAGGCTCAATACCGGGCGGTACTATACTGCCAAAGAATATGAGGAGCGTATAAACCGCATAAAAAACATGAAACTTCCTTATTAGAGATGAAAAAATAATGGGAATTTCGCCAGGCAAAGAAAATGAGAATGGATTTTCAAAAGAGGAGATTGCTCAATTAGAAGTTCTCGCATCTCTTTATATGCAGGCAAAGTCCCTGATATTATACTCTGAGGAGGTGGACCCTGATTACCGCTCAAATTTACAGACAATAAAGGAATTACGAGACGCTTTTGATCATCTCATGCGGATCATCGTTGA
>CAIQGA010000011.1 GCA_903871235.1 uncultured Chlorobiaceae bacterium
CACCAAAGCCAACATTATCGCCAACCTCAAGGCGATGGTTGATGGCGCAAAGGCGGGCAAATACTCCTATCTCATCTTCAGTATGTCGAGCCATGGCACACAGGTGCCCGACCTTAGCGGTGATGAGCCCGACCGTGCCGACGAAGCGTTCTGTCCCCACGATCTTGCCCAGGCGGGTAACCAGTGGGACAAAAACCACATCATCCTCGACGATGAACTGCGTGATCTCTTTATCCAGTTGCCTGCAAGTGTGCTTCTGGAGGTCTATCTTGATACCTGCCACAGCGGTTCTGGCTTGAAATCCATTGACATGCTGCTCGATCGCACACCCCGCTACCTGCCACCTCCCTCGCTTGAAGCGTTCGAGGAGGTTGATCAGAAGCGATCACGCGGACTTCGGCACGGATTTCTTGAAAAAGGCATTGTGCATAACATCCTCTGGGCAGCCTGCCGTGCCGACCAGACGAGTGCGGATGCCAACATCGCCGGCGGCTGGCATGGAGCCTTTACCTACTATTTCTGCAAGGAGATGGCTGCGTGCAACAATTCCCTCTCCCGCACTGCACTCTTGACCAAAGTTCGCGCCGACCTGAAAAAAGGAAAGTACAGCCAGGTTCCACAACTGGAGTGCGAGGCAACAACCCGCAAGTTACCTGTCGGGTGAGCATCGGCAAGATTACGGAGATGAAAACCGCTGTGATTTGATCACACCAAAACGCAGGCAAAGCGCAACGCAACTGCATAATAGAAGAAGAGTTCTGCTGCTCTTTCCCGTTTTTTTTCTAAATTCATTTCAGAGGGGAGCTTGCCACAATCAAGCTTCCCTTATGGAATTTTTTGTCATAGAAGTGCTTTTTTACACTCAACGATAAACGATAGTTACGCTCATGTATTTTGATCCTTTGTATTTTATTTTTGCTTTGCCACCCATGCTGCTTGGCCTGTGGGCGCAGTTCAAGGTGAAATCTGCCTTTAAAAAATATTCACAGGTACGCACCCAGAGTGGCATCAACGGTGCAGAGGCGGCCCGACGAATTCTTCAGCGCAGCGGACTTGGCAATGTGACCATTGAAACTGCCCAGGGGATGCTTTCGGACCATTACGACCCCAGCCACAAGGCGTTGCGCCTGAGTGACGAGGTCTACCGCCTGCCGAGCATTGCCTCCGTGGGTGTTGCGGCTCATGAAGCTGGCCACGCCCTTCAGGATAAAACGGGCTACATGCCGCTGCAGTTGCGCTCAATCATGGTGCCTGCGGTCTCAATCGGCAGCAATCTCGGCCCCATTATCTTTATGGCAGGCATGTTCCTTGCTGGAACCATCGGCACAACCCTTGCGTGGGCGGGAATCATCCTTTTTGGTGCTACGGCGCTTTTTGCTCTGGTGACCCTTCCAGTGGAGTTCGACGCAAGCCGTCGGGCAAAAGAGCTGCTGGTCTCACAGGGTATTGTATCGAGCGCGGAGATGGAGGGAGTCAATGCGGTACTCAATGCGGCTGCGCTCACCTACGTTGCGGCTGCGGCCCAGGCCATTATGCAGTTGGTCTATTTTCTCACCATCATGAACCGCAGGAACTCGTAGCATGAAAAACAGTTTCCGAAAAAAACCGCTTTCACTGTTGCTGGGTGAGATGGATGGCGAGCACCGGCTGAACAGGGTTCTCGGGCCGGTTGCCCTGACCAGCCTTGGGGTCGGAGCCATCATTGGTACCGGTATCTTTGTGCTGATTGGTGTCGCCGCTCACGACAAGGCTGGCCCGGCCGTAACGCTTTCGTTTGCCGTTGCGGCTCTTGCCTGTATTTTTGCTGCGCTCTGCTATGCGGAATTTGCCTCGATGGTGCCGGTTGCCGGTTCGGCCTATACCTATGCCTATGCCACCCTCGGGGAGCTGATGGCATGGATTATCGGATGGGATCTGATTCTTGAATATGGCGTAGCTTCGGCGACGGTGGCGCACGGATGGTCGAAATACTTTCAGGATTTTCTTGGGATATTCGGCATCGGTATTCCCCACCTCTTTTCCAATGCTCCGCTCGATTTTGACCCTGAAACCGGTTTTTTAAGCTTGACCGGTGCCTGGTTTGATCTTCCGGCAGTGCTCATTGCCCTCGTCGTCACGGTGATTCTTGTCAAAGGAATCCGCGAAAGCGCCCGATTCAATGCCGGGATGGTGATCGTGAAAGTTGCCATTGTGTTGCTGGTCATTGTGCTTGGTGCATTTTATGTCAACCCGGAAAACTGGAAACCCTTTGCCCCCTTTGGCTATTCAGGACTGAGTCTCTTCGGCCACACCGTTCTCGGTGAACCGGGTGCTGGTGGTTCACCTGTCGGGGTGCTTGCCGGGGCTGCCATGATTTTTTTCGCCTACATCGGCTTCGACGCCATTTCGACCCATGCCGAGGAGGCAAAAAATCCGCAGAGAGACATCCCGATTGCCATCATCAGCTCACTGGTCATCTGCTCACTCCTCTATATTGCCGTGGCTGCTGTCGTAACCGGCATGGTTCCCTACAACCAGATCAGTATTGACGCTCCGGTCTCCAACGCCTTCATGCAGGTGGGAATCGGCTGGGCACAACTGCTCATTTCGCTTGGAGCCATCACTGGCATCACCTCAGTCCTGCTTGTGATGATGCTAAGCCAGCCGAGGATTTTTCTTGCCATGGCGCGTGACGGTTTGCTGCCAAAATCGTTTTTTGGATCGATTCATGAAAAATTCAGGACTCCCTGGAAGTCAACCATTTTAACCGGGTTTTTTGTTGCCCTGCTGGGTGGCCTTCTCCCCTTGCGCCTGCTGGCCGAGCTGGTCAATATCGGCACCCTCTTTGCTTTTGTTGTGGTCTGCAGCGCGGTGCTCATTATGCGAAAAACACACCCGGAGGCGAATCGTCCTTTCAGGGCTCCCCTGGTGCCTTTTGTGCCAATTGCTGGTATTCTCACCTGTCTCATGCTGATGTTCTCACTCCCGGCTGAAAACTGGCTCCGACTGATTGTGTGGCTGATTTTGGGATTTATGATCTACTTTTTTTACGGACGCAAACACAGTGCACTGAACAGCATCAAACCATGACGATACACGATATGAAGGGCAAAGTGTTTCTTATTACCGGAGCATCAACCGGTATCGGTGAAGCGACGGCAAGGCGCGCAGTTGATGCAGGCTTCAATGTGGTGCTTGCCGCCCGTTCTACTGAAAAACTGGAGCGTTTGCGGGCGGAGCTTGGCCCGGAGAGGGCGCTTGCTGTCACCTGCGATGTTGCTGACTGGCAATCACAAGTTAATCTGGTGGAACAAACCCTGAACCGGTTTGGCCGAATTGATGTTGTTTTTGCCAATGCCGGTTTTTCGAAAGGATCAACCTTTTATGGCGGCGATGATAAACCTGAAGAGTGGCGAGAGATGGTGATGGTCAATGTCTACGGCGCTGCCGCTACAGCGAGGCTTACCTTGCCTGAACTGGTAAAAAATGGCGGGCACTTTTTGATCACCGGCTCTGTAGTAGGGCGTGTCACCTCCATCAGAAACCTCTATTCGGCCACGAAATGGGCCGTCACCGGCATGGCGCAGGCTATCCGCAATGAGATGGCGGCAACCGGGATACGCGTCACCCTGGTAGAGCCGGGAGTGGTCGATACACCCTTCTGGGACAATCTGCAGAAACCCTGCACCGCAGAACTTCAACCGGATGATATTGCCCGTGCGGTGATGTATGCTGTCAGCCAGCCAGCGCATGTTGATGTCAATGAAATTTTGATACGACCAACGGGGCAGCCCCATTAAGGGCCGCATCGGCCCAGGTCCATTTTTTACAAGCATGACTCTCCACAAAACTCAATGCTGATATCCTTTGAAGGAATTGATGGTGCAGGAAAATCAACCCAGATACAAGAGCTTCTCCACGCCCTGAATGCCCGGGGTGTTGAGGTGCTCACCCTGAGGGAGCCCGGCGGCACAGCCGTGGCTGAAAAAATTCGCCAGATCCTTCTTGAAAGTTCACACGAAATCAGCCCGATCGGAGAACTGCTTCTCTTTTCAGCAAGCCGAGCCGAGCTGATTCAGGGGGTGCTCTTGCCTGCCCTTGCGAGCGGAAAAACCGTCATTCTCGACCGTTTTTTTGACTCAACAACCGCCTATCAGGGCTATGGCCGCAGTATCGACATGGAGGTGCTCCGCTCAATCATTGCAATTTCAACCTGCGGCATCACTCCCGACATCACCTTTTATCTCGATCTTGAGCCGGAAGAGGCGATGAAAAGGAAATTTTCAAAAACATCAATCCCTCTCGTATTCCAGGACGACGAGCTTGACCGTATGGAGCGTTCAGGCATTGAATTTTACCGCAACGTCCGCCAGGGCTATCTCGACATCGCACGCATCAACAGCCAGCGCTTTGTCTTGCTCAATGCCCTTGATTCCGTTGTTGTAATTCACAACAGGATTCTTGCCCTTTTGAAGGAGCGTTTTGGGGGCTGAGCCGACCCTGAAATCGTTTATTTTATGCTGATTTTGTTTTTAATGAAATTTTGATAAGGGTTTATGAAAGATTTTGATTAAATTGAGGAACGTATTACTCCTTCATCACACCCTTACCGGTAACCCATGCACGAGAGTATTCTTAAAGAGCGTCAGTTGAGCACCTATTCCACCTCAATCTCATTACAGGATATCCGCACCTTAAAAGAGCTCTATCAGCTCAAGGCCGAAACCCGTGAATTGCGGGCGCCAGTCGTCAACAACATCATTAAGCAGCGAGTTGTTGGCCAATCGTGTGTGGAGTCGCTGAAAAACGCGCTCTACTCACTCGAAACAATTTATATCGATGACGACACAGGACAGCGGCTCCTGCGCCTTGACGGGTTGAAACAGATTCATGTCGATCTGACCTACGAAATAAGGGAACTCCAGAAGGACATCTACTACCTTGAGTATGGTGAAGAAAAGTTTATCGAATACCTCGCAAAATTTATTCCCGATTTCCGTACCTATGTCAATGAGGGATTTTCCCTGCTGAAAGGAAAGCACTTTGACGCCTTTATCACCGATCGCGATGGAACGACCAACAACTACTGCGGACGATACCGCTCCTCGGTACAGCCCATCTACAACTCCGTCTTTCTCACTCGTTTTGCCAAGAACCGCTGCGACAAACCAATTTTCATTACCTCCGCCCCACTGAAAGATTTTGGTATTCTGAATGTTTCAATCAACCCGGACAACACGTTTATTTACGCAGGATCAAAGGGAAGAGAGTTTATTGATCTCAATGGTGAGTTTAACAGCTTCCCCATAGAAGAAAAAAAGCAGCAACTGATCCACCTTTTGAACGAGCGTATGGTGGTACTGCTCCAGGAACAGGATTTTGAAAAATTCAACTTTATCGGTTCAGCCCTGCAGATCAAGTTTGGCCAGACCACAGTTGCCCGACAGGATATCAGCCACTCCATCAAGGATGACGAGTCTGCTGCTTTTCTTGAAAAGGTAAAAGGGATTGTCAGGGAGATAGACCCGAGTGGCCGAAATTTCAGAATTGAAGACACCGGCCTCGACATTGAGATTATTTTGACCATCGATGTGGCTTCCGGTGAATCGCCAATCAAGGATTTTGACAAAGGTGACGGACTCTCCTTTATCTGCAGCAAACTTGGCCTGTGCGCTACGCGGGGTTCAGCCCTTGTGTGTGGCGATACTCCTTCAGACATTCCAATGCTGCAAAAAGCGATGGAAATGTTTGACGATGTCTGGACGGTTTTTGTTACAAAGGATGATACGCTGAAAAAGCAAATCGAAGAGATCTGCCCGAACAGCTTTACGGTGCCTTACCCCGACATTCTCCTGACCATACTTGGTCTGCTTTCCCTGTAAAAACGATTTGCTTTATGATAATATTTTAACTACTGGTATGAGCAACATTTTTAAAGGCGCAATTTTCGATCTCGATGGAGTCATTACTGGCACAGCAAAAGTGCACAGTCTTGCATGGGAGTCGATGTTTAACTCTTTCCTCAAGAATTATGCGGAGTTGAACAACGGATCCTACTTTCCGTTTGATCCTGCCCACGACTATCACAAATATGTGGATGGCAAGCCCCGGATGGAGGGTGTTAAAAGCTTTCTTGCTTCGCGCGACATTGACCTTTCGTTTGGCGAACTGGACGATGATCCAGAAAGGAATACGGTCTGTGGTCTTGGCAACCGTAAAAACAGCCTCTTTACCGAAATCCTCATAAAGGAGGGACCGGAGGTTTATACCTCATCGGTTGAGCTGATCAATGTCCTTATCTCGAAAGGGATCAGAATCGGTATTGCCTCATCAAGCTGCAACTGCCAGCTTATTTTGAAGCTTGCCAAACTTGAACATCTCTTTGAGACTCGTGTTGATGGTGAAGTCTCCATCGAACTTGGTCTGAAAGGAAAGCCGAATCCTGATATTTTCATCATGGCGGCCAAGAACCTTGGTCTGGAACCGCATGAATGCGTTGTTGTCGAAGATGCCATCTCCGGCGTTCAGGCTGGCTCGCGGGGCAATTTTGGTATGGTGCTTGGTATTGCCCGCGATATCGAAGGATCGAAACTGAAGGAACAGGGTGCTGATATTGTTGTCGGTGACCTTGGTGAAATCACCTATAACGAGATTGAGCAGTGGTTCCAGAAGGGTCTTGATTTTGACGGATGGAATTTGACCTATACCGATTACTCCTCTAAAGATGAAAAGCTGCGCGAAACCCTGACCTCATGCGGCAATGGCTACCTTGGCGTAAGGGGTGCTTATGAAAGCTCCTCCTGCTCAAACCACCACTACCCCGGTACCTATATTGCTGGAATTTTTAACAGGGTGCCTTCGGAGGTACATGGCCAGACCGTTTTCAACAATGACTTTGTCAATACTCCTAACTGGCTCCCCGTCGAGTTCAGGATTGGGGGCGGAGAGTTCATTGAACCACTTGGGCAAAAGATTTTGAGTTACCGCCAGAACATGAGCCTGCGCAACGGCCTCATGGAGCGGGAGCTCGTCATCCAGGACAACCTGGGAAGAATAACGAGCATCAGCAGTCGCCGGTTTGCAAGTATGGACGATCCGCATCGCTGTGCGCTGAAATTCACCCTGAAGCCGGTCAATTACAGCGCCGAAGTCGAGTTCCGTTCAGGAATTGACGGCAGGGTGCAGAACAAAAATGTTGCCCGTTACAGCGAGCTTACAAGCGATCATCTGGAGGCTGTTGAGGGTCTCTCGGAAGATGGACTTATGCTGCTTCATGTCCGTACCAATGTATCGCATTACGACATTGTAACCGGCACCAAAACAAGAATTTTATGCCACGGCAAGCCTGCGGCTATTATAAGTTCAACGTTGAGCAGCGACCGCTATATCGGCGAACTGTTCAAGGTGTCACTCAATCCGAACAAAGGTTGCACCATTGAAAAACTGGCCTCGATTCATACCTCTCTTGACTCAAAGAGTATTGATCCGCTGAAAGCAGCCCGACTTTCACTGCAAAGCGAGGACTCTTTTGATTCGCTCTTCAAGGCGCATAACGATGCCTGGGATACAATATGGAAAAAAGCTGATCTGGTTATTGAAGGCGACCGCTACAGCCAGAAACTGCTCCGCCTGCACACCTTCCACATGATGTGCACCGCTTCGCCGCACAATCCATCCATTGATGCAGGAATGCCGGCCCGCGGCCTGAACGGTGAGGCCTATCGTGGCCATATTTTCTGGGATGAGATCTTTATTCTTCCCTTTTTCAACCGCCACTTCCCTGAAATTTCGAAGGCGCTGCTCATGTACCGCTACCACCGGCTGGATGCAGCAAGGGAGTATGCGCGTGACAATGGCTACAAGGGAGCAATGTACCCATGGCAGACTGCCGATGATGGCCGCGAAGATACACAGATCATCCATTTCAATCCTAAGAGCGGCGCCTGGGGCCCCGATCTCAGTTCCCTGCAGCGACACGTTTCGATAGCGGTTTTCTACAACGCCTGGCGCTACATTTACGACACCGACGATACGCAGTTCCTCAATGAGTACGGTGCGGAGCTGATGTTTGAGATCGCACGCTTCTGGGCATCAATTGCCACATATGAACCCGAGAACGGCAAATACCATATCGAAGGGGTGATGGGGCCTGACGAATTTCATGAGGCACTTCCCGGAAGCGGCAAGGAGGGGCTGAAAGACAACGCCTACACCAACATCATGGCGATCTGGCTCTTCGACAAGGCCGCTGAAATTGGCAAGAGAATGGATCCGGCCCTCTTTGAAGCGCTCGCTGCGAAGATTAATCTTGAGAGTGGTGAGCCTGAACTATGGCGTGAAATCAGCAGCCATTTGAATATTCTGATTGACGAACAAGGTGTGCTGGAGCAATTTGACGGTTACAACAGCCTCAAGGAGCTTGACTGGTCTCACTACCGTGCCCGATATGGCAATATCCACCGTATGGACAGGATACTGAAAGCTGAAGGCGATTCGCCTGATTTGTACAAGGTTGCCAAACAGCCTGATGTGTTGATGACCTTCTATACCCTCTCTCCCGGAGAGGTGGCAGAACTGCTGGCAAGAAACGGATACAAAGTGCCTGACGCCCTGACCCTTGTCAGAAACAATTACTCTTATTATGAACCACGGACAAGTCACGGCTCAACCTTGAGCAAGGTGGTTCACAGCATCATCTCAAGCTATCTGCAGGATGGTCAGGAGATGGCATGGAAATGGTTCTCTGAAGCACTGAAAAGTGATATTCAGGATACCCAGGGAGGTACCACTCAGGAAGGCATCCACTGCGGCGTGATGGCAGGAACGCTTGATACAGTGATCCGCTATTTTGCCGGCATCTCTTTCTACAATGAAAAAATCAATGTGCATCCGAATCTCCCTGCACAGTGGAAAAAACTTTCGCTGAGCGTCTGTTTCAGAAAAAACCGTTATGCCGTAACCATTACGCAAAACGATGTTGTGGTCACCCTGATTCAGGCTGAAGATAACAATGCCCCTGCATGTGTTGCCGGACAGCATATCACCCTGGAAAAAGGAGTTGCCTACCACTCGGCCTCGGTATAAAAAAAGTATAAAAAAAAGCAAGGAGGCTGGCGTCAAGCCAGCTTTCTGCTTTATATTGCAGTGTTGGATTTTAATGTTTTTTTTGACCTTTTGTTGACTTATTGAAGATCCCATGCGCCTTTCAAACTTTCGTTATACCCTGCCTAAAACAAAAATTGCTGACGAGCCCTCTTCGCCCAGAGAAAAGTGCAAGATGATGGTGCTGAACCGGCGAAAAAAAGATATCGAACATAAACACTTCGAAGATATTGTCTCCTATTTCAAAAAAGGGGATCTGCTCGTCTTGAACAACAGCAAGGTTTTCCCTGCCAAAATTTTTGGTCAAAAAGAGAAAACCGATGCAAAAATCGAGGTTTTCCTGCTCAGGGTGCTCAACAAAGAGGCTGGATTGTGGGATGTTCTTGTTGATCCGGCCCGAAAGGTAAGGGTCGGCAACAAAATTTACTTTGACGAAGATGTGGTTGCCGAGGTCATCGACAACACCACCTCCCGGGGCAGAACCATCAGGTTCCTTAATCCGGACATTGATGTTTTCAGCCTTGTCGACAGAATTGGCAGCATTCCCCTGCCCCCCTATTTCACCCGCCAACCCGGTGAATCGGACAGAGAGGACTACCAGACGGTTTACGCCTCCGAAACAGGAGCTGTAGTTGCCCCTATGGCAGGATTGCATTTCACCATGCCGATTCTGGAAAAAATCAAGAAAATCGGGGTAAAGATTCTCCCCATCACCCTCCACCCGAGTCTGAGCACCTTCAACGCCATTGAGGTTGAAGATGTTTCAAAGCACAAGATGGATTCGGAATATTTCAATATTCCCTACCAGACGGCTATGGAGATCAATGAAACCAAGGTCAACAAAACCGGGCGGATAGTTGCCGTCGGAACAACAACGTGCCGTGTGCTTGAGGCTAATGCTACGGTTGATGGAAAAATAAAATTTGGACGGGGCTGGACCGACAAATTTATCTATCCCCCTTATCAGTTCAAGGTGGTCGATGCTCTTTTGACCAATTTTCAGCAGCCTGAAACCACACTGCTGATGACCGTCAGCGCTTTTGCCGAACACCGGCTGCTTATGGAGGCCTACAAAAGCGCACTCAAGGAGGATTACCAGTTTCTGGCCTACGGAGATGCCATGTTTATTCATTAACCCACTTGCTGAGCAACTAAGCCTCTTATGCACGCAATAGCCATTATAGCCGCAAGCGGTATCGGAAAACGAATGCAACTCAAGCGTGGAGAGAGCAAGCAGTTGCTCGAAGTCGGCGGGTTTCCGGTTATCCATCATACCTTGACGGCATTTCAGATGGCCTTTTCCGTTGAGGCCATTTATATTGCTACAAGGCTGGAGAACAAGGCAATACTTGAGGCTCTTGCTGCAACCTCCGGCATCAGCAAGCTGAAAGCCATTATTGAGGGGGGGGCGGAGCGGCAGGACTCCGTTTATAACTGCATCAAAGCTCTGGAAAAGGAGAGGCGCACGACAGGCATTGTTGCGGCGGCCATTCTGGTTCATGACGGTGCTCGTCCCTTTATCACCCCTGAAGAGATTGACGAAATTTCGCGCCTTGCGATGCTCTACGGCGCCTGTGTACCGGCAAACCGGCCAAAAGATACCATTAAGTTTGTCGGTGAAAATCCGGAGTTTTTTGGTGAAACCCTTGATCGCAGCAAACTGCTCCAGGTACAGACGCCCCAGGGTTTTCGAAGCGGCCTGCTGATCCAGGCACACGAGCAGGCTGAACTTGAGGGGTGGTATGCAACCGATGACGCCGCACTGGTGGAGCGCTTTTTTCCGCAGCAGCCAGTAAAAATTTTTGAAACCGGCTATCACAACATTAAAATTACAACGCCGGAAGATATTCCGGTAGCCGAAGCGATATTCCGGCAACTTTCAGCACAGGGGTAACACTGCGAAAAAAGAACAAATAAAACATCTTTGCAGCTTGTTTTTTCCCGACGCCTGTAGTATATTTTCAGCCGGTAAAAATGGTG
>CAIQGA010000012.1 GCA_903871235.1 uncultured Chlorobiaceae bacterium
CCGTGCCATCTTCACGCTCTCCATCACCGACACGACCAGCGGTTCCTACAGCTTCACGCTGCACGACCAGCTCGACCACACCTATGGCGACAACACCGAAACGCTGCTCGACCTGAACCTGTCGAGCGCGATACAGGCCAAAGACCGTGACGGCGACCAGATAACGCTTGGCTCCAGTGCGCTGCTCATCACCGTGCAGGACGATATTCCGATACCGGTAAGCCAGTCTCCAATTATTGTTATTGAAGGTGCAGCGGCCATCGGCACTTCTGCTGGTGCAGCAAATCTTCTTGCTAATGACAAGGGAGGTGCTGATTTACCAATATGGATACATGCGTTTTATTTTTATGAGAAAATCGGTGACCTTACGACAACGCCTGCAACTGTTGCAAAGGGAGGATCTACATCAGTCAAGACAAGATATGGCAATTTGCAAGTGTGGAGCGATGGCCGTTGGAGCTATACCCCTGATATCGTCACCCATGTTAATTTGCCAGAAATCGACACATTCTCTTATAAAATTACTGATGCTGACGGCGATGTTTCAACATCCCGAGTTACCCAAGAGATATCTGTAGCTGATACAGCTCCCGTAATCGGTACAGCAACGCGTGGTATTCTCTATGAAACTATAATAGTTCCAGGCGTAACATCAACCGAAACAAGCGGGATACTTTCGCAGATTCCCGGGAAAGATACCTATAAGGTGACCTTTAATAATTCGAGTCCCCCAAGCGCCTTAAGAGCATCCATTGCTGAGGGAGATCCATCCGGAATTGCAGCGGGTGATTACCCAATTCAGTTTAATTATGGTGCAACTCCGTTGGACAGTACCTTCGTTACAGGATTTATTAACGATGGCGAAAACCCTAGTTTGACGGTTTGTACAGTTTCCATCACGAATCCTACAAATCTGGATGCCGGTTATACTTTTACCCTTTATCGTCCGCTTCTTCATACAACGGAACTCATTGATGTACTTTTATCCTACAAGATTACGGACTATGACGGCACTGTGGTTTCTTCTACCAGTGGCGAAAAAATTTCGGTTATCGTTGTTGATTCAACCATTCATGCCTTGCCGACGACAGGCGATGATACCCTGCTCTTTGATACCTCTTTAGTTGACTATCATATGGGTAGCGGTAACGATAGACTGTTGCTTACGTCATCCAAAGATATCACCTTTGATGTGGCAACGGTAGCGCGCATCAGCGATCTTGAGATTATCGATCTTACTGTTGAAGGAGTAAATCGTATAATTTCTCTTGATGTTGCAGATGTCGCAGCTATCGCCAGTTCCAACACACTCTATATTTTGGGGACAGGTGAGGATTCTGTTGCATTGAGCAGTGTGATGGAGCAAGGGACGTCAGCTTTTTATATGGTTGATGGGCATTCCTATTCGATGGCGAAATATAGTGGTGGTGGCGCAACTGTTTATGTTCAGAATGATCCCGATAATGCGGTTGCGGTTTCTCAGTATTAGCAGTGTTAGGATTTATAACTTGAGACGGGTAAAATTCAACCATATTTTTTTTTGACGCTCATGAAGCAGACAATAAACAGAACCTTAAAGAGCCTTGCCGCAGGGCTTATAGTGGTCTTCCTCGGGTTGCCACAAACCCTTAATGCGAAGTCGGTTACGGTCAGTGAGGCTGTTACCGAGGCGCTCAATACCAATCCGGAAATCAAGGCAAAGTTCCATGCTTTTCGTGACGTCTATGAGGAGCAGCATGTCGCTTATGGGGGGTATTTGCCCAAGGTTGATGCAACTGCCGATGCAGGGCGTCATTGGCTTAAGTCGGAGAGTATTGACAGGCATTACTGGGGAAGAGGTGCCCGGCTTGAACTGACCCAGATGCTTTTTGACGGTTTCTACACGAAAAGTCAGGTGTGCCGTTTGAAATATTCGGGGCAGGCTCGTTATTTTGAGTTTATGGATTCTATGGAAAATATTGGTCTTGAAAGTTTCCGTTCCTATGTTGATGTGCTGCGGTATCGTGAAATGCTTGTTATTGCAAAAAGAAATTTGGACTACCATCAGGAAATTTATAGTCTTATCAATAGCCGTGTTCGTGCCGGAGTTGCTGCCGGGGTGGATATAGAGCAGATCACGGCGCGTCTTGCTCTGGCGAAGTCGAACTACCTTATTGAGTTGAGCAATTATCACGATGTTAGTGTTCGATATCAGCGTTATATCGGAGAGTTGCCGGAACTATCCCTCGCTCCTGTGATCTTGCCCGATAAGGCGATACCTAAGACGGCAATTGAAGCGCTGAGGGAGGCATATCAGTCCAATTACGGATTTCTTGCAACTCTTTCTGATATTCGTGCTGCGAAATATGCGGTGGATGTACAGAAATCAAAATTTTATCCGCAGGTCGATTTCAAGGCGAGGCATGATTGGTCATGGAATCTGGATGGTATTGATGGCCGGCGGGATGAAAGTGTGGCTGAGGTTGCCTTGACCTATAATATTCTGAATGGAGGTTCCGATCTTGCCTCAGTGCATCAGTACAGGGAAAAAATGTATCGCGCAATTGATTTGAGGGACAAGTCGGCGATTGAGTTGCGACAGACCGTAGCAATTGCTCATAATGAGAAATTGTTGATAGCCGAACAATTGAAGTATTTTGATCTTCACTACAAGAGTATGGAGCGGGTAAGGGAGGCGTACCATCAGCAATTCACGATTGGAAAACGAACCTTGCTTGATTTGCTCGATACGGAGAACGAATATTATCAGGCTCGTCGTGCTTTTTTCAATGGCTTTTTTGACCTTACGATAGCGAAAGCAAGGACGTTGGCTGCCATGGGCAAACTGCTGACCACTATGGGTGTGGTTCGCGGAGATATGCCGAGCCTGAGAGATATCAATCTTCCAATACCACAGATAAAAGAGGGGGATTTGCCGCCAATGGAAGAGCCGGACCGTGAATCTATTCCTGCAGGAGTCCGTTTGCAAATGTGATCAGGGCATGATTTGCTTTGGCTGGAAGAGATTTTTTTTGTAATTATTGCGGTTACTCTGAGTTATGTCTGTTGCTGTGAATGTCGGGAAGAGGGAGTTGCAGGGTGATGATGTGCTTTCGCTGCTGTCAGGTCATAATATGTG
The DNA here is from genome assembly GCA_903871235.1 of uncultured Chlorobiaceae bacterium. Lineage (GTDB taxonomy): Bacteria > Bacteroidota > Chlorobiia > Chlorobiales > Chlorobiaceae > Chlorobium. The sequence continues at coordinate 3,119 of CAIQGA010000012.1, forward strand.
GCCACAGGTGATGGACGCGATGGTTATTGACAAGGCGTTGCGTACGTTGGGGTGCAGTGTTGAGGCAATTACGGACTATTATGCTTCTGAACTGGCTGCTGATGCCGCTTTTTTAGAGAAAAAGAGGGCTCAAATGCTTTATGAGGGGACAAGGCAGGAGGACATTGATTTTTTTATCAGTCGTCCTGTGTTGCTGGCGCTCTTCAAGGAGCAGCGTTTTGTGCCGCTGGCAGGGAGTGCGTTCCTCAAATTGAAAGCTGGTCTTGACAGTGTGCTTTTTTCGATGCTGCGCAATAAAAATCATGAACTCACGAGGGAGCTTTTTTTTCGTCTTGAATCGGGGGAGGAGAGCTTCGATTCCCTTGCTGCGCGTTATGCAGAGGGAAGGGAGGCGGCGAGTGGTGGTCGCATTGGTCCAATGGAGATGAAGCAGTTACATCCTGTCTTGGCAAGAGTACTCTCAACTGCGCAACCGGGGGTGGTCAATCCGCCGATGATCATTGACGGTTTTGGAGTGATTACCTTGTTGCACGAGAAAAGAGCCGCCAGGCTTGATGATGCAATGAAACACACTCTTGTTGAGCAACTCTTTCTTGAATGGGTAAAGGAAGAGGTGCTCTCATTTTTTTATTGAACCCTGGGGATGTCAAGATGGGTGACGTTATTTTTTTACAAGGAAATTGATTATGTCGACTACAAGCGTCGAGAATCGTGCGGCTCTTTGCAAGGTTATTGAAGAAATTCCTCTTTTTTCTGCTCTTGCTGCAGATAAGATTGGAGTGTTGGCTGATCTCTGTTCCGTAGAATTTTACACCATAGGGAAGCCGATTATCAGCAAGGGGATGCTGCCGGAGTTCCTTTATATCATCAGTTCGGGTCGGGTACGCTCGCTTTATCAGGAGAGCGGCAGCGGGGCCGTGCAGACGCTGAGGCTTCTCGGTCCCGGAGAGCTGTTTGGCTGGGTAAGTTTGATGCGTCGCCAGCCAACGGAGATTGTTACTGCTTCCGAAGAGACCACTTGCCTCCGGATTCCCTTGTCAGCGCTGAGCAGGGTGATTAATGAGTTTTCGTTTTTGTATGATCTGCTGCAGGTGAGAAGTGACCCTTCAGAAATGTGTGCACTTCTGGAAAACATCTACAGTAATGACCCAAGAAGAGAGGCGCGTATGCTTGAGTCAGGCTTTTCGGGAATCAAGGAGCTTGCCCTGCATCTGTTTCAATCGGCACAGGTTGTCGATACCGGTTTCAGAAGGGTGATTCCTCAAAGTACGCATCAATGGTTTGTCAGCCGGAGTGATGACCCTGCATTTCCGATTGGCTGTGAGTATCGCCCCTCTTCGGGTGAAATATCGGGAGCACAGTCAATGCGTCTTGTGGGGCTTGATTTGTCGTGCATCAAGATGGAGTCACCTCTTCAGGTCGAGGGGGGCACGGTAATTCCTGCTCAGGGAGTTGAACCGGTTGCGGTTATGGCTGCATTGGAGAGTGCGCCGGTTGCGCCTAAACATGCGCAGCAGAGGGAGGGGTTCAGTTATCAGAGGGAAGAGGAACCGGGGAGTGGCAGTTCAAAAGGACTTCCTTTTTTCAGGGGGCAGGGTACCGTTGAGGAGACGAGTGCCTGTTTTCTTATGTTTGGCAAGTATATGAATGTGCCTGTAAAAAAAGATCTGATCGAGAGCATTATAGGAAACCAGTATTCGAGGAATGGTCAAATCTCGCTGCAGGATTGTGGAGGTGTAGGGGTGGTACTTGGTCTGAAAGCGCAGGTGGTGAGTTTCGGTTTCGAAGCTCTTGCGCGCTTGAAGCTTCCGGCCCTTATTGGCTGGAACAAGAGTTATGCCTTGCTTTACAGGGTTTCATCAAAGTCGGTTACGCTGGCAGTACCATCTTCGTCTGGCATCAGGGTGATGAGCATTAAAGAGTTTCAGGAAAAGTGGGATCATCCGGGGGAGGCGCTTGTGCTTGATGTGCGGGAGGATACTCCTGAAAAAAAATTCGGTTTTGACTGGTTTGCGCCCTCTATCAAAAAGTATCGTATGGTGCTTGGCGAGGTGATGATTGCCTCTTTTTTTACCCAGATCATGACGTTGGTTAATCCCCTTCTCTTCATGGTCATTATCGATCAGGTCATTGTCAAGAACAGTTACTCGACGCTTCATGTGCTTGGCACCTTCATGCTTGCCATTGCCGTGCTCCAGGCGGTGCTGAACAGTTTGAGAACCTATCTTTTTGTTGATACTACCAATCGCATTGATGTTGCACTCGGGGCTGAGGTGATTGATCATCTTTTGCGTTTGCCGTTGCGTTTTTTTGAAAAAAGGCCAGTGGGTGAATTGAGTTCCCGGATTGGCGAGCTTGAGCATATTCGCCAATTTTTAACGGGTACGGCTCTCGGTGTTGTACTTGATGCGGTTTTTTCATTTGTCTATGTTGTAGTTCTCTTTGCTTTCAGTTGGAAGCTCGCGGTAATGGCTCTTTCGGTGGTTCCTGCAATTGGTTTGATAACCTTTCTGTTATCGCCGGTTATCAGAAAGCAGTTGCGCGAAAAGGCTGTACGCCATAGTATGACAAATGCCTATCTGATTGAGGTGCTTTCGGGCATTCAGACGGTCAAGTCACAGAATATTGAGTTGCGGGCACGCTGGAACTGGCAGGAAAAGTATGCCGCTTATGTGAAGGAGGGTTTCAAGCCGGTAGTTTCCGGTACCATTGCCAATTCCGCAAATTCGTTTCTCAGTCAGGCATCCGGGCTTATTGTGATATGGGCCGGTGCCGCTCTTGTGCTGAACAATGAGTTGACCCTTGGTCAGCTTATTGCATTCCGTATGATTGCCAGTTATATAACGAGCCCTGTGATGCGCCTTGCCCAGCTCTGGCAGAATTTTCAGGAAACAGGCATGTCACTCGAACGCCTTGCCGATATTGTTGATACTCCGCAAGAGGGTGGCAAGGAGCAGTTGTCGCAGATTCCTCTTCCTATCATCAAAGGTGAAATTTTCTGTGAAAATATCTCGTTCCGTTTCAGGGAGCAATCACCGATGGTGCTGAAAAATGTGACGGTGACTATCCCTGCGGCATCATTTGTGGGGATCGTCGGAGAGAGCGGATCGGGCAAGAGTACCTTTGCCAAACTTGTTCAGAGGCTCTATCCGCTTGAAGAGGGACGGATTTTTATTGACCATTACGATATTGGAAAGGTTGAGCTTAACTCGCTCAGAAGCCAGATCGGGATTGTGCCCCAGGATCCGATGCTTTTTAATGTTTCGGTCAAGGAGAATATTGGCCTGACAAATCCTGATGCCACGGATGCTGATATTATTCGTGCGGCCAAAATTGCCGAGGCTCATGATTTTATTATGGCGTTGCCAACGGGTTACAATACGCCAGTTGGTGAAAAAGGCTCATCACTCTCTGGCGGTCAGCGGCAGCGAATTGCCATTGCAAGAACCATTCTGCAGAATCCAGGCCTTATCATCCTTGATGAAGCGACAAGCGCGCTTGATGCAGATACTGAAAGCCGGTTGACGGCAAATATGATTACGGCATTCAAGGGCAAGACGGTTTTGTTTATTACACACAGGCTTAATTCGGTGAAAGGGGCATCCATGATTCTCTGTTTCCATGATGGATGTATTGATGAAGCTGGTACCCATGAGGATCTTATGGCAAGAAAGGGACGTTATTATTCGCTGTTTCAAAAACAGTCTTTTTCAATTCCTGTTATGGAGGGAATTGCTTGATGAAAAATCCGTTTGCTGATGAGTTGATCGGTCAGGGAGAGGTGTTCAGCCAGTCTCTTTTTGTGCCGAGGGCAATACTCTGGATTCTTGTGCTTGCTTTTTTTGGATTTATTGTCTGGTCATCGGTTGCTGAAATCGATGTTTCTATTCCGGCGGCAGGAAAACTTGAACCGACCGGTGAAGTCAAGAAGGTGCAGGCGGCCATTGAGGGAGAGGTGAGCATACTGCGTGTTGATGATGGGCAGCGGGTTAAAAAGGGGGAGGTGCTCCTTGAGCTTGTACCTGTTTTGTCGGTTGGTGAAGAGTCGAAGCTCAAGTCGCTGGAGATTAATCTGGCCAATGCCCGCCAGCAGTATGCGACAGAGTTGGTGCTGCTTGGGAAACTCCGTTCTCTGCTCAGTACGGCTGCAGTATCGCAATTTGAGGTAGAACAGAAAAAACTGGATGTGCTGAAGCTTCAGGCACAGATTGCAGACCTTTCTGAGCAGATCAGCAAGCAGCGGTATATGACGGGTCAGGCAACAGGGTATGAATCAATAACGGCTCCAGTCAGTGGTACCGTATTTGACCTTCAGGTAAAAAAAGGGACGATTGTCAGCTCCGGTCAGGTAATTCTCAAAGTTGTTCCTGATGATAATCTGACTACCAAGGCTTTCATTTCAAATCAGGATATCGGTTTTATTGTTGAGGGATTGCCGGTGGATGTGCGGCTCGACGCCTTTCCTTCGGCGGAATTTGGCGTCATCAAAGGGAAGGTGATTCAGGTTGGTTCTGATGTGCTGGCACCTGATGATATCATCAAATTCTATCATTTTCCTGTCAAGGTTGAGCTTGAACGACAGTATCTCGAGGTTCATGGCCGAAAATTTTTTCTTCAGTCAGGTATGTCGGTGACGATGAATATCAAGGTGAGGAGGCGTACGGTCATGAGTATTTTTACCGATCTCTTCACACAGCAGGCCGATGCGATAAGCCATATCAGAAAATAGCTCATTATCCCAACGTGCTCTATGAAGCATCGCAGAGCCAAAAAGGTGAAGTCAGGGCAGAAGGCTTCCGCTCAGACTGAAACTTGCACGGAAACATCTCTCCTGCCAAACGACAGTTATTCTGCCATGCTGCAGGCGGCATTAGCTCTCCATCAGCAAGGTCGTCTTGATGAAGCTGAAGGCTTGTATCAGGAGATTTTGCGTCGGCGGCCCAATCACTTTGATGCGTTGCAGCTTTTGGCAACTCTGGCCGCCCAGAAAAAAAACTTTTTATATGCTCTTGAGTTGTTTGAGCAGGTGCTTAAAATAAGCTCTAGTCACTCCAGTTCGTTCAATAATCGTGGTTTGGTTTTACAGGGGTTGAAACGGTATGAAGAGGCGCTGGCGAGTTATGACAAGGCTCTTTTCTTGAATCCTGATGATGCGGATGCCTGCCATAATCGTGGTATTGTTTTGAAGGAGTTGCAACAGTATGAAGATGCTATTGCCAGTTATGACAGGGCTCTTGTACTCAAGCCCGATTATGCGGATGCTTATTATAACCGTGGCAATGCGTTAACTGAGCTTAAGCGATACGAAGAGGCTTTGTTGAGTTATGAGAATGCTCTCATTTTCCATCCGGATTTTGTGGATGTTTACAATAATCGTGGAAGTGTTTTTGTTGAACTGAATCGATATGAAGAGGCTGTAGAGAGTTATGACAAGGCTCTTGTACTCAAGCCTGATCACGCGGACGCTTATTATAATCGTGGCAATGCGTTGCAGGGATTGATGCGTTATGAAGATGCATTGGTAAGTTACGAGGTTGCGCTGGATTTTAATCCTGATAATAGTGATGCCTGTAGGAATCGTGCTTTTGCTTTTATGAAGTTGCAACGATACGAAGAGGCTTTGTCATGCTTTGACCAGGTTCTTGCACTCAAGCCGGATGTTGCGGAGTCTTACTTTAATCGCGGAATCGTTTTAAAAGCGTTAAAGCACTATCAGGAGGCGCTGGCGAGTTATGATAAGGCTCTTGTTCTGGACCATGACAATGCGGACATTTACTACAATCGAGGAAATGTGCTGAAGGCATTGATGCGTTATGAAGAGGCGGCGGTCAGTTATGACAAGGCACTTACAATCAAATCGGGCTATGATTTTTTGTTGGGATTAAGTGTGTATCTCAGGATGAAGACCGGTGATTGGAGTACGTTTGATCATCAGTGTAATAAGCTGGTCGAAAAAATTGAGCATCACGAAAAGGTATCACCACCATTTCCTGTTCTTGCAATAGCTGATTCTTTTGTGTTGCAAAAAGAGGCTGCAAAAATTTTTGTGCAGGAAAGATGTCCTGCCAATCATGCGCTTCCGGAAATCTACAAGCGCGCCCGGCATGAGAGAATCAGAATTGGCTATTACTCGGCCGATTTCCATGATCATGCAACGACCCGCTTGATGGCGGAGCTCTTTGAGGCGCATGACCGATCACGGTTTGAGCTGTTTGCATTTTCATTTGGCTCTGACAAGCAAGATAATATGAAAAAACGGGTTGCAGCCTCATTTGATCGCTTTTTTGATGTGCGGAACCAGTCAGACAACGATGTGGCTATGCTCTCAAGGGAGCTGGAAATTGATATTGCAATTGACCTCAAGGGGTTCACAACCGATTCGCGCACCGGGATATTTGCCTTGCGTGCAGCGCCGATACAGGTTAACTATCTTGGTTATCCTGGAACTATGGGAGCGGAGTATATTGACTATCTTATTGCTGACCGGATATTGATACCGGAAAGCAGCCAGTATGGCTATACTGAAAAAATTGTTTATCTCCCCGACAGCTATCAAGTCAACGACAGAAAGCGTCGCATAGCAGAGAGAATTTTTACCCGCAAAGAGTGCGGACTGCCGGAAAACGGGTTTGTTTTTTGCTGTTTCAACAATAACTACAAAATTATCCCGTCAACCTTTGACAGTTGGATGCGGATACTTAAAGAGGTGCCGGAGAGTGTGCTTTGGCTCCTTGAGGATAATCCAAAAGTTGCGGAGAATTTGCGTTGTGAGGCGATTGCAAGAGGTGTTGATGCCGAAAGGCTGATTTTTGCACCGCGTATGGTTCTTGCGGAGCATCTTGCAAGGCATCGCCAGGCCGATCTGTTTTTGGATACGTTGCCCTACAATGCCCACACGACGGCAAGTGATGCCTTATGGGCAGGTTTACCCGTTTTGACCTGCCTGGGCGAAGCTTTTGCCGGCAGGGTGGCAGCCAGTCTGCTTCACGCCATTCAGTTACCGGAACTCATCACCTCCACGCAGGAAGAGTATGAGGCTCTTGCAATTGAGCTTGCGCGTCATCCGCAAAAGTTGGCGTTGATCCATCGTAAGCTGGAGCAAAACCGCCTGACAACGCCCCTGTTTGATACGCAACGCTTTGCCCGGCATATTGAAATTGCCTATACGAAAATGTACGAGCGATATCAGGCTGATTTGCTGCCTGACCATTTGGTTATCGAATACTCTTCTGTGCATGGCAAGAGCAGTCGAACAGAGAATTCAGTCAAGGATTGCACCCCTTTGATAGGAAAATTAGAGCAAAAGGGGAGAGTTCCATCTGCAACTCTGTCAGCAAGGGATGATCGTGCTGCTCAGTTACAATCCGCACTGGTTTTGCATCAGCAAGGCCATTTTGATGAGGCCGAAGTGCTCTATCAAAAGATCTTGCGCGATCAGCCGGAACATTTCGACGCGTTGCAGCTTCTTGCAACAATTGCGGCACAAAAAAAACGTTTCGAAGAGGCTGTTGCGTTATTTGATCGGGCGCTTAAAATTAATCCTGCTCACCCTGAAACACTGAATAATTACGGGAATGCGTTCATGGCAATACAACGCTATGAGGAGGCGCTTGCAAATTATAATGGGGCAATTGCTCTCAGGCCGGATTATGCTGATGCCTATAATAATCGTGCTTTTGTTTTGAAGAAGCTGATACGGTATGAGGATGCGATAAGGAGCTATGACGAGGCAATTGCACTTAATGCTGATGATGTGGATGCTTGGTATAATCGAGGGAATATATTGCTCGAATTGAATCGGGATGAAGAGGCGGTGTTGAGTTATGACAGGGTTATCGCGCTCAAGCCCGACTATACTACAGCTCACTTTCATCGTGGTATTGCGCGGCAAAAAGTAAAGCGGTATGATGAGGCACTGTCAAGTTATGATAAAGCGTTGTCGCTCAACCCAGACTATGATTTTTTATTTGGAATATGCTTGCATACGAAGATGCAGATGTGTGACTGGCAGTTTTTTGGCAACCAGACGCGTCATCTTGTCGAAAAAATTGAGCATTACGAAAAGGTATCACCACCATTTCTTCTTCTTGCAATAGCTGATTCTTTAGTGTTGCAAAAAGAGGCTGCAAAAATTTTTGTGCAGGAAAGATGTCCTGCCAATCACGCGCTTCCGGAAATTTGCAGGCGCGCCCGGCATGAGAGAATCCGGATTGGCTACTACTCGGCCGATTTCCATGATCATGCAACGACCCGCTTGATGGCGGAGCTTTTTGAGGCGCATGACCGATCACGGTTTGAGCTGTGTGCATTTTCATTTGGCCCCTACCAGCAAGATGAGATGAAAAAACGGGTTGCAGCCTCATTTGACCGTTTCTTTGATGTGCGGAACCAGTCAGACAACGATGTGGCTACGCTTTCAAGGGAGCTTGAAATCGATATTGCAATTGACCTCAAGGGGTTCACAACTGATTCGC
>CAIQGA010000013.1 GCA_903871235.1 uncultured Chlorobiaceae bacterium
GCAAAAATTTTGCTCCAGGCCTCCAACCTGCTCATCATGGATGAACCGACCAACCATCTCGACATGCGTTCCAAAGAGATGCTGATCGACTCACTCGAATACTACGACGGCACCCTCCTCATTGTCAGCCACGACCGCTACTTCCTCGACAGTCTGGTCAACAAGGTGGTTGAAATAAAAAACGGCTCACTGCAACTCCACCTCGGCAGCTACGCAGAATACCTTGAAACAGCCGAAAAAGTAATTGAAGCCGAGCGCAAACTGGATGCCGCCCAAAAGCAAAAAAGCCAGGCCGCACCCGCAAAAGCCACCGAAAAAGAGAAAGAGCAGGCCAAAAAAAGCGCCACTGCCAAAAAAGACAAAAAGAGGATGGACGAGGTTGAGCGCAAAATTAACCAGCTCGAACAAAAGAAAGAGTCGATTGAAACCCTCATGGCCAACGAAGATTTCTACCAGAAGAGCCAGAATGAGACCGCCAAAATTCTTGATGGCTACCACGCACTGTGCAAGGAGCTGAACGCCCTCTTCGCCGAATGGGAGGCCGGTTCCTGAAAAACAAAATGCCGTGAAGGCTCTAACTTCTTGAAATGAAGAGCCTTCATGACATCCCAAAATCTTTCTTTTCCGCCGCAAAAAAGGTTTACCACCTTGTCTACCGTTCCAAAAACTCTTTCAAGCAAAAAATTAGATAATTACTCAAGCATTGCAGATATTAGAGCTAAAATACGCTCTGTTTTATTCAGATTCACTGCAAACAGTGACCGATGGAAGCAAAGCATTTGCATTCAACTCAAGCAACAAAGGGAGGAGTTATGGATTGGTATGTAAAAGCATTAAAACAGTATACCGACTTTAACGGAAGGGCCGGAAGAAAAGAGTACTGGATGTTTGCATTGTTCAATTTCATTTTTGTCATTGCAGCCATGGTTATTGACAATGTCATTGGAACGACGATCGGAGAACTTCCTTATGGAGTATTTTATTTTCTCTATGCCCTTGCTGTTTTTCTTCCCAGCCTGGCTGTACTGATCAGAAGATTACATGATGTTGGCAAAAGTGGCTGGTTCTTCTTTATCACGTTGATTCCCCTTATTGGATCGATATGGCTATTGGTTCTCTTATGCACAGATGGAGTGGCTGGTGACAATCAATACGGCCCAAACCCAAAAAAAACCGTTGGTTCATAGCTATGCTCCGCCACCAGATCAACCTGGATATTTCCTGTATTATCGCGTTTGCTCGAAAAAAAAGGCAGACGCGATCGGAGTATGCATGTTTGGCTGGTTGAGTCGATCTCAGTAAAAAAATTCTCAACCGCCTGAAATTTTCCTTCAGCAATCTCCTTTTTACCCATGTTGATCATTTTCAAAAAAGCCATGGTTTCAGTCTGTTCTTCATAGGTAAGAATGTTCATGACCACCATTTTAGCTTTGCCTGTTTTCTTTCTGCCCGCTTGCGACTCACCCGCGTGAACCAGCCTGTTCGGCCATGAGCCTGATGAGAGAGGCCGAAAACGATCTGGACATCCTTCAAGACCACAAATACCTAAATTGCCAAACAAAAACACTTTGCTTTTTTGTTTAGCGAAGCATTTGCGTACACTGAATTATGTGTGGTTAGCGCGTTTAATTTTCTATTCTTTCGGCTCAACTCATTTCTATGGCACTTCAATCGTTACGACCAGTCGCCCATCTTCGTGAAAATCCGGATGGTTACTGGGCAGAGCATGACCTGAAAGAGCATCTCACGCAGGTTGCTGACAAAGCAGCCCGATTCGCCGACGAATTCGGCAACGGCGACTGGGTCAAAACAGCCGGGCTGTTGCATGATCTTGGAAAATACAATCCACAATGGCAGAAATATATCCGCAAAGCCAACGGGGATTATTCCGAGGAGAGTGATGGGCAAGATTGATCACTCTTCTGCTGGCGCTCTTCACGCTGTTCAAAAAAATGGGCAGATTGGGAAAATTCTTGCATACCTCATCGCCGGCCATCATGCTGGATTACCGGATTGGTACTATCAAGCCGGTGTAGGCGGGGCGTTATCTGAACGACTGGAAAACCTGGGAAATCTTCAGGTCGCTCTCAATGGCAATCCGCCATCTGATATTCTGGACACGTTGCTACCCTCGTCATCACCATGTCAAAGCAAGTTTCAGAATGTCGAGCCTGTACATGTCTGGATTCGGATGCTTTTTTCATGTCTGGTGGATGCGGATTTTCTCGACACAGAAGCTTTTATGAAGCCGGAGCAGGCTGAAACCCGCAAAGCTAACGTTGACCTCGCAGCGCTGAAACAGAAGTTTGAACGGTTTATGGCCGATAAACTTACTGGTGCGCAGGATACGGCGGTGAATCGCGCAAGAACAAGCATTCTCGACAAGTGCCGGGAACAAGCCTCGTCAGAGCCAGGTCTGTTTTCCCTAACGGTTCCCACTGGTGGCGGAAAGACCCTCTCGTCGATGGCTTTTGCCCTTGATCACGCGCTCAGGTATGGTAAAACGCGGATCATCGTTGCCATTCCTTACACAAGCATCATTGAGCAAACTGCAGACGAGTATCGAAAAGTATTTGGCAACGATGCCGTGCTTGAACATCACAGCAACCTTGATCCGGAAAAAGAAACCGCATTGTCAAAACTGGCCACTGAGAACTGGGATGCTCCGATCATCGTGACGACCAATGTTCAATTATTTGAGTCGCTTTTTGCCTCCCGAACTTCAGCATGTCGCAAGCTGCACAACATCGTCAATTCAGTCATTATCCTCGACGAAGCACAGATGCTGCCAACCGAATTTCTGCAGCCGATTGTTTCCGTCATAAAAAGTCTGGCCGAGTATTTCAAAACATCAATTGTACTCTGTACGGCAACGCAGCCAGTATTGTCTGGCAAAGTTGGTACAGGCAAAAATGTTCTGAAAGGGTTTAGAGAAGAAAGTGTAAGGGAATTGATGGCTGATACTGCAGAATTGTTCAAAGTATTCCAGAGGGTACGGGTTCAAATGCTTGGTAGTCCTGATGAGCGACACGAATGGGAGAGTGTTAAAAAATATCTTTGCGAGCATCCGCAAGTACTGTGTATAGTTAGTGGCTGAAAGAAAACCCATGTTTTTTGAAAATTTGACAACTTCCCGGCGGATTAAAAACCGTTTTTAGTGACCAATCAACGGCGTTTTTGTGCTGATCGGGACTCGCTATAGGGA
>CAIQGA010000014.1 GCA_903871235.1 uncultured Chlorobiaceae bacterium
GTAGAAGTAACCGCAGGAGCGCTTATGAAGTTCTTCAGGAAAAACCGGGCTGAGCAAAGGCTGTATCGCTACCCTTCTTTCAGAAGCAGATGCACCTGCGTTTTCAGCATTTCAGGCGGAGTTTGGGAAGGATCATTCAGATAAACCTCATAGGCCACCCCATTCAGGAACAGGGCATTGTCGGCACACCACTTCATGAGGAAGTCGTAGGCAGGTTCAATCTCTTCATAGGGTCCTATGTAGTGCTTGAACGAAAAGTCGTTATGATATTATATAATAATACGTTATATTGATTTTTGAAGATCGAAAATATTTGAAAATCTTAGGCCATCCTTGATCAAAAGCGTAATAACACCTCATTATAGGCATTTATGACGGAGAAAAGGTGTTACAGGGTACCCTCAGAGAGAAACCAGCTCCAAACTTCGTTTGCCGAAATCCAATATGCGTAGCGTCATCAACCACCAAATGATGTTCGGTCGTACCGATATTTCTGCCATTGTTTTTGATCCGAAATGCCGAGATGATATGCCAAAAATCTTGCGAGGGCTTCAAGGCATTTACACCAACGAGGAGTTACGCAAACGAATATTTGCCATTCTTGAAGAGGTTCGTCCTGACCGGAAAAAAGGAAATGGGAAAGCTGATCCGAATACCGGGCGTCCCGGTATGGAGCAATGGGCAATCCTGGTGCTTGGCGTTGTTCGATTGGACCTCAATCTTGATTACGATCGGCTTCATGATTTGGTCAATCACCATGACACACTTCGCCAGATGCTTGGCCATAACGATTGGACGGATAAAACAGCTTACGAGCTTCAGACCATCAAGGATAACGTCCGACTGTTTACCCCCGAATTGCTTGATCGAATCAACCATGAAGTAGTGCTTGCCGGTCATGCCCTGGTAAAAAAAAAGAGGAAAAAAATCTCATACCTCTAACAGCCCGAGGAGATTCATTTGTGGTTGAAACCAACGTCCACTTTCCCGCTGATACGAGCCAGTTATTTGACGCTACCCGCAAAACCATTGAGGTGAGTGCCCTCTTAGCTGAGCAACAAGGTTCAACCGAATGGCGTCAGTCAGCTCACAACATCCGGGGTATAAAAAGAGAGCTTCGTGTAGTACAAAAGCTCAAGAACTCGACCTCCAAAAAGCCGGAAAAGAAAGCGCTTAAAGATCAGGCAATCAAGCAAGCTCACCGGAATTATCTTGCCGCAGTACTCGTCCAGTTACAACGGGCTGTGAGTACCGGTTCAAAGCTTGGTAGCAGCAACCCCTTGCTGCTCGAGAAGCTGAATCATTACGTTGCTTATGCTGAAGTCCAAATGGATCAAATTCGTCGGCGGGTGCTCAATGAAGAGATTATTCCACATGCCGAGAAAGTGTTTTCCATTTTCCAGCCACACACCGAGTGGATTAGTAAAGGCAAGGCCGGTGTGCCTGTTGAGTTAGGATTAAAAGTCTGCATTATTGAAGATCAGTACCGTTTCATCCTGCATCATCAGGTCATGGAAAACGTCACTGATAGCGACATTGCTATCTCCATTATTGAAGAGACCAGGAAGCGTTTTCCAAACTTGCGAGCTATCAGCTACGACAAAGGTTTTCATAGTCCAGATAATCAGACGGGTCTGAAACAGCTTCTCGAAAAGGTTGTTTTGCCAAAAAAAGGCAGGCTCTCGCAAATCGACAAAGCTCATGAATCTGAACAGGAATTCAGGAAATTGAGAAGGCAGCATTCGGCTGTCGAATCGGCAATCAACGCACTTGAAGTTCATGGTCTGGACATATGCCTTGACCATGGCATCAAAGGATTCAGGCGCTACGTCGCCCTTGCGGTGCTGGCTCGCAACATTCATCGTTTCGGAGTTCTCTTGTCACATCAGGATGCGAAACGACATCGAGGGCCGTACAAAAAAGCCGCCTGATCGGGCTCCGAAACAAGGGTTTCTCACCAATTCGCAGGGAGGGTTGCGTTCGTGATGAAGCTTTTCGATGCAAAATTCAGTAGTTTGATCGTTTCATATCCTGAAAAGCGTAAGAGCATCTCCGCAGGGTCCAAAATAGACCGCTTTTGATTGTGGCGAGATTGTCAGATTTTCAAAAAACAGGGGTTTTCTTTCAGGCACTACGTAGGCAAAGAGGAGGGCAGAGAAGAAGGTAGAGAGGAGGGCAGAGAGGAGGGCAGAGAGGAGGGCAGAGAGGAAGGTAGAGAGGAGGGCAGAGAGGAGGGCCTCGTCAAGGGCCAATCCAGGCTCCTCAAAAGGCAATTGGAGCGTCGCTTTGGTGCACTGCCCCAGTGGGCAACGGAGAAGTTAGGCAGTGCATCTGAGCACGAACTCGAAACATGGGGTGATGCCATCCTCACTGCGCCAACACTGGAGGCTGTGTTCAAATAATGCAGTTAATCGGGTGATCGACGATAAGACATGCAATGGGTAGTAAAACAAGTGTGGAGTTGTGGTGGAGTGCCGGTGCCTGTGAGGGGCTAATGTTTAAATTGAGTTTTACGATGAAAAAGCTGCCGGTAGGGATACAGACGTTCAGTAAAATAATTGAGGGTGATTACCTCTACATCGACAAAACGGAGATTGCCCGCAGCTTGATTGACAGCTATCAGTATGTCTTTCTGTCGCGGCCCCGGCGATTCGGCAAAAGCCTGCCTTTCTGAAGAGAGGAATTTTGGCTTTTTTCGTAAATTTTGGTGTTGCGTTTTGTCATTTTGAAAACGATAGGGCCGGATTGAACATATTGTTGACGAAGCTCGCAACAAACACTGCCATGGTAGCATTGAATGCTGATGGCAAGTGAGTATACCGGGTATTGATTCCCTGCCGCTCAGTAGTA
>CAIQGA010000015.1 GCA_903871235.1 uncultured Chlorobiaceae bacterium
TCCTTGTTGCTTTCGCTTTCGATAATTTCAAGGATAAGAATGTCTTCACCCAAGAGCTCGCTTAAAAAGCCTTCAAGGATTTCAAAATTGGCCTTGCTGCGCAGCAGGCGCTTCATAGCCCAGTCGAAGGTTATCAGTTTTCGGGGTGATCGGGGGTTCATGGTGTTACAGTTCACAGGTTCTCAGTGGGGGAGTGGCGCATATAAGCACTCCAGACACGCTCTCGTTGCTTTATAATACGTTTTTTATTTCTTGTGCAAAAAAGCATGTTTTGATTCACTCCGGCTGCATGAAGAATGACGCATTACCGCTGCCACCACAACCAGCTACTCTACCTTCAAAGCCGCCTCCCGCACCGTCCCCGATTCTTCGCATCCACTCCACTCAACCGAAACGCCGACCCGCCACCGCGCCCTCCGCAGCACCAACGAAAAAATCAACCGCAAAACCGCTGTAAGTCAAAGCTCTTGTGTATATTGATACTCAGTTATTCCTCACTGTGGTGTCAATAAAAACTGTGGCGAGTTAAGCCGCAGGCAAAGGTGATTGGTCAACCATTGAAGAAAAGAGAGTCGATAAAGGCTGGGTAGAAAAAAGAAACGCTCCCAACCAAAGTCGAGAGCGTCAGACCGGAGATGCTATCTCTGGTGATGCTGTGCTCTTATAATAAGCATTTTGTTTCAAGTTATATAGCCGGAATATGACAGTTAAACCACCATTCAGTCGAAGAATTGTTAGTTCCCAGTGGGTACAGGACGATTTTCCGGATTCTGCGCGTATTGCTCTTTTACACCTCCTGCATGATCTGGTTGACCGTAGGTATGTCCATGGATGGATTGAGATTGATAGAGAAATGCGACGCATTAATAGGGAAGACCCGCAGATATATGACAGTCAAAAGGTTGAATCGATTCGGAATGCCCGTCTTTCTGCTGAAAAGCTATTGAAAACATTAGCGTGGCCAAAGGTTTTTGATTTTTGCGAACGCCTTCAATCTCATTTGGCAAAAGCAGTGGGCCACTGGAATGATTTTAACAGGGACATGGATATTGAAACTGAGAGGGATGAGGTCCGGCTATACATGGCTGATGAACTGCAACGTATCTTCCTCGAAGAAAACCTGGCATTTTCTTTAGATCAGGAGCAAGGTCATATTCAGCGCAGAGGGAGAGGGCATACTGCACAGCAGATCGCAAAAGCAGAGCCAACGTTTGGTGACCCAAGGCTGAACAGTGCACGAAAGCATTTCAGAAAAGCCACTCAATACTTTAACAATCGGACCAGACCTGATTACGAAAATACAGTAAAAGAGGCCGTTTGCTCGGTAGAAGCGGCTGCACGAACTCTTTTCCCTCAGGTAAAAGCAAAAACCTTGGGGGAGGTCATCAAGCAAATTCAGGGTTCAGGCGAAGGTCAATTACCAAAACCTCTTGCTGATTCAATAACAGGTCTTTACGCTTATCGAAATGCGGGCGATGGAGTGAGTCATGGTGGCGCAGATGGAGGAAAAGCAACTCCTGCAATTGCCGAATATGCAATGGCAGTAGCGGCATCACAAATAATTTTGCTCCATGAGATTGCCTCTTTGCCGAAAGCAGATGTTCCGTTCTGATAGCTGATTGAACAAGTAACAATGTCCCTATTCCCTTGCGCTATGAAACTCACCGATAACGAAAAGCGGGAAATCATTAGCTATCTTGAGGCTGAAAAACCGTTCCTCGATAACGGCTACGAAGGGCAGAACTGGCAGGATGATTTTCAGCTTACCCTGCACATTCAGGACAACGTCTCCATTGTCCGAAAAACCGGCAACTTCTTTCTGACCAACATTCACCGCATCTATGCCGGTAACGAAGTTGAGCCCGGCTTTGACGACGACAACCTCGAAGACTACTTTCTCGGCTCGCGGCCGGTCGGTAAAACCAACGACTCAAAAGTTGACCTTGGCATGATTGTTCGTGAAATCGACGAGCTGGTGGTCATCAACGACGAAGCCCACCACGTGCACGACAGTCGCCTTGCATGGTTCAAATCCATTCAGGATATCCACAACCGCCTCAAGCAGAAAGACCACTTTCTCTCGCTCCAGATCGATGTAACGGCAACCCCGAAGCATACCAACGGCAGCATCTTTGTCCAGACCGTCTCCGACTATCCGTTGGTTGAAGCCATTACCCAGAACGTGGTAAAGCATCCGGTGCTCCCCGACAGCGCCAGCCGGGCAAAGCTCTCCGAACGAACCAGCTCAAAGTTCACCGAGCGCTATGCCGACTATATTGCCCTCGGCGTTGAAGAGTGGCGTAAAGCATACGCCGAGTATGAAAAGCTTGGCAAAAAAACCGTCCTCTTTATCATGACCGACGACACAAAAAACGGTGACGATGTCGGCCTCTACCTGAAA
>CAIQGA010000016.1 GCA_903871235.1 uncultured Chlorobiaceae bacterium
GATCGCCGCAGGGCTTATCGTCATGATGTACCCGCCCCTCGCCAAAGTAAAATATGAGGAGCTCGGTGACGTTTTTCGCAACACCCGGGTGCTTGCCCTCTCGCTGGTGCAGAACTGGGTGATCGGTCCGATTCTGATGTTCGCGCTCGCCGTCCTTCTGCTCTCCGACATGCCGCACTACATGGCCGGCCTCATCATGATCGGACTTGCCCGCTGCATAGCCATGGTCATTGTCTGGAATGAGCTTGCCAAAGGAGATACAGAGTATGCCGCCGGGCTTGTCGCTTTCAACTCAATCTTCCAGGTGCTCTTCTTTCCCCTCTATGCCTGGATCTTTCTGACGGTGCTGCCCAGGTGGCTCGGCATCAGCTCCTTCGCTGTCGACATCTCCATCGCCGATATCGCCCTCTCCGTCTTCATCTACCTCGGCATCCCCTTTCTGGCCGGCTTTCTGACCCGCTTTGTACTGCTGCGTCTGAAAGGAAAGGAGTGGTACGAAGGCGCGTTCATCCCCCGCATCAGCCCGCTGACGCTGATGGCCCTGCTCTTTACCATTGTTGTGATGTTCTCGCTGAAGGGGAGCTCCATCATCCAGATTCCCTTTGATGTGGTACGCATTGCCATCCCCCTCATGATCTACTTTGTGATCATGTTCCTGCTCTCCTTTTATATGGGTCGCAAGTTTGGCGCGGGCTACTCCAAAACCGCAACGCTCGCCTTTACCGCCGCAAGCAACAACTTTGAACTTGCCATCGCCGTGGCTGTAGCCACCTTTGGTATCAATTCAGGCGAAGCTTTTGCGGCTGTTATCGGCCCCCTCGTTGAGGTTCCAGCCCTGATTGCGCTGGTCAACGTCTCACTTTGGTTCAAGGGGAGATATTTTGGAGAGACCGCGTAGGCGTGGTCTTTTCCCTTCCTGTTCGGGGAAGGGGGGATTTCATTAATTTCTTGATAAAAGAGAGGCAACAAAATGAAAAATAGCAGAGCCGTGGTTTTGATGGTTGGAGTGTGTATGCTCATTCTTTTCAGCCCGTTGCGAGCGTTTACCAAACCCCGGGTGACGTTTGTAGAGCTGGGTGCAACCTGGTGTACTCCCTGCAAGTTGATGCAGCCGGTGATGCGTTCTCTCGAAAAGAGGTATGGAGAGCCGCTCAAGGTTATCTTTTATAACGTTTCCTCTGACAAGGAGAGCAGTTATGCAAAACAGTACGGCATACGCCTCATTCCGACCCAGGTTTTTCTGGATGAGAGCGGCAAAGAATTTTTTCGCCATGAAGGATTTTTTTCTGAAGCGGAGATTGACGCTCTCCTGAAAAAACAGGGTATGCTACCGCTAACACTTCAATGAAGTCTCTATGCTTGACTCCCTATTTTCCGGACTGACCCTGGCGCTAAGCCAAAGTTATCTTGTTGCCCTTTTAGCCTCATTTGCCTGGGGAATACTCAGCGTTCTGCTTAGCCCCTGCCATCTTTCCGGCATTCCCCTTGTGATAGGCTATATCAGCAGCCATGGCCGGATAAAAGTACAGAGAACGGTTCTGCTTTCCCTGCTTTTTGCCTCTGGCAGTTTGTGCACCATAGCGGCTCTTGGATTACTTACAGCCTCCATGGGCCGAATGCTCGGTGATACGGGGGAGTGGGGAAGTTTCGTTCTTGCCGGAGTCTTTCTGTTGATGGGGCTTTATCTTCTTGATGCCATCAAGTTGAACTGGAAAGGGATTGCGTTGGCTGACGAGCAGCGGGGCGGACTGTGGGGTGCATTTTTGCTGGGCCTTCTTTTTGGGATAGGGCTTGGTCCATGCACCTTTGCTTTTCTTGCGCCCGTTCTTGGTGTTGTTTTCAGCCTCTCCTCCGAGAGTTGGCTTAAAGCGGTTTTGCTTGTTGCGTCGTTTGGCATGGGCCATGCAGCCGTGATTGCTCTTGCTGGCAGTATGACAAACCTGGTTCAAAAGTATCTTGACTGGTCGGGCAAATCGGGTGTTATGGTGTATGTTAAGAGGTTCTTCGGGCTTATAGTCTTTCTTGTCGGGCTCTGGTTTTTCTATGTCGCGTTGTTTGGGTGAAATTGTATGCAGGGTTGGGGGCGAGTGTGTCTCGCTCCCTATTGGATGCGTTGTTTAATCTGCTTTTTTGTTATAATGCACTCAGGTGTGCCATTGCGGTGAATCTTTTGCCGTTTGCGGCCTTTTCTCCGAAAGGAAATCCCGGAACAATGAATGCGGCAACTGATGGCTGAAACCATACTCAGGCTTGAAAATATTCGAAAGGAGCTTGGACTCTCGAAGGCGATTCGCCAGACCATCATTCCCAACCTCTCTCTGGAAGTTATGGCAGGTGAGTTTGTTGCCATAACAGGACCCTCGGGCTCGGGCAAATCAACCCTCCTTTATATCATGGGAGGGCTCGACAGGCCCACTGCTGGCAAGGTATGGCTTGATGGAGAGGCGATTACCGACAAAAACGAAGCGGAGATGAACCGTATCCGCAATGAAAAAATTGGCTTTATCTATCAGTTTCACTTTTTGCTGCCCGAGTTCAACGCCGTCGAAAACGTCAGTATGCCGATGATGATTAACGGACGACGCAGCCGAAAAGAGATCAGGGAGCGGGCCATGAAACTGCTCGACATGGTTGACATGCAGAACAAGTACACCAACAAGCCAAGCCAGCTCTCCGGTGGGCAGCAGCAGCGAGTTGCCATTGCACGGGCGCTGGCCAACGAACCAAAAATTTTGCTTGGCGATGAACCGACCGGTAACCTCGATTCCCGCTCGGCAAATAACGTCTATCAACTCTTTGACCGTCTGAACCAGGAGCTGAACCAGACAGTTATTGTTGTTACCCACGATGAAGAGTTTGCCAACCGTGCGCGGCGGCGCCTTCATCTGGTAGATGGTCAAATTGAGAGCGATCAGCCACTCCGCCGGGCGCTCAACTCTCTCGTTGATACGTCGATGCAGGATCAACACTAACACACCTTATCCGCACTTTTCCATGCCAAAGTCACTTGATCACATCCGGCTCACCCATCCCCATCTCTACCAGGCCTTTTCAGCGCTTCCGGATGGAGAGCGGCATCTGAACCATATCAATGAGCTCGACCGTTACTGGGAGAGGTTGAAGCAGCCGGTTCAGAAGGTGATCATGGCTGGTAACACCATGCCCAAAGAGGCCCGCATCAGTGGCGAGTATGATTTAATCTACGCAGGCGGGACGCTCAGCCTGCTTCATGCGGCGGTGATGGCGGGAAAGTATAAGCGCAAGGTGATGATTTTTGATCGCCAGACTCCCGCAAAATCGACCAGAGACTGGAACATCTCAAGGGCCGAACTGCTCAATCTCTCCGCTGCTGGCCTCTTTACCGAGAGCGAAATTGATTCCGTCATTGTCCGTCGGTACAAAACCGGCTGGGTTGAGTTTTACCAGCCCGACGGCAGCCAGAAACGGCTGACCATGGAAAACGTGCTCGATTGCGCCGTTGATGCCGACAAGCTGCTCAATCTGGCCAAAGAGAAGGTTCTGGCTGTTGCCGGCAGCACCCTTCTTGCTGAAACCACCTTTACCTGCTCTTACCAGTTTGACGATCATATCGTGGTGCAGGTTGAAGATCGGCAGGGTAAGCCCTCCTGGTACAAGGCCAAAGTGCTGGTCGATGTGATGGGCATCCTTTCGCCCATCGCCATGCAGCTCAACGAAGGCTCCCCGCAGACCCACGTCTGCCCCACCGTCGGCACCATCGCAAGCGGTTTCGAAAATATTGATTTCGATACGGGTGAAATTCTTGCCACCACAGGGCCCGCCGAGCTCTTTCAAGGAGGGGGGCGGCAACTGATCTGGGAGGGCTTTCCCGCAGAGGGGCAGAAGTATATTACCTATCTCTTCTTTTATGACGAGGCCGACTCCCTGAACGACAAATCCCTGCTCAGCCTCTTCGAGAGCTACTTCAAGAGGCTGCCGGAGTACAAAAAGCCGGGGGAAAATTTTGTGATTCACCGTCCTGTCTACGGCATCATTCCAGCCTATTGCCATGACGGCTTCAACCGCACGCGTGAAATTGCCGATGACCACATCATTCTCTTTGGCGACGCAGCCTCACTTGGCTCTCCGCTCACCTTCTGCGGCTTTGGCTCGATGGTACGCAACCTTCACCATCTTACCGCCAATCTTGACATGGCGTTGCTCGATCAGAACCTCTCCAAAAAGCACCTTGAAACCATCAGCGCCTATGAACCCAATGTTGCCTCGATGGCCAATCTGATGAAGTACATGTGCTTCAATGCAGCCACTGATGAACCCAATTTTGTCAACGACCTGATGAACGAAGTGATGGGGGTGCTCGATGACCTTCCCCAGCACTACCGTCAGGCCATGTTCCGCGACGAAATGAAGATTGAGGAGCTCGCTGTGGTGATGCTTCGCGTTGCCTGGCGCTACCCCAGGGTGCTGACGGCCACTTGGGAGAAGCTCGGAGTACAGGGCTCTCTCAGCTTTTTCAAAAATCTTGCCGGATGGGCTTTTTCAGCCGTTCGATAACCCTTTTTTTCAGCGATGACCGAGAGTACAAGCGCCAGAGAGAGCATCACACAGCTTCGCCAGGAGATTGAGCGACACAACCATCTCTATTACATGGAGGCCAGGCCGGAACTCTCCGACTTTGAATTTGACCGTCTCCTTCAGCAACTCATCGCCCTTGAGCGGCAGTTCCCGGAATATCTCACACCCGACAGCCCCTCGCAGCGGGTGGGAGGAGCCATTACAAGGGCATTTCCCCCGGTGCAGCACCGGGAACCGATGCTCAGCCTCTCCAATACCTACTCCACCCAGGAGGTTGAGGAGTTCTACAACCGCGTCAAAAAGCTTCTTCTGCTCGAAGGGGTAGAGGAGCAGGAGATGGTCGCCGAGCTGAAGTTTGACGGCGTTGCCATCAGCCTTCTCTATCGCGACGGCATTTTGGTGAGGGGAGCAACACGGGGTGACGGACGCCAGGGTGACGACATCACGGCAAACCTGCGCACCATCCCCTCAATTCCCCTTCGGCTGAACGCCCTTGCAGAGAGTGGAGAAGGGGAGGTTGAGGTGCGCGGCGAAGTCTTTATGCGCAAGGATGATTTTGAGCGCATCAACGAAAGCCGTCTGGAAGAAGATCGTTTTGCCAACCCCCGCAATGCCACGGCAGGGAGCCTTAAATTGCAGGATTCAGCGGAAGTAGCCCGTCGCCGAATGTGCTTTGTCGCCTACTACCTCAAAGGGCTCAAGAATGAAACGACCGCACACTTTTGCCGTCTCGAACTGCTCAGCCAGCTCGGCTTCTTTACCGGCGACCATTACCGGCTTTGTGGCGCCTTGCCCGAGATCACCGATTTTATTGCCCGTTGGTCAGAAGAGCGCTGGCAACTGCCTTATGAGACCGATGGTGTGGTGCTTAAACTCAACGATGTGCATTTTTGGGAAAAGCTTGGAGCAACCGCCAAAAGTCCCCGCTGGGCCATCGCCTACAAATATCCGGCACAGCAGGCCAGAACCGTGCTGCACAACGTTATTTTTCAGGTTGGACGGCTCGGCTCCATCACCCCGGTCGCCGAACTTGAGCCGGTACTCATTGCCGGTTCAACCGTCTCGCGCTCAACCCTCCACAATTTTGATGAAATCGAGCGTCTTGGCCTTATGCTCCATGACCGGGTCATTATCGAAAAATCAGGCGAGGTAATCCCCAAAGTGGTGCGCACTCTTCTCGAAGAGCGTCCCGCTGATGCCGAGCCCATTCTGCCGCCCACGAACTGCCCCTCCTGCCAGACGCCGCTCGTCAGGCCGGAGAACGAAGTCAGTTACACCTGCCCGAATGAAGAGGAGTGCCCTGCCCAAATCAAGGGGCGGGTGCTCCACTTTGCCTCGCGCAATGCCATGGATATCCAGACCCTCGGCGACTCGCTTGTTGAGCAGCTTGTAGCCAAAGAGATCATAAAAGGGCCTGCCGATCTCTATATTCTTCAGGAACAGGAGCTTGCAAATCTTGAGCGCATGGGGCCAAAGTCGGCACAAAACATTTTGCACGCCCTTGAAAAAAGTCGTGAAAAGAGCTACGAGCGTCTCCTCTACGCCCTCGGTATCCGTCACGTCGGACGCGCTACCGCCCGTGAGCTCTCGCAAGCCTGCCCTTCCATTGAGACCCTCCAGCAGGCAACCGAAGAGCAGCTTGCAACCGTGCCCGATATTGGCCCCGTGGTTGCGAAAAGCATTATCGACTATTTTTCCAGGGGCTCATGGCCCCGCACCCTCGAAAAATTGCGTGCCGCCAGCTTGCCACTCTCGGCCTCAGAGCCGAAAGAGCAGGTCAACAGCAACTTTGAGGGGCTTACGGTGCTCTTTACCGGCGGTCTTGAACGCTATGACCGCCAGAAAGCGGGGGAACTGGTGATGGAGCGCGGCGGCAGGGTAGTTGGGTCAGTCAGCAAAAAGACCGGCATGGTTGTCGCAGGCAGTGACGCGGGCAGCAAGCTCCAGAAAGCGCTCAAACTCGGCGTCCGGGTGGTTACCGAGGATGAGTTTGAGGCGATGCTTTGATCCCGCGACCAAGCCCCTGGGCGCTCCCAGAAGCTCCCGGCAACTACTTCTTGGCAACGTAAAGTATGGACGTCTCAAAGGTCATCGGAAAATAGTCCGCCTTCTTGAAGCCGCTTTTTCTCAGGATGGCGGTAAAAGCCTCAGCCTGCGGAAACTTTTCGACCGAGTGGGGCAGATAGTCGTAGGCAAAGGTGGACTTGCTGAACAACCCCGCAATTTTCGGCAGCACACGCTTGAAGTAGATCAGGTAAAGCTTTTTCATCATCGCATTGCGCGGTATCATCGGCTCAATAATAAGCGCATGGCCGCCCGGCTTCAGAACGCGGTAAAACTCCCGCATTCCCTCGTTCAGGTTTTCAAAATTTCGTACCCCGAACCCGGCGCTCACCACATCAAAGCTCGCATTGTTAAAGGGAAGCTTTTCGGCATACCCCTCAACAAAGGTGATCTTTGGATACTTTTTGCGCGCAAGCAGCAGCATTTCAGGCGAAAGATCCAGAGCAGTCACCTTTGCACCCGAAATCTTTGCCATGGCGTTCGCCAAATCACCTGTACCGGTAGCGACATCAAGAATCCGGGGAGCCGTATTTTTGCCGAGCAGCTCTTTTGCCCTGCTTGTCGCCTTTGCCCGCCAGTAGTTGTCGATTCCAAGACTGAGCAGATGATTCAAAAAATCGTAGGTCGGAGCAACCTCGTCAAACATGCTTTTGATCGAGGCTCTCGATTTGGTCTGATTCAGAGATTTTGCGCTCTCTCTGGCCAGATTGCCCGTCAGGTCAGCTTTTTTTGCCATAAACATCTTCCGGGTTAAACATGAGTGTATCACAAATTTCCATCGAGAGGTCGCTCGTTGCCTTGCGGTAAAAGCAGGAGTGGTAGCCCGCGTGGCAGGCACCGCCGGTCTGTGAAACTTTTAAAAGCAGCGTGTCGCCATCGCAATCGATCAAAATATCGTGTACCACCTGCATATTACCCGACGATTCACCTTTCAGCCAAAGCTCCTTGCGGCTGCGGCTCCAGTAACAGGCTCTCTTTTTTTCAAGGGTCATTCCAAGACTCTCGCGGTTCATCCAGGCCATCATCAAAACCTTGCCTGTTTCATGATCCTGCACAATTGCCGGCACAAGCCCTTTTTCATCAAACTTTACTGTTTCAAGAAAGCTTTTCTGGATATCTTGATTATCGCCCATTGATGATGTAGATTAAGTGGTTTTTATCCCAGGGTCCGCATCGTGCGGGAAGAGAGGGAAAAGATAAAATGTTTTTAAAGATTGATAAAATTATGGAAAAACCAAGATCGGAATGGATAAAAAGATCAAAACAGGTAACTTCTCAAAGCTGAATTCATAATAATCAAGGCCCAATGCAGTCTCTACAGAAATTTCTTCCAAAATATACCATTGCTCTTGCCCTGCTTTTTGTGGCTACGGTCATTTTTTTGATGACGAGGGGCAACACGGTCGATATTGAGGTCGATCAGGTGAATAATGCAGAGTTGGTTCAGGCCATCTATGCCACAGGATTTGTTGAGGCCGATGCCGTGGCCAATCTCAGTGCTGAATCGTCAGGAACGGTCAGCTACGTCGGTGCGCTCGAAGGGCAGCAGGTCACGGCAGGCCAGAAAATCCTGCAATTCAACAGCCCGCAGCCACAGCTCGCCATCCGCGAAGCAAGGGCTGCCCTGGCCGAACAACAGGCCCAGACGAATGACAACAGGCGTCGTCGTGCCCGAAAGGAGAGCCTCTTCGCTGAAGGGGCCATATCGCGTCAGGAGCTCGATGATGCCGAAAAAATGAGCACCCAGGGTGAAGAGCTGCTTCAGCAGAAGGTCCTTCAGTTGAAGATGCGTGAGGATGATCTGAAAAAATTGACGGTAGTTGCTCCTTTTGCAGGTATCCTTACCTTGCAGAATGTCAAGGAGGGCGACTATGTTGCTGCCAACAGCCTCGTTGCACGCGTGGTCGATACCTCAAGCTACATGGTCACGGTTGAGGTTGACGAACTTGATATTCCCCGCATACGCAACGGCCAGACGGCAACCGTTGCTTTTGATGCCTGGCCCGACAAGCGCCTCTCGGCTGTTGTATCGCGTATCGTGCCCCAGACCGACCGGATAACGAAGACGTCAAAAATTTATCTGCGTCTCCTGCATCCCGCCTCCGACCTGCAGGCGGGCATGAGTGCAACCGCAAACATCATCTACAATATCAGGCCAAATGCTCTTTTGGTTAAAAAAAGCTCAATCGTTGAAGAAAATCGTCAGAGCTACGCCTGGAAAATTGAGCATGGTAAACTGAAAAAACAGCCCATCCAAACTGGGGCGAGTGACATGACCTTTGTTGAGGTGCAGCAGGGGCTTAAAAAAGGGGACGCCGTCGCCCTTGTGCCCGAAAAAGGGTTCCATGAGGGGATGATGGTGAACATTGTTTCTAAAAAGAAGAGCTGAGGTGCGTATGGGTCGTGTGGCTGTTTATATTGATGGAGCAAACCTCTTTTTTACGCAGCGCCATCTGGGATGGCAGATCGACTTTTCACGTCTGATGGCCTTTTTTGTCTCCGCCTATGCCTCGGTACAGGCAAACTATTATGTCCCTGCATCTGAGCCCGTCTCTGACGAAAATGTAGCATTCACACGGGTTCTGACAGCTCACGGCTACCGGATCACCTCAAAACCGGTCAAGAAGATTGTTAACAAAGAGACGGGAGTTATTGTCATGAAAGGCAATCTCGATGTTGAACTTGTGGTTGATGCCCTCAGCGCGGTCGATCAGTACGACACCTTTATCCTCTTCAGTGGCGACAGTGATTTTCTCCCCCTGCTGAGGGCGTTGAAAGCGAAGGGTAAAGAGGTGCTGGTCTACTCTACCCAGGGGCTGAGCGCAAGGGAGTTGCTTGTCGAACCCGGTATCACCTATTGTGACCTTGCACTGCTCAAAGAGCGTATCGAACAGCCCAGGCCGGGCGACCCGCAGCGTGTTGACGGGCTGGCTGCGGGCCACGATCCCCTCTTTTCACTTCCCCTGCCTGATGTCGGAACAATTTTTACCGGCAGTGTTTTGAAGGTACAGCCTTACGGAATTTTTCTCAGCAACCCCTATCATGTCAAATGCCTTCTTCCTCTCGGTTTTCTCGGCATAAGCCGCCATATCGCCGACCTGACGGCCATTGTGCGCATGAACGATGTTTTTGATGTGGTGGTTTTTCACGTCAACTCCGCTCGTGATCCTGCCGAAATTACCGTCAAACTTGCCGATAAAAAAATGACAGAGGTTTTGACGTCGCGCATAGAGGGGTCTGTGTAGAACTATTGCTGAAGTCGAAGCGGAAGTTCAAGGCTGTTGGCTTCAAGCAGCTTCCTCTGGCTGAGAATCTCTCGGGTCGGGCCCTCCTCCACAATGCGCCCCTGATTCATGATGCAGACCCTCTCGCAAATATCCCAAACAAAGTCGAGGTCGTGCGATACCGTCACCATTGTCATCGTGAGGGCGTTGACCAGATTGATCAGCTTTCTGCGGTTTTTCGGGTCAAGATCGGCCGTTGGCTCATCCATCACAATTACCTCTGGCTGCATCACCAGTACCGAGGCAAAGGCGGCAAAGCGCTTTTCTCCCTGTGAAAGATGGGCGGGTGGTTTGTTTCTCAGCTCCCAGAGGTTCAGCTCCCGGAGCACCTCTTCGACCAGCGTTGCAATAGTTGCTACTTTCATACCGAGATTCTCCGGCCCGAAAGCAACATCGTCATAGAGCCTTGCGGTAAAGAGCTGATCATCCGGGTTTTGAAAGAGCAGACCAACCACTCTATGGATTCTGTCAAGATTTTTTTTGCTCACGACGGTGCCGCCAATCGAAATGGAGCCCTCTTGCGGCAGGAAGTAGCCGTTCAGGTGGTTGACCAGCGTCGATTTACCGGCACCGTTTGCTCCAACAATACCCATTGAGCTCCCTTTGGCTATGGCAAGGGTGATTCGGTCGATGGCCCTTGTGCCGTCAGGCCAGGAAAAGCTGAGATCCTTGATGGAGATCATTGGGGGGAACCGTTTAAAAGATCAGGCGAAGCGCAACGAAGAGCAGTGACCAGAGTCCGACAGTTTTCCACTCAGCGAAGGTCATTTTTTCCGCAGGCCGCTTACTCCGCGCTCTCCCTAAGCCGCGGGCACTCATGCTGCGGTAGACTCTTTCCGCACGCCTTGTCGTTCTCAACAGCAGCGACCCGATAAGAGGAGCGGTACGAAACAGCTCCTTTCCCCTTCTTCCGAATGAGCGGATATCCCTTGCCTTTTTCATGGAGAGCGCCTCCTCCTCAAGCAGTGAGCGGTATCGGTCGAGCAGCATCAACTGCGTTGTCAGCACCTCCGGAACATGAAGCGCTTCGAGTGTACGGCACAACCGGTAAAAGGGAATGCAGAGCGTCACCGAAAGCAGACCGGCCACCGAGATTATTGTTTTTGCAACAATCACGGTGGCCGACACCATACCTCCTGTGATGGTGAACCCGTGGAGGAGCCCGATTGGCGTACGGTCAAGAG
Source organism: uncultured Chlorobiaceae bacterium (assembly GCA_903871235.1). Lineage (GTDB taxonomy): Bacteria > Bacteroidota > Chlorobiia > Chlorobiales > Chlorobiaceae > Chlorobium. The sequence goes on from CAIQGA010000016.1 coordinate 11,087, forward strand.
AGAGATTTCCTGCGGCCATAAAAAGCACAAAAGGGGAGAGCAGCAGCAATCGTTTTGCAATCACTCCTGCCGGAACCCTTGCCGCACCAATCAAAAAAAGCGGCCATGCGCCGAAAACCGCCACCTCCGCAAGGTTGAATTTCTGGACAGAGAGCACAGAAAAGAGAAAGAGAGCCGTCACAAGCAGTGCCGAGCGGTCACTTCCAAAAAAAAAGGAGATGGATCCGAATGAGTCGGGGGCTCTATGGTCAAAACCAGTGGTGTTGCATGGCATCCTGCTCATCACCGTTTCGTCTGCGGTCGTTTTCTGCCCAGCGCCATTCCGGCAACTCCTGCGGCAACAAGGAGTGAAAGCGTGCCGACAATGGCCGAAACAGAGCTGCCGATATTGACCGGGGAGGGGAGCGTCGAAAAACGTTCAGCATCAGGTTTGAATCCATAGTCGGGAAGAAAGGCGATCTGCTGCTGCAGGGTGGCAAGCAACTCATGCAGAGGGTCGCGTGGAGCACTGAACGCTTTGCTGCCTGCGACCTTGGCCATTGACCACTCAAGCCCGTCAGGATGAGATGAGGCAAACCATGACCCGCAACCGCCAACCAGCAATGCCGCAATGGTAAAGAGTGCGGCTGTAAAGCGGGGGCGGGCAGCTTTTTTTGTCGCCACAAACAAAAGAGCAGGCTCAGTGCGTGCAACAAAAGCAAGCACGCTCCAGGTCACCAGCCCCTCGACGATTCCGATGGCCAGATGAATCGGAAGCATAAAGAGCAGAAAAATGGTGAACGGCAGTTCAGTGATGGCCGAAAGGGTAGTTTCGCCGACTACAAAAAAGGAACCCAGCACCATGCCAGCAGTGGCGGCAGTGATGCTCGCCGCAGCCACTCTGATCCCGGACGCTGCATTTCCGGCAACAGGCCGGTAGAGAAGCGGATAGGCAATGTATGCCGGAATAAAGGCGAGGTTAAAAATATTGCAGCCCAGCGCCAGCACTCCTCCATCAGCAAAAAAAAGACACTGCATGGCAAGCACCGAAACAAGCGCGATAAACGCCCGGTGCGGGCCAAGCAGAGCCGCAAGCAGCAGTCCGCCGCCAAGGTGTCCACTGGAACCTGTGCCCGGAATGGTGAAGTTGATCATCTGCACGGCAAAAACAAAAGCACCGAGCACTCCCATCAGCGGTGTTTTGACCGGGTCGTGCTCTTCCCGTACCTTTTTGGCCGAATAACTGACCAAGGCAACGCTTGCAACCCAAAAGGCTACGCCAACAAACGGCGATACTATTGCGTCTCCCATGTGCATACCTGCTTTCCCCTGAAAGATTTGCCCCGGCCTCTTTTCCGTAGCACCAAATTAATTATTGTGACACGAAAAGCAAAATCCTTTTCCAGCATCTCTACCTCCAAACGGGAACGCCGGGCCAAATCAGGGTGAATCCATCGCCATCTCATGTTGCTGCCGCGGTTATTTTTGCATTGTCAACGGGTATTGTTTACCTTGACGGAAACATCAGCATTTATGCACAAATACAGCGCGATAACATTGTTCTCTCGATTTCTTCTTCTGATCCTCCTGACAGCCTCGATTAATGGCGGGTTCAGTGGTGTTCATGCGATGCAAACAACTGTTGTTCCGGAGCAAAACAGAGAGTCATTTGCCACTCTATCGGCAATGCATACCAGCAAAAAAACTGCTCATGAGCACCATAACCATTCCGGCGAATGTTATACGTGCTCTAACTGCTTGTGTCAGGTGATTCTTTCAGTCCAATCGATCAAGCTTGATTATAACCCTGTAATCACCGGCTTCTGCTCTTTTAAGCCCGTCACAAATCTACCCGAAATAATTCTTTCCAGGTTTATTCCTCCTCGAACTGTAGCCTGACAGCTTAAATCTGCCTGGCTACATCATAGTTTTGTTCTGTTATTCCGTTGTTTTGCACTTCGGGCTACCGGGACGTTACGATAAAAACGTAATATAAAAGTCTATTCTTATGGGGAAAAATGTACGTGCACGGGGAGTGTTATTTCTTGTGACGGGACTGGTGTGTCTGTTATCGTCAGTTCCGGTATGGGCTGCTGAGCCAGCGCTCCCGCTCCCGCTATCCGGGGTTATTGAGTATTCACTGCAGCATAATGGTGACCTCCAATCATATCGTGAAGAGAAAGGAATTTTTGACGCAGGAAAGCGTAAAGCGAAACTTTTGCCAAATCCAACGCTTGACGTTGAAGCCGGTACGGGCGCTTTGACCGGCAATAGAGCAGAGAGCATGCTCTCAGTCGGAATATCACAGGAATTTTTACTGGCAGGTAAACGGGGAAAACGGCTTGCTGTTGCCGAGCGTGAACTGGATGTCTACAGATACCGGCTTGCTGACAAAGAGCGATTAGTCCGTGAAGAGGTCAAGACACTCTTCTATGATCTCATGCTCGCTGAACAGCGACTTGCTTTGGCCGATCGTTCCCTTGCGCTGAACCGGAAGCTTGTGGAAGTATCACAAGCACGTCTGGCGGCGGGCGATATCCCGGAACTGGAGATGAATCTGGTTAAAGTCGAGCTTTCACGAAGTGAGGCATCAAGAATTGCTCTTGAAAAAGCAGTGCATCAGAGTCAGGAGAAACTTTCAACATTGGCGGCTCTTCCGGCTGGAACGCAATACACAAACTCCGGATCATCTCCAGCCGCTTCAATGCTGACAACATCTCTTGCAGACCTTAAACAACAGGCGCTGGACCGGCGTCCTGACATAAAAGCCATGGAAGCTGAACGTGGAGGGAGTGAAGCCGCCGTCTGCCTTGCCCGGGCCGAAGGTGTGCCCAACCTCACTGCAGGAGTGGCCCTCTGGCGCGACACGAAATCAATGAAAATCGACGGCCTGGAAAGCATTGACGAGACCTATACTTTGGGGCTGAGGCTCTCAATGCCCATTCCTGTTTTTAATCACAATCAGGCGGGAGTTCAGGAGGCCCGTGCCCGGCAGAACAGCGCTGAAAGTCGTTTGTTAACTGCAATCAGAAATGCTGAACGTGAAGTTGAAACGGCTTACGCCAGTTACCTGAGCAGTGAGAAAATTCTTTCACTGTACAAGACGGACATTATTCCCCCGCACGAGGAAAACCTCAGCCTGACCGAAGAAGACTGGCGACTTGGTGAAGCAGTCATACTGTCAGTAATTCCGGAACAAAAAAAATTCATCGATGTCA
>CAIQGA010000017.1 GCA_903871235.1 uncultured Chlorobiaceae bacterium
CGGACAACAACTACATCTCCTCGGATGTCAATATCAACAAGAGCATTCGCAACGCGCTCCTGATGGTTTCAGAGCAGTGCAAACATCGCTCGATCATCCTCGACTTTAAACCAGAACATGAGAGATTTTCCGTCACCGGCAATATCTACAAGTTTGAGCAGGTCATGTTCAATCTTGTCAAAAACTCCATGGATGCTCTTGAAGAGAAGAAACAGCTCAATATAGCGCCCTTTGAGATGAAAATTCTCATACGCTCTTTTTATGTCAACGATTCAGTCGTTGTAAGCGTGGAGGATAACGGCATAGGCATTAGCGAAAAAAATCTGGAATACATCATGCATCCCTTTTATACCACCAAAGAGTCAGGCAAAGGGACGGGCCTCGGTCTTTCGATCAGTTATGGAATCATCAAGGAGATGAATGGTGATATCAAGATCAAAAGCACTCCAATGGATCGTACCTCTGTCATCATCACTCTTCCAAAAACGGTAAAATGAGCTATGAGCGTCCCTCCTGCCAAAATTTTTTTTTCTTTGCAGTGATTTTGTTCGCTTTACGTTGTTATTGCAATAAAAGGGCGTTATCTTCCGAAAGCTTATTTTTATTGACAATTCTCAATATCAATGCACAATCATGGCGATACATATCATGAATACAGGGGATACTTATGGTGGTGGAACCATCTTTTATGTCGATAGCACCGGGCAGCACGGCTTGATTGCGGCTAAAGCAGATATGCCGGGTCACTCTGTAGGAGAGGCAGAGGGGCACTTTATCTGGGATGATGCAAGAGCGGCATGTCAGAATCTTGTCGCAGGCGGCTATAGCGACTGGTTTTTGCCCGACAAGGAGCAGTTGAACCAACTCCATCTCAAAAAAAATGTTGTTGGCGGTTTTCCGGGTGGCATCGTTCACTACTGGAGTTCATCGGAGATCAGTGAGGAGGGGGCATGGTGTCACTACTTTAACGAAGGAGTTCCGAGCATGGATTTTAAATCGAATGCAAACAAGGTAAGGGCCGTGCGTGCTTTTTAATCGGCGAAAAGCTCCCGATGTTGTGCCGGGAGCTTTTCTCGATGGCTTATAAAGAGTTAGAAAAAACCAAGTTTTTTGGGACTGTAGCTTACCAGCAGGTTTTTGGTGTGCTGGTAGTGGTCGAGCATCATTTGGTGGGTTTCGCGTCCAATGCCGGATTCCTTATACTCTCCGAATGCTGTGTGTGCCGGACAGGCATGGTAGCAGTTTGTCCACACTCGCCCCGCCTTGATACCGCGTCCCATCCGATAGGCGACGTTGCCGTTGCGGCTCCATACACCAGCTCCGAGGCCGTAAGATGTGTCGTTGGCGATGGCGAGAGCATCAGCTTCATTCTTGATGGTCGTGATTGCGAGCACCGGCCCGAAAATCTCTTCCTGAAAGATGCGCATCTTCGTTTTGACCCTTGAAAAGCGTCGGCTGGATGTAATCGCCACCGGTAAAATTACCGCCCAGCTCTGCGCGAGCACCGCCGGCAAGAAGTTCAGCTCCCTCCTGTCGGCCAATTTCCAGATAGGGCCACCCTCAAGTAAGGGCCGAGTTTCTCCTCCGATATGTACGCACAGGTAAACTCAACGATCAGTATTGCAAGCCAACCATCAAGGAAACCTTGAACACCTCTCATCAGTCGTGTCGAAAAGCGCAGATTGCAGTAGTGTTGTTTTTTGTTATTTTCGGTTAAAATTTTTCAAAAATATCCATTATCATCAAAAGTGCGGGGTATCACGTGCAAATATTTATAACAGGGGTCGGTTGTGTCGGAAAGTCAACAATTGGTGCAATAGTTGCCGAATTGCTCGGTATACAGTTTTTTGATTTGGATTTGGAAGTTGAAGCCTTCTTCAAAACAAGCATTGAGCGCCTTCAGCAGAGATGTTTTAACATGCTGGAGTTTCGCGAAGAGGCCGCAAAAGCTCTTGCCGATTTACTGAATCGACCAGAGAGCGCGGAGTCTGTTATCGCATTATCTCCAGCCGGTTTGATGGGAGGATACTTGAAGGTGCTGAAGAAGAACAATGGAATCAAGGTGGTGATTACCGATAAGCCGGAAAATATTTTAGAAAGGATTCGCTTCTACGACATCGACTCCCATCCGATTGAGAAAGAGTTGACACTCGAAGAGAGGAAATATTACCTTCGTGACTTAAAGAGTGATATGACCTACTTTGGCAAAAGTTACAAGCGAGCAAATCTGCAAGTTGACATCTCAGGCCTCGATCCGGTTCAGGCAGCTCATAAAATCATTGAGTCGGTCAAGACGTACCAGTCCGAATATTAATACCGCTGGGCCAGCAACCGGTTCGTACCGTGTGATTCGTGGCGGGAGCTGGAACAAACTTGCAGTGAACTGTCGGACGGCTAATCGTAACGGTAGTACCCCCGGCAGCCGGAGCAGTGACGTTAGCTTTCGCGTGGTTTTCGTCCCGTAGTAAGATTTTACTATTATCATGATCAACCTACATGTTGAGTACGGCCTTGGGTTGTGGTAATTTCAATCATGATGAAAAAATGGATACCAGAAAATACACAAAGTTTGTTCATGCAGGTAACTATGCCGCCAGAAGTCGAAATTGCGATCATTGATTCTGACGATGGCTGGGTGCCGTATATCAGCCTTGATGATGCGTTAAAACTCGATAGGGTAAGAAGAATCACTTAAGTCGGGTGACGTTGCTGCGGCAAGTACCTACGCGAAAAAGGTCTATGCCTTATCGACGGTAGCCGCATGAGTTTTACTCTGGTATCAATATCCCGGAGCGCACTGTTACTGTATGAATATCTCCAGCTTTTTGCCTGAAGCTTCAGCATAATGAGAGAGCGTTGAAAGTCTGATGTCCTCCGCATGGTTTTCTATGCGGGAGATGGCTGATTTATGAGTCTTGAGTTTTTCAGCAATCTCATCCTGAGTCATACCAGCATTCTTCCTTGCCTGTTTCAGCAACACACCAATTTTGAAGTGTTTATAGCCTTCGTCAAATGAAGCAGCAAACTCGGGGTCAACAGCTTTCCGGTTGGCGATGTATTTCTGTAAATCACTCATGGCGTTTTCTGGCTAACCTCCAAGATTCCATCACTGTTTTTCAGCTTTTTGAAATATTCTTGTGGCACCATCGGTACCGATTCAATCAAGTTCAGCACCCAGACAATTTTTTGACTTACCTTGCCCGAAAGAGAGTCCAAAAATTTCTGAACGGGTGCATTCCCCGTCGGTGTTGTATAAAAAATAATTTCTCGCATAAACGCTATGTCAACAATTTGCAAGCTAAAAACCCGTTCTGCACTGACATTGCAATTTTACCAAGCTTGCTTGTTCGCTTTTTGCCGATTTATCCGGAGCCATACAACAACACAATCTCCACATCGTTCCACTTGTCAGGGCAATATTCCGTTACCAGCCTTCGATGATAATGCTACATGACTCCTTTGAATAGCGTATGCCTGTGTTATAAATTCTTCGCGGCACGCAAACATGTCTGCCCCGATACTTGATTTATTTTGCTTATTATCCTTTGTATTTTAGGTTCGAAAACTTCAGGAATATTAATCGTTACGGTATGTTGCATCGCTATTCTCCCTTATTTGGTTACTATTGATAGAATTTAATTCTTGGCTCTAACCAAAACTCCGATATGGTAAAATGATTCATAGCGGTTTTGCTCGACCAAGCACAAATTTCTCCCTGCTGAACAGCACGACTGTTGGACTTTGATCGACATAAAAACGCAAAATCGGTGTTGATTTACAAGGATTTTGCGGGTTCTACGGTTTTGCCATTCGTCCAGAGTTCATATTCGCTGATATCAACGTCATCATTCCATGAAATGCCATAACCGCCCGGATCAACCCGAACACCGTTGAAAAATGCCGGAGTGTTCAGCAATTGAAACTCTGGCCTTGCAAGCAGTTTGCTGCAATCGTACAGCTTTTCAGTACCGCATTCAAACGTCACCCTTAACTGCGTCTTCTCTCCAGTTTGTATCGCTGTAATTTTTGGTATCTGTTCCATCTTTATATTACTCCAATCCTGGCAGTTGCATGAATTTCTGGGAATTCCACATTTCCAGAAGCTCTTTTTGATAAAACTTGGCCCACTCTTTGACGAGCAATTGTGCTCTCCCGGGTAAATCTCCTTCAATCATTTCCAGTGAGTCAATACCAAAAACAGCATTAAACTCCCCATAGATTGCATGAAAGTGAGCTACCCCATGCTCGTTCTGAATAAAGTACATCTTGATGATGATGCCGTAAAATCTTGCGATAACAGGCATAAACTGACCTCCTCATTACTTCATTGGGCAAACCTGAAAATTCTCAAAGTATAAGCATTTCTTTGGTATAAATGTTCAGTAGCACCCTGATACGGTATGAATATCTCCAGTTTATTGCTGCCTTCAATGCGTGGATGTGCTTCAACGGTTAAGGATTTGGATAAAATTTTTTTAGCAAAGAATCATCAGCGCAGGAAAAAAACGGCCTTTGATGACGATGCCACACGATTATCTTAAATGGAATAGGCCTGTGCAATAAATTCTTCGCGGCTCGTAAACATGTCTGCCCCGATGCTTGATTTATTCCGCTTATTTTATTAACGTTAGAGCAGAGGTAGGGATGTTCCGGCGAAAGCTGGAAGTAAGGGAACCTCATCTGGACTCGCTAACCTTGCCTCTTTTTTTATGTTTTCAGGAGCAATGCAATAGCCTTTTTGCTCAGCCTTTTACCCTTCAGCACCACCCCTTTTACCTGCCCGGCACAATTGGTTTAACCATCTCTCTCCATGACCATTCAGGAGTATATCGAGACCATCAACAAGCGGTTCAAGGCCGGAAATGCAACCGAGCACAGCTACCGGGGAGATCTGCAAAACCTGCTGAAGGCTTTGGCTCCGCAGGTTGAGGTCACCAATGAACCTCAGCGGATTGATTGCGGCGCTCCTGACTATATTCTCACCCGCAAGGGCATTCCGGTTGGCTACATCGAGGCCAAGGATATCGGCAAATCGCTCGACAGCAAGCTCTACCATGAGCAGTTTGCCCGCTACCAAAGCTCGCTACCCAACCTCATCATCACCGATTACCTTGAGTTCCGGCTCTATCTGGAGGGGGTACTGACCACTTCCATTCTTCTTGCCGAGATACAGAACGGCAAAATCGTTGCCCGGCCCGAAAGCTTCAGGGCATTCACTGACCTCATCGGGGAGTTCAGTCGGTATGAAGGGCAGACCATCACTTCGGCATCGAAGCTTGCAAAGATGATGGCGGCTAAAGCGCGACTCCTTGCCGACGTGATTGAAAAAGCGCTCTCCACCGTCACCAGTGAGCCCAACAGGCAGCTTCACGAAGCCAACAACGGTCTGAAAGAGCAGTTGGAGGGGTTCCGCGATCTCCTCATTCATGACATCACCCCCAAACAGTTTGCCGACATTTACGCACAAACGATTGCCTACGGCATGTTCGCCGCCCGGCTGCACGACCCGACACTCGAAGATTTTAATCGAAAGGAAGCGGCTGAGCTGATTCCCAGAACCAACCCTTTTCTGCGCAAGCTCTTTCAGTACATCGCAGGCTACGATCTCGACCGCCGCATTGTCTGGATTGTTGATGCCCTCGCCGACCTCTTCAAGGCCACTGACGTTGCTGCCCTGCTCAAGGATTTCGGCAAAGCGACACAGCAGCACGACCCCATCATCCATTTTTACGAGACCTTTCTTGCCGAATACGACCCTGCACTACGCAAAAGTCGGGGTGTCTGGTACACTCCCGAACCGGTGGTCAATTTTATTGTTCGCGCCGTTGACGAAATTCTGAAAACCGAGTTTGGCCTCAAAGAGGGGCTGGCTGATAGCAGCAAAACCGTGATGGACATCAAACGCGCAACGACCGACAAACGCTCAAAAGATGGCTACAGCACGCAGCAGATTGAGGTGCATAAAGTGCAGATGCTCGACCCGGCAACCGGTACCGGCACCTTTCTGGCAGAGATTATCAAGCACATCCATAAACAGTTTGCAGGGCAGGAGGGAGTCTGGAGCAACTATGTCGAGCAGCACCTCATCCCAAGGCTGAACGGCTTTGAAATCCTCATGGCCTCCTACGCGGTGGCCCATCTCAAGCTTGACTTGCTGCTTGCCGAAACCGGCTACAAACCAACCATCGAACAGCGATTCCGGATCTACCTCACCAACTCACTCGAAGAGCATCACTCCGAAACCGGCACACTCTTTGCCAGTTGGCTATCGCAGGAGGCCAACGAAGCCAACCACATCAAGCGCGACACCCCTGTGATGGTGGTGTTGGGGAATCCGCCCTACAGCGGTCACTCTTCAAACAAAGGGGAGTGGATTGAAAAGCTTCTGGAAGAGTACAAGCAGGAACCTGGCGGCGGCAAGCTCAAGGAGAAAAATCCGAAATGGCTCAATGACGACTATGTCAAGTTCATCCGCTACGGTCAGCACTATGTTGAAAAAAATGGCGAAGGAGTGCTTGCCTTTATCAACAACCATAGCTTTCTCGACAACCCCACTTTCCGGGGAATGCGGTGGTATCTTCTCACCACCTTCGATCGAATCTATATTCTTGACCTCCACGGCAACTCCAAGAAAAAGGAGGTTTGTCCTGACGGTTCGCCCGACAAGAATGTCTTTGATATTCAGCAGGGAGTGAGCATCAACCTTTTTGTGAAGACCGGCAAAAAGAAAAAAGGGGAACTGGCCGAAGTGCTGCATTATGACCTCTATGGCGAAAGAGCCTTCAAATACGACTTTCTCTGGAACAACAGCCTTGCCACGGTTGATTTTGTCCCTCTCAGCCTCTCCGCGCCGCAATACTTTTTTGTGCAGAAGAATTTGAATGGGCTGAAAGAGTATAGCGAAGGTTTTGCCGTTCATGAGCTTTATCCGGTCAATTCGGTGGGGATTGTAACTGCAAGAGATCAGTTTGTGACGGACTGTTGTAAATCTGATCTCGAACGCCGTGTTCAAGATTTTTTTTCTTGTGAAAGAGAAGAATTGATTAAAAAATATGAGCTTAAAGAAAATAGCTCATGGAAGATTGATAAAGTCCGACAGCTTGCAAATGGTTATTCTCCTGATTTTATTCAGATGATCTCTTATCGACCTTTTGATAACAGATTTTTGTATTACGATCCATTGTTTATTGAACGATCAAGAAAAGAGGTTATGACACACTTCTTGAACGGAGAAAATATTGGATTGATGACTTGCCGTCAATCCGTCGTTGAGGCATGGGAGCATATCGGCATCACGAAATATATAGCCGATGATTCAAGAGTGTCGAATAGAACCAAAGAGCGGGGATATATTTTCCCACTCTACCTCTATTCAGAATCAGGAAATCAACTTGCCACAGATGGCCAGCAGCAGAGAACCCCAAACCTGAACAGTGCAATTGTCGATGAGATCGCCGCTTCAATCGGCCTCACCTTCACCCCTGAAAAAGAGGAGAGAGCAGGAACCTTTGCCCCCATCGACCTCCTCGACTACATCTACGCCGTGCTCCACAGCCCAGGCTATCGTGAAAAATACAAAGAGTTCCTGAAGATCGACTTCCCAAGAGTGCCATACCCGAAAAATCAGCAAACCTTCCTGCAACTCGCAGCCCTTGGCAGCGAACTACGGCAACTCCACCTGCTTGAAAGCCCTCTTGTTGAGCAGCGTTTGACCAGCTATCCCGTCAGCGGCGACAACATCGTGGGTAAACTGAACAATCAGGATGGTAAAGTGTACATTAACGAAACCCAGTATTTCAACGGCGTCCCATCAGTCGCATGGGAACTCTACATCGGCGGATACCAGCCCGCACAAAAGTGGCTCAAAGACCGGAAGGGGAGAGAACTCAGCTTCGAAGATGTCCGCCACTACCAGCGCATCATCGTAGCGCTGACGGAAACGGCCAGGATTATGGGGGAGATTGACTGCGGGTTAGTATAAAAACCCAAACATCCAGATCGGGATGGTGTGTTTCCAGGGATATTCAATGTTGTCGGCGGCAATAAATGCGTTTGGAAACCCTGCTATCTGTTGCTGGGTCTTGTTTTTTACTCCCACCTCAAACACAAACGTTCTGTCAACTAGAAAATCCCCTTTGTCGGTATAATTGATGGTGTGCCGAATCCTTGTCTGGTTGTAAAAAAAGGTCTCTCGCATGGTGCCTGTATTCACCGCACTTTCAACAAGCGCATACATCATGTTCGGGTTATTGAGATA
>CAIQGA010000018.1 GCA_903871235.1 uncultured Chlorobiaceae bacterium
CTTTCGTTCCTCTTGTGTCAGGGTCACTTTGTACTTCTTCATAGTCAAATTTTGGTTGGATGATTATGAAGAACAAGTTAACGCTTTATCTGCGACTTTCTATGCGTGACATGACACTATGTGGTTTTTATAGCGATAGGAATGAGCAGCTTACTTTTGTAACAGCCATCGGTAAAGCGGCATGACCGTAACGGCTATTCCCTGATGCTCAAACTCTTCCGCTCCGTTGAGTGTGATAATCAGGCCACTGCGCAAACCGAACTTGTTACAGCACTCCGTCAGACCGCGAAGCTCCCGGTGACGCGTTTTTGCATCGCTGAGAGTGGCCGAAACCTGAATTGCCTCCGTCACATCAAAACCCGTTTTGACAATGAAGTCACATTCTGATTTGTCCTTGAAAAAGTAGATCTCCTTTTCCTGCCGCTTGAGTTCCAGAAAAACTGCCTGCTCCAGAGCCTTGCCGGTATCGTCCGAAAATTTGAAATCAAGAGCATTCAGCAGCCCGGTGTCGATCACATAGATCTTTCTCTCACCCAGCTCCCGATCAACAAGCGAGCTGGAATATTTTCTCACTATTTGCGCGAGGTAGATATTTACGGCTGCTTCGAGGTAGTCGTACAACAGGTTTTTGCTGATCTTGAATCCTGATGACTTCAATTCGTTATAGATATTGTTGACCGAAAACTGCTTTGTTGCCGATGCGATGATCCGCTTCAGAAAGAATTTCAGCGCAGGAAGGTTTTTGATTTCGTACCGCTCAACCAGGTCGCGGTAGATCATGACATTGAAATACTCCTGCAACACCCGGTTACGCAACGCATCATCATAGCCGATTACCTCCGGAAAACCACCATGCTTGAGATAGCTCTCCAGATGATGATTGATGAGGGCGATAGAGTGCGTGCTGTTCAGGTCTGGCGTAACACCCTTGAAGGTCAGGTACTCACTGAAAGAGAGGGGAAACACCTCATAACTGATGGTTCTGCCTCGCAGACTGGTGGCGATATCGCTGCTCAGGAATCGGGCGTTTGAGCCGGTAATAAAGATGTTTTTTGTGCCACGGTCATAGATGCGCCGCACAAACTTGTCCCACCCCTCAATATTCTGGATTTCATCAAAGAAAAAAGAGCATCCCTCAAGGAGCATCTCCGGATAGAGTTCCTGCCATGCCTGCAAGAGGAGATCCAGCTCCTCTGTTTTCAGATCCAGCCGCTCATCTTCAAAGTTGATATAGAGGATTGAGGTTATCGGCACTCCTTTTTGCAAGAGGTCACTGATGACGTTGAACAGCAAAGAGGTCTTGCCGCTGCGCCGCACCCCCACAAGGGTAATGATCTTGCCCGTGCCCAGAGGCACCTGCAACGAGCGCCTTTTCAGGGCTGGCAGTGCAGTGACATGGAAGTCCCTGATAATCTGTTTTATGGTTTCTTTCTTCATAATAGGGATAATATACAAGATTTCTTCCTTGTGGCAAGGAAGAAATGGCGAGATAAGTGGAGGGTGCTTTTCAGCGGCTCATAACGCTATAAGGGATATGAAGCCTGACATAATGACCTCAATAATTGGAATATTGTGCGCTCAAAAAAAATAGTATAAACTGTCCGAAGGAACCTTTTGAGAGTCGTTGGTATCATGAGACACTTAAGATTGAACACTGGATTACCATGCCCCGCGTAGCTTTTTTCTTTGGTATTTCGATCTAACATGTACATGGATGATCATGAAAAGCCTCATTGTCATGCAATGTATGGTGATTATGCAGGTTCGTTCAGTCTGGAGAGTAGCGATTTATGCGCTGGCCAGATGCCGACAGCACAACTGCGCAAAATAAAAAACTTTATTTTGAGTAATAAAGAGGATTTAATGATAAAGTGGAATGAACTCACTACTTGAAACACCATGGGTTCAGGTTGTGGAAGTGTTGCCACTTTCAGGTCTGAGATTGAAAGTCAGACTCACGAATGGCCAAGAGCTAACCCTGAATCTCGAAGCGTTGATACAGAGTCGCGATGCCTATTGGCGCTTGCGTCAGGAGAGGTATTTTCGTCAAGTCAGTATCGACCCGATTGGCGGTATATGCTGGCCCGAAGGTGAAGACCTTGCTCCTGACGGGTTGGAACGTTACCTATAACCGCTCAACCGCCCCAGGTGTCAAGCCAATAATGCTGCCGCTGGCCTGAACCCGGTAGCCGAGTGCTCCATCGTGCTCTCCACCAGGTTTAAATCCTTGATCTGCAAGGTTCTGAAAGGGGAGTGGCGCACCAGTTCGTAGTCGTGGGTGCCGATGATGACGGTGATTCCTTTCTGGTGGATTCGTTTCAGGTAGTCGAGAATTTCGAGCGAGGTGTCGGGGTCGAGGTTGCCGGTTGGTTCGTCGGCAAGGATGACGAGGGGCTCGCGTACCAGCGCACGGGCAATTGATATTCTCTGCTGCTCTCCCCCTGACATGCAGAGTGGCATCAGTTTCGCGGCATGTTCAAGGCCGACGCTTTCGAGCGCATGCATCACCTTTGCCGGGATGAGTGCATCCTTCGTGCCGGTCACCTTCAGCACAAAGGCGAGATTGTCGTAGACGTTGCGGTCTTCGAGGAGGCGGAAATCCTGAAACACAATCCCAAGCTTGCGACGCAGGTGGGGAATCTGCCGCTTTTTGATGGTGCGTGAGCTGTATCCGGCAATGCATATCTCTCCTTTTTTCGGGCGAACATCCATGTAGAGTGACTTGAGCAGTGTTGTTTTGCCGCTGCCGCTTTTTCCGACAATATAGACGAGCTCTCCCGACTCAATGGTCAGGTTGAGGTTTTGGAAAACTGGCTTTTTATTGAGTTCGAGGTCAACGTTGATGAAGGAGATCATAGTTTTAATTCTATTTTTTTCTGTTTTTGGCGATGGTTATGGCAAGCAGTGTTGCTTCATAACAACTTCTTTCGGAGGCAACTCCTTTTCCGGCAATGGCAAAACCGGTGCCGTGGTCGGGCGATGTTCTTACTATCGGCAGACCGAGGGTGACGTTTACTCCGGTATCGAAGGCAAGCACCTTGAAGGGGAGTAGCCCCTGGTCGTGATACATTGCCACGACAATATCGTAGTGAAGGTACATTTTTGAACCGAAAAAGCCGTCAGACGGAAAGGGGCCTTCGACATTGAGTCGGCCTGAAAGCCTTTTGATGCAGGGGCGGATAATTTCCTGTTCTTCGCGCCCCATCACCCCGCCGTCAGAAGCGTGGGGGTTGAGGCCGAGCAGGGCAATGCGGGGCTCGGCAAGGGCAAAATCATTTTTCAGTGAGAGGGCCAATGCAGAGAGAAAAGCGTCAAGATCCATTGTTCGGATCAGCCCGGGAACGCGCTCAAGGGGTTCATGAATGGTGGCAAGCGCAACCTTGAGCTCCGTGACCGGGTCATAGAACATCATGGTTGGAGAGGGAACGGCGAACAACCGTCCGAGAAATCCCGTATGACCTTTTTCATTGGAGCCTGCAAGTGCTATGGCCTCCTTGTTGATCGGCGCGGTGACGAGGGCGTCGCATACCCCTTCGCGGCAGAGTTCAGCCGCCGCACGGAGCGACTCCAGAGCGATCCTGCCCGCTTCAGCCGAGAGGGTACCGGGGGTGATACTTTCCGGTTCGGAGATGCTCAACACAGGGAGAACCCCTTGCCGTACCGGAGCCGTGGCGTTTTCGATCAGTTCCAACTCTACCGGCAGGTCAAGCGCATCCCGGTAATACTCCATCACGCGATATGAGCCTACGACAAGAAAGGTGTGGCCGGAGCCCTCAAGTTTCAGAAAGCTTTTCAGTATGATTTCCGGTCCGATGCCGTTGGGGTCACCGATTGACCAGACAATCCGGCATCGTTCAGAGTCGTTTGTACGCATTGGCAATTTTGTCATCTTTTTTTACCCCTTGCAGCGCCAGCCAGAGAAGCACAGGCTCTGGCAGAAGCATGAACAATCCTGCTTCAGGCCTGTGGGTTATCACGGTGCCGATGCTTTCGAAATGCTGGTTCATAAAATGTGCTGCCGTAAGCGCCGAGAGCAGGTCACCAATAAAGAGCGCCATTGCAAGCAGAATGAGCTTGCTCTGCAGCGCTCTTTTGCTATAGAAAAAGATGGCAGCAATTGAGACAATGGCGGTCAGGGGCGAAGAGAGGGTGCCCGCATAACAGGCAAGGGAGTATTGCACTTCAGTAATCGCAGAGGCCGAGAAATCGGAGATGAGGATAAGGTGACCGGCATTGAAGCTCCAGAAGGGGAAAAACATACTCGCAGCAGCAAGCAGGGCGGCAAGAAAGAGGTAGAGGTTCTGAATTCTGGCTATCATGGGTGTTACAGGGTTAAAGGTCATGAAAACATTGAAGTATCAATATACATAATCAGGAGAAAAGAGTTTTGAAACCGGGATGATAAAAAAGCGGTTTACTGGCGGCAGTCTCTGCTGCGAGGGAGATAGGGAGCATGAGATGTCCATACAAAGTACGCGATGTACGTCCACGTGATAAAACTTTTTACAATGATACAAACACCGCTGCATTAGTCAAAGATCTTGCAAAATAAGGGTTTAATTCTCTTTCGTCCTCGTATTACCGGTGTGTCGGCGCGGTGTATATAGAGAATATATGTCGAAAAATTTGCAGATCTGTGTTTTTTTCATTAACAATAGGAGTGCGTATTTGTTAAGCAATGGCGTGCTTTCTGTTGGCGTGCACTTGGCGAATGAGAATCAATGATTTGTAGATGGACTGCGTATAAGTTTTTTTGTCTGCAATCTATCAGCTTCTCTGAACGGCGAGCGATAGATGGCACTTCTTAACATTCGGTTTCAGGGTTCTCTTTACTTGTGCTTCGCCTGTGAATACAATATCCCTTTATATCAGTGAAGTTATCTGTTTACTTCTTTATTAAGAAAATTGTGATACTTGATTCCTGTTCATGCCTTTTTTAATAAAGTTAAAAGGAGGTGTCTATACAATTTATGACATTATCAAGTTCGTTTGTTCTTGTTAACAATTGAATTATAAATAAAGGAGATAGATATGATTTTTTCAAGTATAAAAGATCGGATATTTCATATAATAAATGGAATCCCTGCGGATATTTGGCAATTTGAAAAAGAAAATATCGGTCGTTTTGTCAAAGAAAATGCGCTTGCACCTGCTGCGTGGCTATCCTTTGGCCAGTTCATTCCAAACGTTAGTGTTGGACAGGTTAATTTACAATCAAGAGATTTAGGAAGTTCGGCCGGTGGCATTTTTGATAACGTTGCTTCATTTAATTTTATCAGAATCTGGCCTGGTTTTTGGGGAGGTATCAGGACTCCTCATCTTCATTATAATGGAGATATTTATCTGCTTAATGCCGAGCAGTGGAACAGATTTACAACTCCAGTACTGAAAAAGTTGGGCGAAAAAATCGGTTCTTCACAATCGATTTCATTTGATACTTTTCTGGATGTAAGCAATTCAGTTCCGGGCAATTAATTCTCTTCAGAAATCAATGGCAGATCAATACAGGTCTGCCATTGCTGCTTTTTAATTACTCTGTAGTATCATGAAATTTACCATAGCTGTTACTCAACAATGCAATCTTGGCTGTACCTACTGTTACATTTCCAAGAATGGGTCTGTCATGAGTCTTGAAACTGCCGATAATATTATCGAGTTCATGTTTCGTACAATCCCAAAAGATGAGAAATTGGAGATTGGCTTTTTTGGTGGTGAACCCCTGCTTGAGTTTGAACGTATCAAAGTTATCATGCAACGGATTCGAAATCATAAAGCTTATGATTCAAAAAAAGTTGATTTTTTTATTGTTTCCAATGGAACTCTTTTTTCCGATGCTCTTGCTGATGAACTTCTCCGACTTGGAGTTTCATTGGGAATAAGCTGTGATGGTCCACCTCATGTTCAGGATCGTTCAAGGGTTTTTACCGATGGAACCGGGACTTCAGTTATTGTTGAAAATACTATTCGTAAAGCGCTGCACTATTACCCTTTTTTGCCGGTTAATGCCGTCTACACACCAGATACCTTGCAATATTTGCCGGATGTTGTCGACTATTTTTATAACCTTGGGGTGCGAATTATTTATCTTAACCCGAATATTTCTGCTCCATGGACTCAAAAACATGCAGACTTGTTGCCTGATCTTTACCAGCGTATTGGCAAGAAATATCTCGATGCTTACATGGCTGAAACACCTTGCTATATCAGTTTGATTGATAGCAAAATTGCGGTAATTATGAGGGACGGTTATGGAGCAATGGAAAAATGCAAAATGGGAAAGGGTGAATTTGCGTTTGCTCCATCAGGCAATATCTATCCCTGTGAACGTCTTATCGGAGGTGATGACGGTTTGTCTCATTGTATTGGCAATATCAATAACAGTAATCCGATACAGGTAACTTGCAGTCATGATGCCAACAAAATTGCCAACGATCTTTGCCAAAAGTGCGGGTTGAACAGCTACTGCATGAACTGGTGTGGTTGTACGAACTATTATGCAACTGGCGATTACAACTCACCAGGTCCTTTTATCTGCGCTTCCGAAAAAGCCTCAATAAGCGTTGCTCTGGAGTTGATCAATACTCTTGGAGCGAAAGGAATCTCTTTTTCCGAGCATCTTGCTGGAACTCCGTTGATGAACGTTATCGGAGAAGCCAGTAAATCGTTCAAGGTCGCTTAACCGGATTTTCAGGGGCAAGTTGCGCATCTCTCCGGCCAACCTTTTGGGTCAGCCCTTTTATACGATACCCCTCATACCCCTTATTCATCTCCTCTTCTTTGCTGCGGCCAAATTTTATGGTAATTTCGTAAAATTCCTTTTGCAGCACATTGTAAAAATCAATACTGATAACTCGTTGGAGAAAATTATGAAGCGCATTTTTTACTTTCTTGTGACCAACCTTGCAATTATGCTGGTGCTCTCGGTCACCATGAGCCTCCTTGGTGTTCAGCCCTATCTGACCGCAAGTGGCTTGGATCTTGGCAATTTGCTGGTTTTTTCCCTTATCATCGGGTTTGGTGGTTCGTTTCTCTCATTGGCGCTTTCAAAGTGGTCAGCCAAGCGTATGTCGGGCGCGGTTGTGATTAAAACCCCCTCCACGCCAACAGAGCAGTGGCTTATCAATACCGTAAGGAACCAGTCGCAGAGGGTTGGCATCACCATGCCGGAGGTTGCCATATTCAACTCGCCGGAAGTCAACGCATTTGCCACCGGCATGACAAAAAACCGTTCACTGGTAGCCGTCTCTTCCGGCTTGCTCAATGCAATGACGCATGATGAAGCTGAAGGGGTGCTGGCACATGAGATGTCGCACATCACCAATGGCGACATGGTGACGCTCACTTTGATTCAAGGCGTTCTGAACACCTTCGTTGTCTTCCTTTCACGCGTGATCGGCTATGCGGTCGATAAATTTGTCTTCGACACCAGACGGGGTACGGGCCCTGCATCATTTCTTGTCCGGATCGTCGCAGAGATCTTGCTTGGCATAGCGGCCTCCGTTGTGGTGATGTGGTTCTCGCGTCAGCGGGAGTTTCGTGCTGATGCCGGAGCGGCGGTGCTGGCAGGCAAAGAGAAGATGATTGCTGCGCTCCAAAAGTTGCAGGTACAGCAGCTTCCATCCGCCCTGCCCAAGCAGATTGCCGCCTTTGGAATTTCAGGCAGGGAGAGTCGCGGGCTGAGGAGATTATTCTCCACCCACCCAACGCTGGATGAGCGAATTGCAAGGTTGCGTGGGCAGCAGGCATAAAATAAACTTATAGGTTGATTTTTATGAAGCTTGTTCGTATCATTGCTGATAAAGTAACAGGCGAAGGCTTGTATACTGTCCGTTTTCCGGAAAAAAGCGTTGACGAGTTTGAGCGGCTTTTTGATCTCTGGATTGGTGATATGAGTGAGCTGTACCGTTTTTTTCAGGATCACAGGAAAGATTTACAGCGAGGTTATTATAAGGGTATAACTCAATAGAGCAAGCTGTCAAAGCTACCCGGAATGAAGCCAAAAATCTGCGAAAAACTTTGCTTGATCTTGTCAATAGTGGATTCAGTGATCAGCATATTGCCTTGCAAACCATTTTTCAGCCATTGAACAACAATGAATACCATTTGAGGCCGTTACAGAAGAGCAAGGCAAGGGGCAACAGGGAAAAACGGTGGTTGAGAATCTACGCAATACAGTTTGCTGCAAACTGTTTTGTTGTTACCGGTGGAGCGATAAGACTCACCTTGAATATGGAGGCTCCTCATTTGCAGGAGGAGTTGCAGAAGCTTGAAAGAACAAGGCAATTTCTTGAGAGCCATAATTTACGAGAGCAAACTGATTTTGAATATCTGGAAATATGAACAGGTGGCTATGAATGATTTGAAACAGAAAATTGACAAGGTTGTTTTACGGCAACCGTCGCGCTGGATGGAAAAAGCGTTGTGTGATGAGGCAAATGAGGCTTGGCTTGATCGCTCTGCCGATATCGCTTTGCGTATTCTTGGGACTTTACAGAACAGGAGTATCTCGCAGCGAGAACTTGCTGAAAAAATAGGGGTAAGTCCACAGCAGGTGAGCAAGATTCTCAGAGGAAATGAAAATCTGACACTTGAAACTATTGCTAAACTTGAAGCTGCGCTTGGGGTTGTACTGTTTGTGATTCCAGAGAGCCCTGCCGATAGTGAGACTGGGACGAGCAATAAACGGGAGCAAAAAAAATCTGCATCAAGTAAGAGGGAATCAGTGACGCAGCATACATCAGCCTTGACCATTGCACAGCAACAGCACTCAACACCGACATAATGGCTGAAATTTTTTTTGTAGGGCAAACATGGCGGCAACATCAACAGCTACTATGATGACCCGCACAACGCCACCGGACGCTTCGACTTCGTGCTCTTTATTGATGCCCGCCACATCTACCGGCAGGTCGATCGGGCTCATCGTGAATGGACACCCGCGCAGATCAGCTTCATCGCCAACCTCGTCCGCATCTATCGTTGTGAAGCCCTCGACTTTACACTCGGTGGCGAAGAAGCTCGGGCAAAGATTGAAGAGGTTTTCGGTAACCAACCGCACTTTGCCGATATCCCCGGCCTTTGCAAAGCCGCGACACTCAAGGAGATCGAGGCGCAAGGCTGGTCGCTCAACCCCGGACGCTATGTTGGCGTGGTCGCCGGTGAAGCCGTGAGCGATGAGGACTTCAAAGCGCAACTCGAAACGCTGAATGAGGAGCTGGTACTCCTTAATGCGCAGGCGCGGGAGCTGGAGGCAACAATTGCCGGGAACGTGGCGGAAATTCTGGAGAGTTGACCTGGCTTGATATTTGACTCAAGCGCTTTGCTGAGTTCTTACTGTTCTGTATATTTCACAAATATACAAATTTTCTATGGTCATTTTTGAAGGTATCTCAGGATTTCAGTGGGACAAGGGAAATTCGACCAAAAACTGGGAAAAACATCGGGTATCAATGTCTGAATGTGAAGAGATTTTTTTCAATCAGCCGTTGATTGTAGCTGATGATAAAAAACACTCTGGCATGGAAAAGAGGTTTTTTGCATTGGGTAAAACGGAGCGGGGCAAACCTCTTTTTTTGGTGTTTACGGTTTGTAAAGATCAGATCAGGGTTATTTCAGTGCGCAGTATGAACAGAAAAGAACAGGATATTTATGAAAAACGGGAAAACAGCGATTCCGGAATTCAGGAGTGAAGCGGAGGAGCAGGAGTTCTGGTCAACGCATGATTCAACTGAGTTTGTGGATTGGAACAAGGCTGGTAAGGCACTGTTTCCGAATCTGAAGCCAACCATGAAAACCATCTCGCTCCGGTTGCCTGAACCGATGCTCAATCATCTGAAGATACTTGCCAATGAGCGTGATGTACCCTATCAGTCGCTTTTGAAAATGTTTCTCAAGGAACGCCTCGATCAGGAATTTTCGTAAGGAATTGCCTATCGGCTCAGCACCATCCCGACAAGGAATCCTTGACATGATGAATTACATTATACTCACGTATTGTTTGCGTACATAAAAGAGAAGATTTGCCATGACGGCAAAAGAGATAATTATTCAGGCAGTAGAAGCGCTTCTTGCCAATACCACATTTTCGGAGGCTACGAAGCGAAGCGCCTTCTTTTTTTAGCGAAAGTTGAAAGGGGAATCGAGCTGGCGGATGCAGGAGAAACGATCTCACAGACGCAAGTGAAAGAGAGGATGTCGAAATGGCTGAAGTGAGGTGGACTCTTCAGGCAGCAGATAGCAGATTTGTTTTTGGTGCAGTCCCAGAATATCACCATGCACTTGAAAAACATATACGCCGAAGGTGAATTGGATGAGGGGGCAACGTGTAAGGAATTCTATACAGGTTCAATCCGAAGGTACCAGGCAACTGTTCAGCAATGCTTAACAGTTCGTCAGGAGTGCAAATATTGGTGCTTTTCAGTTGTAAAGGATTTCTTTACAACTGCCGATGGTGAGGTCTACTGAGTGAAGATTTAATAACGATTGCCGGTAACATCTCAAATTCTTGAAGCAATGAAAACTGAACTGATCCAGACACTTACGACAACGTTTGAGGCGCATGCCCAGAAGGTCGAAGGAGGGGTAGAATATTGGTTGGCCCGAGATCTACAGTATTTGCTTGGCTATAGCAAGTGGGACAACTTTCTGAACGTCGTCTCCAAGGCTAAAACTGCTTGCGAAATCTCTGGCCACAAGACAGCCGACCATTTTGCCGATGTCGGGAAAATGGTTGATCTCGGTTCTGGAAGCCAGCGCGAGGTGGATGATATCATGCTGACCCGTTATGCCTGCTATCTCATTGCTCAGAATGGTGACCCGAAGAAGCAGGAAATTGCCTTTGCCCAGACCTATTTTGCCATTCAGACCCGCCGCGCAGAAATCATTGAGCAGCACTTGCTGGAAGCTGAAAGAGTCTCGGCGCGAAAAAAACTTAGCGCAACGGAAAAGGAGCTGTCGGGTGTAATCTATGAGCAGACAGGAAGTACGGAGAATTTTGCTCTCATTCGGAGCAAGGGCGATCAGGCACTTTTTGGTAAAAGCACACAGGCAATGAAGGCCGAGTGGAATGTACCGGATAAACGGCCGCTGGCTGACTTTGCACCAACCATCATTCTGAAAGCCAAAGATTTCGCTACTGAAATTACCATTTTCAATGCACGTGAACATAGAATGAAAAGTGAAGGGAGTATTTCCAACGAACACATCACCAATAACAAAGCAGTGCGGAAAACCCTGCTTGAACGAGGTATCCGGCCGGAAACACTGCTACCTGCAGAGGACGTGAAGAAGGTTGAACGCCGTCTGGCATCTAAAGAAAAGAAGTCGTTGAAAAACCCTGACGGCTTGAGCGAGCCAAATGAGGAGTAGCGGATATGGAACTTGAAAATATTCAATGCGCAGATGCGCCACTTGAAACAATTTGTTGCATACACAGAAGACCAGCTTGTTGAGCAGCCCGCCATCGGGTTGTTCGCAGAGCTTGGCTGGCAGACGGTGTCGGCTATGGAGGAGAGTTTTGGCGTGACCGGCACGTTGCAGCGGGAGACGAAGGGGGAGGTGGTGCTGCGCGGGACGTGCGATCGTTCGCGATTGCTCGACCTGGTGGAGAATTTTACCCTTTTTTCTGAGCACAAGGCGGAGCTGGTGAAGATCATCGGGCAGAATCACCAGTATTGAACGACGAAGAGCAGCGCCATGTGCGGGAGAATATGAGCGAGGAGGAGTTGGTCATTCTCGACATCCTTACCCGTCCGGCCCCGGAACTCAGCACCTGGGAGCGCGATCAGGTGAAGAGGGTTGCTCATGATTTGCTTATCAAGCTCAAGGGGTTGCTGGTACTCGACTGGCGCAAGAATACTGCTGCACGTTCAAAAATGAAGCTCGAAATCGAAGATACCCTCGACCTTGGTCTTCCCCGCGCCTACACACCGGAGCTCTACCGCCAGAAGTGCTCCGCGCTCTTTGAGCATGTCTATGAATCCTATCCCGAGCGTGATGCAGGG
This sequence comes from uncultured Chlorobiaceae bacterium, assembly GCA_903871235.1. Classification (GTDB taxonomy): domain Bacteria; phylum Bacteroidota; class Chlorobiia; order Chlorobiales; family Chlorobiaceae; genus Chlorobium. The sequence continues at coordinate 12,003 of CAIQGA010000018.1, forward strand.
GTCTATGCTGAGGTGGGATGAGCATCTCTTCAAACACGGGAGTTCTCAATTCTTTGCAACTATTTCCCGTATTCCTGCTACAAGATCTGAGAGCGTCACAACGGAAATTCCTGGTTTGAGAGGGTAGCTTTGCGCTACCGGAGCCACAACAAAGGTATGCAGGGGAGCAATATCCTCTATCGCAAAATAACTCCCTCTCGAAAGCGCAGGTGCTACGGATGCCTTGCACTCAATGGCAATAAGCTTTCCTGAAAGCTGGAGCAGGATGTCGATCTCGGTTCCATTGGAGGTTCTGTAAAATGAGAGCTCTGCACGCGGAAAGAGCCCTTTGAGATTGGCAATTACCATACTCTCCCATAATGAGCCGAAAACTGGATGGCCGGCAAGCTGGTTAAAATCGCTCAATCCAAGCAGCGCAGCAATGATACCGGTGTCAGTAATATAGACTTTGGGCGTTTTGACCAGACGCTTGCCGGTATTGGAGATAAACGGCGGCAGGATGTGCACCATAAAGGTATCCTGCAGCAAGTCAAGATAGTTGCGCACGCTGGTGTGGCTGATTCCGAGAGATCCACCGATTGTTGAGAGGTTCACCAGTTGACCGTTAGTATGAGCCAGCATCAGCCACAACCGTCGCATGGTTTGTGGTGAAAATCCACTCCATTGCAGCAGATCGCGCTCAAGGAAGGTCGCAATAAAATCTTCTCGCCATTGATATGAGACCTCCGGTATCTTTTGCAGCAGGCTTCGCGGAAAGCCGCCAGCCGTGAGATAGTGTTCATAAGAGAGGTGCTCCTTTACCTCCTCCCATAAAAAAGGGGTCAACTGCTTGTAGGTAATGCGTCCGGCAAGTGATTCCGAACTCTGCCTCAGAAGATCACGGGAGGCTGAACCGAGCACAAGAAAATGGCCAGTCGCACCCCACTCATCCACCAAGCTGCGGATAAGGGGAAAGAGATCGGGTTTTCGCTGCACTTCATCAATGCAGATCAGCTTCTCCTTCTGTGAAATAAAAAACCATTCTGGCTCTTCGAGTTTTCGCAGGTCGGAGGGTTTTTCAAGATCGAGGTAGAGAAACGGACGATCGTAGGTGAGAAGATGGCGTGTCAGGGTTGATTTTCCGCATTGCCGTGGCCCGATTATCGCAGTGACGGGGGAGTGTTTCAGCCCCTCCTCGACCTCGGTTGTGATCAATCGCTTGAGATAGTTCATTGTGGTAAGTATGCAGATTGAATACTTTATTTTCAATATACATACTTGTTTTCTGAAAAAGCAAAAATTTAGAAACGTATACACAATGCTCCTGCAAAGCAAAAGAACGGTGCCGCTATGGCTTCTCAAGTGTTTTTTTGATAACTTCCGTAGTTGTCCCAGCTTCTTCCTCTTCAAACCAACCCCATCCTTTGGAGGTGCTTGCCATGAACAATTTTTACCGCTCCATTTTTGCTGGTGTGTTCTTACTGCTCTCTGCCGGGAGTGCATTGGCTGACAATAACAATTTCAACAGCCTCCTCTGGATGCAAACGTCGGCGGAATACAAGGCCAACACGACACAGGCTTACAATACGGCGTTGAGGAACATCAATGCCGCTCTTCGCGATCGCAAATGGACGGCAGCCAAAGAACAGGTTGGTAACTATTTCTCATTGCCGCCAGCCATTGTCATGGACATCGACGAAACGGTGCTTGATAACTCCCCGTATATGGGAAAAGTGGTTCTTGAAAATGGCGAATGGAACGCGGCGACATGGAATGAGTGGGTCGCCAGGAAAGAGGCTTCGGCTGTTCCCGGGGCGGTCGAGTGCATCAAAGCGATGAGAGACAAAAATGTCAGGGTCATCTTTATCTCGAACAGGGAGAGCAGGAAAGGGGAGACTCCGGGAGCGGGATATTCGCAGGAGGCCGGTACGATAGAAAATCTTGCGAAAGTCGGTGTGGCGGGTGTTCTGCCTGAAGACATTTTGTTACTTGGCGAGGAGGAGGGCTGGACTTCCGAGAAGAAGAGCAGGAGGGAATACATCTCGAAAAAATACAGGATCGTGATGTTGTTCGGCGACGACCTTGGCGATTTTCTGGCGGATGTGAAATCAAATATCACTCCCCAGGAGCGTGATCGCCTGGTCAGTGAAAACAAAAATAACTGGGGCTTGAAGTGGTTTATGTTGCCAAACCCAACCTACGGGTCGTGGTTTACCATTCTGCGTGATCCCAAGTCGCAATATCTCATAAAATACTGAGGCGGGTCACTACAGCACGAGAAGTTACGGGGCATGGAGTTACGGTTTTACATCCTTGGCGACCCTCATCTGCACTATTTTGGTGGGATTGGAAACGGCGCCATTGTTGTACTGTGAACCAGCCTTGATTTTGTCGACAAATTCCATTCCGGAGACGACACGCCCCCAAACGGTGTATTGCCCATCGAGAAATGGCGCAGGTGCGAAGCAGATAAAAAACTGGCTGTCGCCACTGTTGGGATCAGAGGAACGTGCCATTGAGATGGTGCCCCGGACGTGCGGCTCACGCGAAAATTCAGATTGAAGCTGTTGGCCGGAACCACCGGAACCGTCGCCAAGCGGATCACCAGTCTGGGCCATAAAGCCCGGTATCACACGGTGGAAGGTGAGCCCGTCATAAAAACCTTTGCGGGTCAACTCTTTGATGCGTAACACATGGTGGGGGGCAAGCGTTGGAAGCATCTGGATGACTACTCGCCCTGAGGCAAGGTCGAGATAGATCGTGTTTTCGGGATCGAGTGCTGGCGCGGCAGAAGCCCTCAAGGGAAGCGAGGCGACCAAAAGCCCCAAAAAGAGGATAACAATTCGAAACGGTTTGTTCAGCATGGGGTAGTGGTTGCGATTGGAGGAATATGTTTTTGGAGTATAACAAGAATAAAGAGAGATGCAATGCGAAACTGCGGGCGGGTGTTGATCCCGGGTAACCATACTATGAAAAGTGGGAGAGTGGCAAGAAACGGAATTCGCGCAGCAATACATCGCCGACACTTCCGGCAGTCAAAATTCTTGCGTACATTAAGCTTGCTGCTCTTCTGCAGGAGAGGCTGCGGTTGGTGTTTTCAGGCCAACCGGTACAAGAAACAGAAATTCAAAAATCCGCAGGTGAGGCGGATCAATTTCATCATTTTGCAGTACGAAAGGAGTGACGTATGGGCAGCTTGAGCCGCACAGAAAAAATTCAGAGCATTACTGAGCGCCTGATAGTGATGACATTCATTGCGCTTATGCTTGTAGGTGCGATCTTCGGTGCGACGCTGTTCTATGGCGAAAAGCTGATGATTTCGTGGCTCTGCTTCGGCTGTGGTCTGATTGGAGGGTTTGTGAGTATTCAGCAACGATTGAAGAAACTGGGAGACGAGGAGCTTGAGTTGCTGGCGAGATCGTGGTTTCAGATTTTGCTCATTCCCATCTATGGTGGAATCTTTTCCTTGGTTCTGTACATTGGTTTTTTGAGTGAAATCATCAAGGGGCCGCTGTTTCCCCATTTCTTGATTCTTGAATTCAAAGGGCCTATGCCAACGGATGAGGATGTTCTCAAGTTTCTCCAGACAACTCTTCCAGCATCGGGTCAGGAATTGGCGAAGCTCCTGTTTTGGTCTTTTGTCGCGGGCTTTTCAGAGCGATTTGTTCCTCAGTTGCTTGAGAAGTCTCAATCAGGGCCGCCAGAGAAGTGATTTGCCTGCATGATTATTCCGCCGACTCTCCTCGGTAGTATATGAAGTAAATCATCAAACGGGAAAGAAAGCTCTCTGAGCCAGTGACCCCTGTTCAATAGCATGAATATCTCAAACACCGTCAAAGGTTTTCAAAGCTTTACCAGCAAAAAATAGTATCATGTCGCAAAAGTTTTTGCTGGAAAATCTTGAACAAGGAACACTATGAGTGATTTACCAAACTGTCCAAAATGTAACTCGGAATACACCTACGAAGTTGGGGCTCTTTTGACCTGCCCTGAGTGCGCTCATGAATGGAGCAGCTCGCCGGTTCCCGTATCAGGTAAAGTCCGTGTCTGGAAAGATGCGAATGGCACCCTTTTGCAGGATGGTGATTCGGTGACGGTAATCAAGGATCTCAAGGTCAAGGGGTCGTCTTCGGCGCTCAAGGGCGGCACGAAGGTGCGCAATATTCGCCTTGTTGATGGCGACCATGACATTGATTGCAAGATCGAGGGTTTTGGAGCGATGCAGTTGAAGTCTGAATTTGTCAAGAAGGCCTGATCAAAAAAGTTCTCTTCTTGTTATGGAATAAAATACCGCGCCTGCGGTATTTTATGAGAGTAAAAGTTGTTGGATAGCCCGCCAGGTCGAAAGCGCCCAGTGTATTGACAAATATCTTGAGTCGCATCCAGATGTTGCCTGGCTCTCTTATCCGGGGCTTAAACGCAGCCCTTACCATGAGCTTACAAAAAAAATACCGTCGAACATATTTTGAAGCAATGCTTTTGGATATAGCGCAGGCTTTTGAGGTATCGGCTTTGTGCTATTGGTGAGATAGCTTTTTTATGGTATACAATATGCCATTTTAACGGGATTTACAATGTGATTTTTATTGCTGATTTTACTTCCATGAAATAATGGTCAATATGTTTTCTTGAAATTTTTTTGGTTAATAAAAAATTCAGGAGGACTTTTTTTTACAGAGAATAGACTTCTTGGTTATGTCAATTATCCATGCTTGTTGTTGTCGCAGAAAAGCGCATTCGAACATCAAGGTTTTTGCTCCAGCATAGTACTTTAATCATAGAGGTAGAAGTATAAGGAAGCCGATTCTGATTGTCCAGATAGTCGGCTTTTTATTTTTGAACAAATAAAACAAATATCATGGCTGTTGTAGAGCAAGAGATCAATAATTGTATAACTGTTGTGCCCTTTCGAAAGGATGAGGTAAGGCAGCTTCTTCTTGATGAAGCAAAATTGAGCTTGGATATTACGGAAAAGGGGATTTTATACAATGCTGAAGAGATAAAGCCTTATTTGGATCCGATAGAGCTGAAGTCAGGATTTAATCGCGGAAGCGGAATAACTGGTTTTTCTTTGCCGCATGGTTACAGTACAAGGGGGCATTTTGCTCGTTGGACTCCCTATTCACTGGTTGTTGAAGATGGGAGGCCGGTTCTTTATGATGATGGCGAGTTTATTGGAGAAATCACGTTTAACAAGGGTAATCCGGTATCCGAGCAATTGTTGAGCACCGGTGAAAAAGTCCGCGACATAACCAATGTCACTGCGCAGGGTGGTCTTCATGTCATGTACAGCAATGAGTGTTCATTGAAGGATTTAGGAGAGGATTGCCTCTATTGCGCATTTAATGAGCGTGCCAAAGATGGCGTTCTGAACAAGGTGCTGTTAAAATCGCCCAGGCAGGTTGCTGAGGCCTATGATATTGCTCGCAAGGCTGGAGCGGCAAACCATTTTCGTATTACTGGCGGGTTTGTGCCGGAACGCCGTGAGCTTGAATACTACCTTGATGTGGCTGATGCCATAAAAGAGAGGTACAGTTCGTTTTATGGTTGTGCTGTTGTCGGTGCCCCTGCTGATCTTTCTGTGCTTTCAAAATACAAAGAGGCCGGATTTGCAAATATCTCGACCAATATTGAGGTCTGGGACAAGAATATTTTTGCAGCCATGTGTCCCGGCAAAGAAAAGCGAAATGGCGGCTGGCAGCATTGGGTTGATGCCCTTGAGTATTCGGTGGAACTGTTTGGCAAGGGAAATGTCCATTCGGCGATAGTTGCTGGCCTTGAACCACTGGAGTCCACCTTGGAGGGTATCGAGTATCTCGCATCAAAAGGAGTTGTTTGCCATTTCAGTGCATTCCGTCCGGAAAAGGGAACGCCTCTGGAGGGCTATCGGAGTCCTGATGCTGCATGGCATTGGGAGTTGCTCGACAAAGCAACCGATATTTTCCGCCGTTATGGTTTTACCACTCTTCAGATGTATAGCGGAAACGCATCGGGACCACACAGTGCACAGTTCTTCCAGATTAAAGCCGGAGAATTTGAAGGCGATAAACTCGTTCCATGGAAATTTCCGTCACTGGATTAACCAATTTTTCAATACTTCACCAAGAGATAATGCATTATGGCTATTGCAGAACTTGAACAAACGATAAGTTTGCATGTTGCGACTTATGATAAGGAAGTAGCAAAACAGACGCTTATCAATGAAGCGAAACTCGGGCTTCTGCTTGCCGAAAAAGGCATCAAGTATAACCCCGATGAAATCAGGCCGTTTCAGGATGATTATGAACAATCGTCGGCCTATAATCGCCAGAGAGGGTTGACTGGAATTTCGCTACCTCACGGGGTTACAGCCCGGGGTGGTTTTAACCGATTTACACCTTATGCGCTGGTGGTTGAAGATGGCAGGCCGGTATTATATGATGAACAGACCCGCATTGGAGAAATCTCCTTTCACAAGGCCCATCCGATTACAAGGGAGTTGCTCAATGATGGTGAAAAATTTCGCCATGTTGCCAATGTCAGTCAGGAGGGTGGTATCAGTGTGGCCTACAGCAACGAGTGCTCATTGAAAGATAAAGGTGAAGACTGCCTTTTCTGCTCCATAAATGAGCGAGCAAAAGATGGGGCGCTTAACAAGGTGCTCATCAAATCACCCAAACAGGTTGCCGAAGCATATCATCTGGCCCGTCAGGCCGGAGTAGGAAACCATTTTCGGATTACCGGTGGTTTTGTGCCGGAACGCCGTGAGCAGGAGTACTATCTTGATGTTGCTGATGCTATCAGGGAGCGTTATGACTCTTTTTACGGTGTTGGTATTATCGGCGCACCTTCGGAATTTTCCGTGCTTCATAAATACAAGGAGGCTGGTTTTGACAATATATCTCACAATCTTGAGGTTTGGGACCGGAATCTCTTTGCGGCTATCTGCCCTGGTAAAGAAAAACGCAATGGTGGCTGGCAGCATTGGGTAGATTCCCTTGAGTATGCGGTGGATGTTTTTGGCAAAGGCAATGTTCATACCAATGTTGTCGGTGGTTTAGCTCCGCTGGATTCAACGCTCGAAGGAATAGAGTATCTGGCGTCAAAAGGAATTATCTGCCATTTCAGTGCATTTCGTCCTGAAAAAGGGACTCCTCTCTATGGATATCGCAGCCCGGAAGCGGCTTGGCATTGGGAGTTGCTTGATAAAGGAACCGAGATTTTTCGGCGCTACGGCTTCACGACGCTTCAACTCTATAGCGGCCCGGCGTCAGCACCTCATCACGCCCAGGTTTTCCAGATCAAATATGGGGAATTTGAAGGAGAGAGGCTTTCTCAGTGGAAATTCCCATCTCTGGATTAATCTATTTACGGTATGCAATATCCCCTGTTGAGGGGATTTTGTAAGTTCTTTTTATTGCAGATATTGTCGTAATGATAAAAGGACAATAGCATTCCCTGTTTTTTTTTATCAGTCAATAATTAAATTTTTTGGTTATGACTTTCCTTGCTTTATCAACTTCTTGTTGTCGCTTTCATTGGAATGTGACAGATGAAGATATTGAGATTTTCGTCCTTATGTAAAGTACGTTATTGAAAAAAAACGTTTATAAGGAAGTCGATTCTTGCTGTCAGAGAATCGGCTTTTTTTATGAGAAAATTTGCAAATAATCATGTTATAGAGTACGGAGAAAAAACAATGAGCCAGTCAGAAATACTACAATACATTCTGGATGCGAAACACGCACAGCTTACCTATGTGCGAAGCGATTTGAGTCCGATATCGAGAACTATAGGCAGTTATGCGCCAGATGGAGAGGATCTCTTTTTTTCTACAAGCAAAGAGAGTGCGAAAGTAGAGGAGATAGAGAAAAACAGGCGGGTATCGTTTTTCTTTGAGCATGAAAACCAGGCTCCGGAGAGCTGGAAAAGCCTTCTTTTGATTGGTAATGCGGAGCAGGTTACTGCCGGTTCAACTGATTATGAGAAAGCTGTTGAACGCCTTGGAGCAAAAAGTCCCCGTTTCAGGGAACGGATCGCCAAAGGTGATTTGGAGAGTGCTGCAATATACCGAATCAAGACAACTGAACTCGAATATCTTGACCGAAGCAAAGGAAATGGCAAACTCCAGAAGATTGTTGTGAGTCAGTTATGAAAAATGGCATTGCAGTAGCAAACCCTGAAAGCAACACTCTTCATGGGGTGGTACCGTCAACAGTTGCATCTCAGGCAATTGGAGAGTTGGAGAGTGTTGCCAACGTTCACAAAGATGCTCCGCAACCGGTACAATTTCTGGATAACCGTCCGGTGAAGCTCTCTGTCAAGAATCTTGTGGTAGGCTATCTCGACAAGCAGAGTGGCCATACTATGGTGGCTGTCGACAAGGTGACGCTTGATATTCGCGAAGGGGAATTTGTGACGATTGTCGGGTTGTCCGGTTGCGGTAAATCGACATTTCTCAACGCTATTGCTGGTTTGGTCAAACATCAGCATGGTGAAATTAAAGTCAATGGTCGAATTGTCACTGGACCCGGAATGGACAGGGCGGTGGTGTTTCAAAAAGCATCACTGCTGCCCTGGCGGAAGGTTGGACGCAATATCACCTATGGACTGGAATTGAGTGGTATGAAGCAGGCCGATGCGAGAGAAAAAGCCAGTTACTACGTTAATCTGATACGTCTTAACGGCTTTGAGGATCATTATCCGCATCAATTATCTGGAGGCATGCAGCAGCGAGTGAATCTGGCGCGTGCCCTGGCCTGCGACCCTGAGGTGTTGCTGCTGGATGAGCCGTTTGCCGCCCTCGATGCCATTACTCGTGAATTAATGCAGAACGAACTCCTCGAACTGTGCGAAAAGGTTGGCAAGACGGTCTTGATGGTTACGCATCAAATTGACGAAGCGGTGCTTCTTTCCGACCGGGTCATCATTTTTTCATCTCGTCCGGCTTATGTGCTTGCCGATATCCGTATTCCTATCCGGAGACCACGTAAAAGCCTCATCAAAGATTCTGAAGAGTTCAGGGGACTGATGAACGAGATTTGGAGAGTTATTGAAGGGAATGCAAATATTGGAGGCGGTATATGAGAAAAGTGACGGTTTTTCCAAAATCTAACGCTGCAAAAAAAGAGAAAATTACCGGTCTGTTGCTGGGGGCGAGTGTTATAGTGCTGTTTCTGGTTGGTTGGGAGCTTCTGTTTCAATTCAAGCTTGTTAATCCGATTTTTATCAGCGCTCCTTCACGGGTAGTTCTTGCTTTGATTACAATCATTGAGGACGGCTCATTATTTCAAAATCTTACAATAAGCGCAAAGGAGTTTGCTTTTGGATATGGTGCGGCAATTCTTGTTGGTTTTCCCATAGGGATTATGCTGGGGTGGTTTAAACTGATTCGAGCAGCTTTTGGTCCGTTTATTGCCGCCATGCAGGCAACACCACGTATTGCGCTCATGCCACTGTTCATTATCTGGTTTGGACTTGGCATCACCTCCAAGATTGTGATTGTTCTTTTGAGCGCCATTTTTCCCCTGATCGTCAATCTTCAGGTTGCCATGACTACCATTGACAATGACCTGATTCATGTCGCTCGCGCTTATGGCGCAACCCGCTGGCAAGTATTTAGAAGTATAGCGCTACCGACCTCCTTGCCGTTTTTGATAACCGGTTTACGCTTGGCTGCAGGACGTGGACTCCTTGGTGTTATTGTGGCCGAGGTTTTCGGTGGAGCGGCAGGTATCGGCTACATGATTCAGTATGCCGGTTCAACATTTCAGACGGACAAGGTTTTTGCCGGTGTTTTGGTTGTCGCAGTCACTGGCATTACGCTTGATTTTACGCTTGATCGGCTTGGTCGTCATTTCGATAGATGGCGCGGCGAAGCTGTTGCGCATTAAGTGTGTTAAAATATTATAAATAAATAGGTTAATTGTTATGCAAAAACTTGGTATTACAAAATTCATTCCACTTATATCTCTTGTTGTGCTTGCTGCAGGCTGCACCGGAAAAAACGAACAACCAGCCGTGACGGGTGAAGCGCAAAAAACCCTTGTCAGGTATGCCACGAGTGCGGGAAATCTCCCCATAGCTTTTGGTATCAAAAAGGGTTATTTCGCTGAACAGGGAATTGAGGTTAAGGTTGTAACCATTACCGGTGGTGTTGAGGCTGTGACCGCTGCTGCTGCCGGTGAGGCGGATATGGGAGGCATGGGGTCACCTGTGATTGTGGGAGCCGTTGCTGGAGTGCCTATTACCATTATTGCTTCTCCACCATCTGCAGGTCAGCATTTTGTTTTGGTATCAAAACCTCAATACAAGAGTTTTGCTGAGTTGAAAGGCAAAGCGGTCAGCCCTGGTGCTCCAGGCCAGGGCACTATCCAGGCATTTAATGTTATCGCGAAAGCCAAAGGATTTAAACCTTCCGATTTTCAGTATGTGAATGCCGGTACCAGTGCAAATGCCTTGGCTGCATTGCAGGCAGGTAAGGTTGAAGCGGTCATTACATCGGAACTGGTAGGGGTCAAGGCAGAATTGGAAGGATTCGGCAAGGTGCTGGAGCATGCGGCAGATTACTTCGGTCATTATCAGCACACATTCATCTTTGCAACAAAGAGCTTTATCCAGGAAAAACCTGATGCAGTCAGAGGATTTCTGGCAGCTTATCGCAAAACGGTAGAGTATCTCAAAGCCCATCCTGATGAGGCGATTTCATTCGCTGTAAAAGAGTTGCAGCAGGATGAAGTGACTTATAGAAAAGTCTATGCAAAGGAGATCCCGAATTGGGACACGAGTGGACGAATCGACTTTGTTGGTACTGAACATGCGATTACCATTCTGAAAGATCTGGGCGATATCAGCCCGAACTCCAGGGTGACGGCTCAACAGATTATTGATGAGCAGTTCCTCCCCAAGTAATCCTCTAAACCAACCTATCATGAGAGGATTACGGATTGTCGGTTTACATGTCAGAAAGCACTGGTTTGTCTACTTTGCGGGTATCAGCATGGTTGCCGCTGCCAGTTTATTGGCAGCCCAGATTCCACGTTTACTCGGCATTGTCACGGACGGCTTGCGCGATGGGACGCTTGATCGTGCAAAAATGGTCTACTTCGCGGGTTTGATTATTTTGATCGGCATGGTGCGCGTTGCAACAGGCTGGGGAGGGCGCATTCTCGTCCATCACAAGGGGCGTGAACTGACTTATAATTTGCGCAAGCAGCTCTTTGAAAAATGGGGCACACTCTCACCATCCTATTATCATCGGCACAGTGTGGGTGATATGATTTCCCATGCCTTGAGCGATGTGGAGGTCGTGCGTGAACTCGTTTCTCAGGGGATTAATCAGGCAGTAAGCGGTCTGGCCATGCTGCTCGCAGCCGCCTGGCTTATGGCCGTGCATGTCGATTGGCGGTTGACGCTTGCCGGGCTGGGGCCGCTTCTGCTTATTCCACTGCTTGTCAAGTGGCTTGGTCCTCAAATCAGGCTTCAGTCCCAACGTTCCCAGGAAGCGCTTGGTGCTATGGCTCAGACTACAGAGGAGGTTATCGGAGGTATTCGTGCCGTAAAAGCCTTTGGCACAGAGCATATTGTTATTAGTCGTTTTGAAAACAGGGTTGACAACATTGTTGAAGAGAAGATGCGTTTTGTCCGTCTCTCTTCATTGTTTGGAGCCCTGGTTCCGCTGATGGTCAATCTCGGGTTTATTTTTGTGCTCGGATACGGAGGCTTTTTGCTGACAGCGAAGGTCATTTCGCTTGGAGATTTTGTGGCGTTCACCCTTTATGTTGCGTTGTTGCGTCAGCCACTGGAACAATTGGGTAATGTCCTCAACATTGTTCAACGCTCAATTGCCTCATTAAACAGGATAGATGAACTCCTGCGTGTTGTTCCGGAAGTGCTCGACAGAACAGCGCCGCTTGTTGATCGTCCACTGCAGGGAGTGCTTGAGGTGAAGGGGCTCACCTTTCGCTATCCAGGCAGCGAGAGGGATGTGCTGCACAGCATATCATTTTCTGTCGGGCCGGGGCAAACCCTTGGCATCATCGGAGCAATGGGAAGTGGAAAGTCCACCCTTGCCGATCTTCTCCTGCGGTTGTACGATCCTCCTGATGGAACTGTTTTTATAGACGGGGAGGATATTCTGCGTTACCCGCTTGCGCGTCTGAGGGACGCGATAGCCTACGTGCCTCAGGACGGGTTCCTTTTTTCTACGACAGTGCTGGAGAACATTGGTTTTTCTGATGAATATCCTGATCGGAAACGTGCTGAACGTTGTGCAGAAATTACGGCTGTGCATCAAAATATCATCAGTTTTCCCGAGAAATACGATACGGAGATTGGCGAACGGGGTGTTCGCCTCTCTGGCGGACAGAAACAGCGCATCGCAATTGCCCGCATGATCTACAAGGATGCGCCGTTCCAGATTATGGACGACTCTTTGAGTGCGGTCGATACCAGTACTGAACGTCGTATTCTGCGTAATCTTCTGGACCTGGTGCGATTATTTCCTGGCTCGGTAGAGCGGGCGCTGAAGGCTACCATCATCATTTCTCACCGGTTGAGTGCAGTCCAACATGCAGATGAAATCGTGGTGTTTGATGATGGCCGCATTGTTGAGCGAGGCAGCCACACTGAACTGCTCGCCATAGGAGGGCACTATGCCGGATTGTGGTACATGCAGGCTGGTATTGCGCAAGAGAATGATTCAGATAGACAACGAGATGTTTCGCAGCCGGATCTTGATGTTGAGATGGACGTGCTGGAAGCAGGAAGACTGGAGGAGGTGTTATGAGCAAACAATCACAAATGAGGGGCGCTTTTGCAACCCTGTTTCCCTATATCAAATCGCATCGAAAGCGCTTGGCTCTTGTCTGTTCCCTGGTGGTGGCCGTGGTGCTGATTGATCTGGTGCAACCGTGGCTGGTAAAGGAGGCTATTGATCGTTATGTGACCGTCTCCCGCCCTGATTCGGGCGCGATTGTGCTCATGGCGTTGAGCTACCTTGGGCTGGTGTTGCTTGCTTTTGGTCTGACCTATTATCAGGACATCGTGTTGCAACAAATTGGTCTGTCGATTGTGCGATCGATTCGAATTGATCTGTTCAAACATATTCAGCGCCTTGCCCTGCGTTACTTCGACCAAAACAGTCCTGGTCGAATCATCACGAATGTGGTCAGTGATACCGAAGCGCTTAATAACTTTTTTACCCAGTTTCTTGCAAATACGCTTCGAGGGACTTTTTCTCTTGTGCTGATCATGTTTTTCATGTTGCATTTGAACGTGAAGATAGCGCTCTATTGTTTTCTTCTTGTTCCGCCGGTTGTTTTTTTAGCCATCTTTTTTCAAAGTAAAATCCGGGCAATCAACACCGAAGTCCGTCACCGGCTTGGGGTACTCATAGGATTTTTGGCCGAGAATCTGAGCGGCATGGCCATTGTTCAGATTTTTCATCAGGAGGAAAAGCAGCGCCGGCGTCTGGATGAGCGCAATAAAGCCCTGCTTGAATGGACCATTCGGGAAAATCGCTGGTTTCTGCTCTTTTTTAATATTACAGAGCTGTTGGGTGACCTTTCGATTGCAGCGCTCATCTGGTTTGGTGGAAATGGGGTGATGGAGGGCAGCATCTCGTTTGGTGTTTTATATGCCTTTGTGGGGTATATACGGCGCTTCTTTCAGCCGATTAACACTATTTCCCAGCAGATGAACACGCTCCAGTCTTCGATTGTCGCTTCGGATCGCATCAGTCGCACGCTTCAGGAGGTTCCTGATATTCAGGAGGTCGCCGATGCGACAGCGCCGGAGGTGGAGGGCTTGATTATCCTTGATGGTGTTTCTCTGGCTTATCGCTTTGGCCATACTGTTTTACACGATATTCACCTGACGATTCAGCCCGGAGAGCGTATTGGTTTTGTCGGGGCTACCGGAGCGGGTAAAACTTCTATCATGAATCTGGTTACCAGGTTTTATGATGTCACCGCTGGCGCATTGATTATTGATGGCAAGGATATTCGTGATTGGCCGTTGGATGTGCTCCGGCGTTCAGTCGGTATTGTTCAGCAGGATGTGACTCTCTTTTCCGGTACCATTATTGACAACATCCGCTTTTTCCAGACCGATATTCCGGTGGAACGGGTCAAGGAAGCTTGCCGTTTGGTTGGTGCTGAGCCGTTTATTCTGCGACAACTTCATGGGTATGAAACGGTTTTGTCTGAGCGAGCCAGTACTCTTTCTGCTGGCGAGCGGCAACTGCTCTCTTTTGCCCGTGTCCTGATATTTGATCCGAGGATACTGATTCTTGACGAAGCAACAGCAAGCCTCGATTCCAGGACTGAAGAGGTACTTCAGGAAGCCATCCATCGGGTGTCGGCTGGCCGCACCCTTTTGGTTATTGCTCATCGTTTATCGACGGTGCAGCAGATGGATACCATTTGCGTGCTGGAGCAGGGAAGGATTGTCGAAAGTGGCTCCCACAGTGAGTTGCTTGGCCGGCATGGGCACTATTGGCGCCTTCACCAGGCGGGCATACTGTTGGAAGAGGTGGCTTGACGGTGCAGCATTTTCAAGTTAACCGGTTTGCGGTAGATGATATGCCGTTTAAACGGGATTTACCGGATTCGATTTATTGCTTACGTTAAGGTCTAATCATTATAGCAAATGGTTTTCGGTTAACGGTTAATGTTGAAATCAAGAGGATATTTATGAAGTCGAGTATTATTTCAAAAAGTTGTTGTGAGTGCTTTTCAGCGCATTCTGACCTTGAAATTATTTTCTCTATGTAAAACTTGATGATACAAACAAGTTTATAAAAGAGCCGATTCTTGCTGTCAGAGAGTCGGCTTTTTTATTGCAACTAAACATCAGAGAGCTGAGAGCGGTGAGCAACTTAAAGAAATATGGTACAGCAAACTGGAATTGAATGTATGCAATGCTCTGCCGATGAGATAAGTTTTATGCAGGGAGATGACATCTACGATACCTCCTCCTCAGGTGTATCCATTATTCATGATATTTACAGGATCGAGGACGAGAGTTTACCCGTTTTCAAGAGTAAGATGACCTGAATATGCACAGGGATTACAAGTTGTAATCCGATGATGAGAGGTTCGACAGCATTGGTTGAAACGTCAAAGCGTATCAGATAATTTGTCAAGTAGTTATAACAAGGATCATTTAAATGAGTGAAAAAATAGGAAAACATATTGCCATCTACGGCAAAGGGGGAATAGGGAAGTCGACAACAACGTCCAATATCAGCGCAGCTCTTGCTGAGTCGGGCTACCGGGTGATCCAGATTGGCTGCGATCCAAAAAGTGACTCAACAACTATTCTTCGAGGGGGTAATGATCTCCCGACGGTGCTTGATACATTGCGTGAACAGAGTAAGGTTCGCATTGAGGATATTTCGGCGGTAGGTTTTGGCGGTGTTCTCTGCATTGAGGCAGGCGGACCGGTGCCGGGTGTTGGTTGCGCAGGCAGAGGAATCAATGCCGCAGTAGAACTGCTTCAGGAACTGAAAATTTTTGAAGAGTTTAAGCCTGACTTTGTGCTTTACGATGTTCTTGGTGATGTTGTCTGCGGCGGCTTTGCGGTACCTATTCGCGACGGCCTTGCTGATCGTGCTTTCGTGGTAACCTCTTCAGATTTTATGGCGATTTTTGCTGCCAACAATTTATTCAAGGCAGTCAACAAATATGCGCCGTCTGGTGGAGCGCGTCTCGGCGGAGTTATTGCCAATAGTATTCTTGCTGCTTATGCGCCGGCGCTCATTGACGATTTTGCCGCAAAAACCGGGACCCAGGTTATCGGTTATGTGCCACGTTCACTGGTTGTAGCACAGAGTGAATTGTATGGTAAAACGGTCATAGAGTCAGTGCCTCAATCCGAACAGGCACAGGTATACCGGAAGCTGGCTAAATATATCGACGAAAATGAAGATTCTGTTATTCCAAAACCACTCAATTCGCCTGAGCTGAAAAAGTGGGCAAGGGAGTGGGGTGACAGGATATTTGAGGTTGAAACTGGTGTGGTGCATGAAATGGCCTCTATATAATCGATGATGTAACAGATTGAAAGGTATAAAGTTATTATGAGTCCATTACGCGCAAAAGCGCCGCGAAGCCGCGAAAAACGTCTTGATACCCTTGGTGCATGGCTTGGTCTGGTTTCGGCAGCATCAACAGAGTTTGCCGGAGATGACATTGCTCAACGCATCAGAACCTTTGCCCAGAGCAGTAACGATGATCTGCTTTATGCGTTGCGCATTCTGGCAGGGATCCGCGACAGCGTCACCATTATTCATGGTCCGCGAGGTTGTGCTGCTGCAGGCTTGTACCATATAGCGGCAGGAAGCAATACCCGCTGGGTTGTTACCAATCTTGATGAGCGCGATACGATTATGGGTGCTGATCGCAAGTTGCGCAAGAGCGTTGTTGCCTTGTATCGTCGTTACCATCCCGCTGTTGTCTTCATTGTCGGCAATCCGGTTATTGCGATCAATAACGATGATATTCAGTCTGTTGTAGAAGAGCTGCATGAGGAGCTTGAACTCCCGATAGTACCCGTCTATGTAACTGGATTTTCTTCCCAGAACGCGGTTTCCGGTTATGATACGGCCCTCCACTCCTTGTTGAAGTATCTCTCAGGCAATAGCGCCACGGCGCTCAAAAATGAGCGTATTAATCTTCTTGCTGTGGCGGAACATCCACAGGATAGAAAAGAGGCACAGGAGCTATTAAAACAACTTGGTATCGAATTGAACGTCATCCCCGATGATTCGACAATTGACCAGTTCAGATTGGCAGTTTCCGCTCGCGCGTCCATTCCGCTCAGTCCTGATGCACCCGAGTATCTTGGTGCAATACTGGATAAAAAATATGGAGTACCGCTCATCAATGTGTTGCGACCTGTTGGTGTTGAGGGAACCGGTCGCTGGTTGAAGTCGATAGCGACCTTTTTAGGAAATGAGGAAGCTGCTGAAGAACTTCATGAAATCAAATCTGCAGAAACAGCCCTGCAACTGGGTGATTTTTCTCTGAAAGGAATCAAGACCTATATATCGTTATCATCGGCCAACGCTTTCAGTGTGCTTGATCTGCTCGAAGAGCTGGGTGGTGAAGTTGCTGGTCTTACCATTACGCACCTCGACAGATTGCATGTCCGGCATCTCAATGAGCTGGCTTTACGGAATCCGTCACTCCAGATTCATGTCTCGGATGGCCAGGCTTTTGAAGAGATTTCAATTCTCCGCAAACTTGCTCCCGATCTCTATCTGGGTGATGCTACCCATCTCGGTCAGGTTGCCCGCCTCGGCATTCCAGTGGTCTCATTAGAGTCTCTTGCCATTGTCGGTTACAGCGGTGTTGTCCGTCTGGCAAGACGTATTAAAACCGCGTTGGCAAACAGTTCTTATGGGCTCTCTTTGGCCAAGGTCAATTCACCCTATCAAGACGCCTGGTTTCGTCGCAGCCACAACTGGCATATCAAGCAGGAGGTCAAGTAGTATGTCGAATCATCTTGAAGGATCACGTAACTCATGTGCGTTGCATGGAGCATTGCAGCTTTTTGAGGCAATCGAGGGAGTCATTCCGGTAATCCACAGCACTTCCGGCTGTGGTGTACAGCATTATCTTGGAGTAACGCGCCTGAGCGGCGGTAATGATCCTTTCAGCAGTCCTCCTGTTTCATCCAGCAATATCGCTGAAAAACATGTGGTCTTTGGCGGAGGTTCCCGTTTGCGCGAACAGCTCAAAAATACGGTCAAGGTCGTTCAGGGTGACCTGTATGCAATTGTTACCGGTTGCTCGACCGAAATGGTCGGTGACGACATTCCGGCAATGGCCAGAGAGGGTCGTGAACAGGAGTGGCCGGTCGTTTACGCCAATACTCCCGGATTCAGTGGCGATGTCCATCATGGGTATCATCTTGCCCTCAAAGCACTGATTGAGCAGCTTCCCGGGATATGGAAGAGGAAGGGGGAGTTCCAAACCCGACTGGTGAATGTCTGGGGGATTATTCCGAATCAGGATCCGTTCTGGCGGGGCAACCTTCAGGAGTTGGGGCGGTTACTGGAAGGTATTGGTCTGGTTCCAAATCTGTTGCTTGGCAGTGAACAGGGTATTGCCGCATGGACACAGATTCCTGAAGCAGCACTCAATCTTGTTCTGTCACATTGGGGAAAACTCCCCGCCGGATTGCTTGAGCAACGTTATGGCACCCCTTCAATTATACTGGAAGGAGCGCCTGTTGGCAGCGCTGCCGTGCCCCTGCTTCGTCGCCTGACGGAGCAACTGAAGCTTGATCAGATTCGTTCCGAAGAATTTATTACTCGTGAAGAATCACTTCTGAACCATCAGTTTGCCCGATTGGCAGACAGCTATTACCGGGCCGGTTTTCAGAGAGAGTTTGTGCTGGTCGGTGAGAGTGCCCAGGTTACCGGCATCGGGGAGTTTCTTGGCAAGAGCTTCGGCTTGCTGCCTCGTATGCTCATCATTACTGATAATCCTCCTGATAATGTGCAGGAGGCACTGGCCGACCGTCTTTCATCAATTGTTTCTGGCTATGATACTGAGGTCATCTTCAGTGAAGATCGAGCTGAAATAACCGACATCATTAAAACATCTGATGTTCAACTCATTCTGGCCAGTAGCCTTGAGCGCGAAGTGGCCGTGGAGCTGGACGTTCCTTTTCTTGCCCTCTCATTTCCGCTTGACGATCGAATTGTGCTTGATCGAGGCTACGCTGGTTATCGTGGCGCAACAGCATTGCTTGAGGATATCGGCAGTTCCATTCTTGCTTTCAGCAATGATCGGTTGTTTTGTTGATGCCGAATTTAAAAATAATTCACAAGTTTTATGCTGGCAGTATTGATGCCGGAATTTTCCTTGAATCAAAGATGTTCTCATGCAAGCCTTACTGAAATTATTCAAATTCTTGAGGCCGCATTGGCGTTTTACCGTCATGGCACCCGTTTTGATGTTGTGCGAAGTTGTGCTCGACCTGATGCAGCCTCGCATGATACAACGCATTATCGATTACGGTGTTGCCCGATCTGATACTCAGATGGTTCTTGGAACCGCTTTTTTGATGCTCTGCTTTATGGCGCTTTCCGGGCTTTGCGGTTTAGGCTGTGGATATTTTGCTGTTCGGGCGGCTTATGGGCTTGGTGGAGATTTGCGTGCAGCCCTGTTTCGCAAGGTGCAAACGCTCTCTTTTGGAAATCTGGATAATCTTGAAACCGGAGCATTGATTACCCGTCTGACCAGCGACGTCAACAAGGTTCAGGAGATGGTTATGATGATGATGCGCGGAATGGTTCGTATGCCACTTCTTATGGTCGGAAGTCTGGTGATGGCGACAGTGATCAGTCCAAGGCTCGGGCTGATTTTTATCGTGATATTGCCAGCGTTGACTATCGCGCTAAGCATGATCATCCGTAAGACATTTCCTCTTTATCGCCAGGTGCAGGAAGGTTTGGATGGCATAAACACGGTGCTGCAGGAGAATCTTGCCGGGGTTCGGGTGGTCAAGGCGTTTGCGCGTTCCGAGCACGAATCTCTGCGTTTCGCCACGGCGAACAATACGTTGATTCAACGGATGACAGATGCTGTGCGAATGAGTTCCCGCACGACTCCCGTGATGATGTTGACCTTGAACATTGGAGTCGTTGCTGCTTTATGGATAGGGGCTGGGCAGGTTCAAACAGGTGGAATGCGTGTTGGTGAGCTTGTAGCATTTATCAATTATCTCGGACAGGCAGTCATAACCCTGATGATGTTCAGCACGTTGACCATACAGATTTCGACCGCCCAGGCTTCGGCGCGACGGGTTCTTGAACTTCTTGATAGTGAGCCAATGCTGATGACCCCGACTCAAAAGCAGCAGTTCCCGTCCCGTCCATCGGGAAAGGTGGTGTTCGATAATGTGAGCTTTAACTATTCCTCTGCCAGTCAGGATATGGTCTTGAAAAATATCAGCTTTGAGGCTGAGCCCGGTCAGACGGTTGCTATCCTTGGCGCGACGGGTTCCGGCAAGTCAACTCTGGTGCAACTGATTCCCCGTTTTTACGATGTTTCCGAGGGATGTGTGACACTGGATGGCATGGATGTACGCGAAATTCCGGAGGAAGAGTTGCGCCGCCATGTAGGAATTGCCCTGCAGGAGTCGATCCTTTTCAGTGCTTCGATTAAAAACAATATTCGTCTGGGAGAACCTGATGCCTCAATGGAAAAACTAACAACTGCCGCAAGAAATGCCCAGGCCGATGAATTCATTCGCAATATTCCTGACGGATATGAAGCGCTTGTTGGACAACGCGGAGTAAATCTTTCAGGAGGTCAAAAGCAGCGTCTTGCCATTGCCCGGGCATTGCTTTTGCAACCATCAGTGCTGATTCTTGATGACAGCACAAGCGCTGTTGACGTACAAACAGAGTCCCTCATCCAGGAAGCACTTGAACGGAACAGTTATCGGCAAACCAGGTTCATCGTGGCTCAACGCATCAGTTCTGTTTTGAACGCAGACAAGATTCTTGTGCTTGATAATGGTGAAATTATTGCACAGGGAACCCATTATGAGCTGCTTGAAGCGTGTGACGTATACCGGGAAATTTATGAATCACAGACCGAAAATGGAGTGTTAATTTACAGTGGTAACTAACGTTCAAGAGAAATCGCAGGCAGCAGCAGCACCAGCTCTTATGGGCCGGTTCGGAAGTGCTCAATCCTGCAATGAGGTGCAGCGACCACAAAAAACGGTGGGAACGATTCTTCGTATCTGGTTTTATCTGCGTCGGCAGAAACGGTCATTGATTGTGACGGCCTTGATGGTTGTTTGTACGGTTTGCCTGGATCTTGCCGGGCCCATTCTGCTCGGGCAGGTTATTGATGAGCATGTTGTTCCGCGCAACCTGACAGGTCTTCCCGGAATTCTTTTGCTGATGCTCCTTGTTTATGCTGGCAGCGGTTTGCTCAATATGCTGCAAAGTTATGTCATGGCAGGCGCAGCACAGCGTACTATGCGGGATCTGCGTGCTGATCTTTTCAGCAAGCTTCTGCATCTGCCGCTCAATTTTTTTGATCGCCGTATTCATGGAGAGCTGATGAGTCGCCTGACCTCTGATGTTGAAAACATCAACCAGGTCTTAAGCAACTGCGTAACGCAGATTATCTCTGGTTCATTGAGTACCGTAGGTGTAGCAATTGCAATGTTTATTATTAATCCCCGGCTGGCTGCGGTCAGTGTTGTAACCATATCACTGTTTACGATCCTCGGCAATCGGTGGCTTGCAGCAAAAACGCGTGTCAGGTTTCGTGTCCAGCAGGCTGCCCTGGGTCGCCTCTACGGATTTATGGAAGAGACTATCGGCGTCCAGAAAGTGATCAAGGCTTATGGTCAGGAAAAAGTCTTCACAGAACAGTTTGACGCGGTGAATGAAGAGTTTCGCCTTTCCGGCATTCGGGCACAGAGCTTCAGTGGTTTGACCGGTCCGATGATGAATACCATTCATAACACCGCCTATGCGATTGTGGCTGGAGTTGGAGGTTTCATGGCAATCTCCGGTATGACAACTGTCGGTGTCATTGCGATGTTCATCAGCTACACCCGTCAGTTCGGAAGGCCTATGAACGAAATTGCCATCCTTTATAACCTTCTCCAGTCTGCCATGGCGGGCGCTGAGCGTGTCCTGGAAATTATCGATGAAAACCCGGAAGTGGATGCTCATCATGTTGAGCCGCTTCAAAAAATCCGGGGGGATGTTCTTTTTGACCGGGTATCGTTTTCCTATCGTCCTGATGTGCCTGTTCTCAAAGAAGTAAGCCTTCATGCCAGGCCCGGCCAGACGATAGCATTGATCGGGCCTACCGGCGCAGGAAAAACCACCATCGTCAATCTACTGACCCGCTTTTACGAGACCGATAGCGGACGCATTCTTGTTGATGGCCGTGATCTTCGCGAAATTCCAAAGGTTGAACTGCGTCGTCAGCTCGGCATTGTGCTTCAGGATACCTTTCTTTTTTCCGGTACGGTCAGGGAAAATATCAGATATGGCCGTCTGGATGCTACAGATGAGGAAATTGTCGAAGCTGCCCGTCTATCCAATGCCGACACCTTCATTCATTTGCTGCCGCTGGGGTATGAAACCGTTCTTACAGAGCGGGGAAGCAATTTCAGTCATGGTCAGCGGCAGATGCTGGCTATAGCGAGGGCGATTCTGGCTGATCCGGCAATCCTGATTCTGGATGAAGCAACCAGCAGTGTGGACACCCGTACGGAGAAGCATATTCAGGAGGCGATGCACCGATTGATGGAGGGACGTACCAGCTTTGTAATCGCACACCGGCTCAGCACCATTCGTGGTGCTGACAAGATTCTTGTGATCAATCATGGTGAAGTCACTGAGCGCGGCACCCACAGCGAGCTTCTGGCGCAAAGAGGTTTTTACTGGCGACTCTCTTCAAGCCAATGGAAGGACTCTCAGCAGGATGAAATCGCCGTTATTGAGGAAGATTGTCTCGTTTAAGTATATATTTTAAAACAATATAAATGGAGCTGAGGAAATGGCATGTGCATGCAATTTTAAAGAATTTCTTGAGGTTGAATGGTCAGTGCCAACTATTTTCTCCAGGGATTGTGCTGAGATCGTGGGTATGGCGCTTGAAGAGATCGCAGACGTTCGCGGGGTCAGGGTTAACTTGCTGTTAAAAACCGTGACGGTATGCTTTGATGATGAGCGTATTGGTTTGACACAACTCAAAGACGCCATGAGTAACGCAGGGTTCCCCGCTGTTTTGGCTTAGTAATGGTGATAATAAACTTCTTGATCCAATAACGATACTACAATGTCTGAAGATGAAAACCCGACAGGGCAACAGAACACAACGGCAACGATAACCTATAAAATCGGTGACACCCTCTACCTCAATATCACCAACCGATGCTCAAATACCTGCATATTCTGTCCGAAATTCAATCAGTATAAACTCTATGGCCATGATTTGCTCCTTGATAGAGAACCCTCTTTTGAAGAGGTTCTGGCCGCGATTGCGGCTATAGAGCTCACAGGAATTGATGAAATTGTTTTTTGCGGTTTTGGTGAATCGCTGCTCAGACTGGAACTGGTTCTC
The DNA here is from genome assembly GCA_903871235.1 of uncultured Chlorobiaceae bacterium. Taxonomy (GTDB): domain Bacteria; phylum Bacteroidota; class Chlorobiia; order Chlorobiales; family Chlorobiaceae; genus Chlorobium. The sequence goes on from CAIQGA010000018.1 coordinate 35,078, forward strand.
CGCATTGCAGAGGAACTCAAGCGTCGTTACCGTTACCCCATTCGTATCAATACCGATGGTCAGGCAAATCTTGTTCACGGTCGCAACATTGTTCCGGAACTGGTTGGTCTGGTCGATACTATTTCTGTAAGCCTCAATGCCTCAGATGCAGAAACGTATATGCAGTTGTGCGATACTCCTTTTGGTGATGATGGATTCAGTGGTGTTTGCGATTTTATACGATTGGCAAAACAACAGATACCCAACGTGATTGCATCGGTTGTGGATTATCCGGGAGTTGACCTGGATGCTTGCCGGGTACTGGCCCTGTCGCTGGGAGTATCGTTCAGGGTGAGATGATCTACCCTGGCAGCAATGAAACCCCATCCCGCAGCGTGTCGGTTTTCGGTTAACTTGTTTATGGTATATATTTTACCGCTTAAACGGGATTTCTATATTGCGTAGTGTGACTATATTTAGCTGTTACCATAAAAGCGTACAGAATATGTCGATTTACTGAATGAGATAAAGCTGCATAACACCGGGCGTCGGCTCTCTATCGAATTGGCTGATATCTGGTGGTCGGCAGATGTTCCGCCGACGAACAGTGACGACCGACAGACCTTTTCATCACTTGGACATCTCGAATATGGAGATACGAAAGCTTCCCTGAGTGTGCTCAAAGAGGCTAAAAAGTACCTGGTTGAACGGGTTAAAAATGGAGTAAAAGGGCGTGGTGTTTTGCCAAAGCCACCCTTAATTATCCCTATGAACAGGGCATTGAGGAAAGAGCCCTGTGGACTATTGAACAGATAAAAAGATCCCGGGCAGATGGCGTTATTTTTATCCATAGATGGGGCTGCAATACGCAGGCATCGATTTCGAGAGCGGTCGTTGATGTTATCAAGCGCGAGACAGGAATACCGACCTACATTCATGAGAGCGAATTTGGGTTACAGCACGAACAGGATCACAATCGTGTCAGTGCTTTTATCGAAATGCTTTAAAGTGTATGAATTCTCAATGGATAAACTTGTGGAAGAATGAACGCAAAAATTCGTGAAAATAAACTGCTTGTGCAGTTCATCTTTTTCTCTGTTTTCAGTGGCATGGGGATGGGTGTTGCACAGATGGCTATTACACTGTATGCGGTTAATCTTGGTGCAACCGCCTCTCAAATTGGTATGATCGGAGGTGTACAGGGAATAGGTTTGCTTCTTACGGTTTTGCCGATCGGTTTTCTTGTTGATTCCATTGGCCCGCGGAGAGTATTTGTACTTGGCACGGTGATAAGCGCAATTCTCTACCTTCTTTTTCCCTTTGCACGATCATCAAATGCCCTGTTGGCAGTTGTTGCCCTGCTCAGCTTTTTTACCGCGTTCAGATTTATTCCCATGACCAGTGTTTTTCTTGAGTTTGTGAGGAAGGTGGGCAGCGGAAAAGCCGGGTGGCAAAGAGGATCACATTCATTCGGTCTGGTTTTTCTCGGCCCTCTGTGCGGAGCTTCTCTCAGTAAATACTGGGGGTTCGAGATTACCTTTTATTTTGTGAGCGTTACTGCTCTTCTGCTTATTCTGGGGGTTACTGCGATTTTTCCTGAACGTGTTCGTTCAGAAGGGATTACTTTTGGTGAACGATTTTCCCATCTCAAAGAGTTCTTCAGGGATCGAAATCTCCTTGAAGCCTCCAGTGCAGAAGCGCTGGCATTGGCTACGTTCTCCTGTTTTAATGCTTTCATCGTTGTTATTGCCATTCGTGTATTTCATTTTACGACACAAACCGCGTCACTTTTTGTTTCGTTTGAAGGCTTGATTTTTATTGCAACACTTTGCACGCTTGGGAGGGTATTAGAGAACCTTGGTCAACGTTCTTTCTATCTGACAAGTATTGCTCTTGTTGTTGCTGGATTGTTATCTCTCTCGTGCATTTGGCATCCAGCATTCATTATTGCAGGTACCATACTTGTCGGAATCGGTCTTGGCATGTTCAATCTTGTCAATGTTACCTGTGTCGCTCATGCGAATGCTGAAAAAGGAAAAACCGCAGCCGTTTTTTCTCTGTTTACCATGTCAGGCATCATTATTGGTCCAGTAATCGGTGGGTTGGCTGGAGAGTTTCTTGGCACACGTTCCATATTCTTTATTTTCATACCTTTATATCTGACGTTGGCAATAATATTCTCTTTTCGAAAAGAGAAAGAGCCATGTTTTCTTGCCGGTCTCAATGGGTAACCTCTACACAAAATAAACCGTACTTATTTGTAACTCTGAGTGACACTTGATATGATCTTCCCAGGATGATTCATATCAAGTGCTCTGTCTGCAATCCGATTTTTTACCGTAACCTCTTTATGGGATAAAATATACCTTCTAAAAGGGATTTACAACCTCCTGTTTATTTCTCATTTTATTGTTGTTGTAGATGCAAAGAGAATAAAACGATTAAATTTGTGCTCAAATATAGTGCTTGGCAATACAGACAAGTTTATATGGAAGCCGATTTTTATGATCAAAGAGTCGGCCTTTATTGTTTCAGAAAGCTTGAATTAACTTGTCAGTCATAAGAAAATTCAGATAGCGTAATTCTGTGGTTTTTGATAAAAATAAATTTTCTATAACCCAACAATTGGAGTATGCGATGTCGATAAATGGAAATTATTTTGCTGGTGTAGATGTCGGTTCACTGGCAGCAAAATCGGTGATTCTGAAAGATGGCGAGATTTTTGCCACAGGACTGGTTCCAAGTGGAGTCAATTCTGTGGAAAGCGGGTTGAATGCCTTGAACCTGGCTCTGGAGTCGGCGGGACTCAAGCAGGAGGATCTGACCTATATCGTGGGAACCGGGTATGGTCGTGTCTCTGCCCCCTATGCCAATAAGGCCGTAACGGAAATTACCTGTCACGCCAAAGGCGCAAATTACCTGCATCCGACTGTCCGGACGATTATTGATATGGGTGGTCAGGATTGCAAAGCCATACGGATAGACCAGGATGGCGCGGTAGTCGATTTTGCCATGAACGATAAATGTGCTGCTGGTACCGGTCGTTTTCTTGAAGTCATGGCGGGCGTCTTTAAAGTTGAGCTTAAAGATCTTGGAGCTATAGCCTTGTCGGCCACTGATACAGTACCCATGAGCAGCACCTGCACCGTCTTTGCCGAATCGGAAACGATCTCCCTGGTAGCCAGAGGTGAAAAGCCTGAAAATATTCTGAATGGTATTCATCACTCGATTGCCAATCGTATTGCCGGACTTTTCTCAAGAGTTGGTATTGAAAGTGATGTCTTTTTTTCAGGAGGGGTAGCCAAGAACAGCGGCATGAAAAGTGCAATCGAACAAGCGCTGAAAGTCACCATTGTCAAGCCGGAAATTGATCCTCAGCTTATCGGAGCTCTCGGCGCGGCTGTTATTGCACGCAACTTTTCCAAAAAAGAGGGACTATGGGCAGCCTGACCACAGACAGGTAAACTATGATGCTCCTTTAGAGCATGCTCATTGCATTTCAAGAAATGATCAATAATAAACTCCTCAATAAAGGACGCATTTATGGGTAAGCAGTTATTCAGATATTCGGAGGCAAACAAAGAAAAGTTTCTGGAGAGTGACAACATCACGTTTAATGACGGGAGCACGGTCTCTCCGGAAGAAATTTGGCACTATTTGACTGAAGAAGCTCCGGCGAAATACCCGAGCGCCTTTGAAGTCAATCTCTATCAGGGAAATCGTGGCAGCCGCGATGAGACCCTGCCGACATCGCTGAAGACCCGCTATCTGGGCCTCACCTTCAGTGCGCGGATGGAAAAGGCTAAAGACAATGGCAAAAGTATCGCCTTTATTCAGGGAGGACAGGCGGTAGATCCTTATACGGCCGCCGATACCATTGCCTTGCGACCCGGCCTTGTTAACCAGTGGAACAACGGTCTAGAGTATGGCAACGATATTAATAAAGAGAACTTAAGACGCAAAAAGTCGAAAGAGAAAGCCTTTCATGATATGAGCTTTGAGGCATGTCAAACAGGCGGGTATGAGCATGTTCAGGCTGGGGATTTACGTATTGATGTCATTGCTCCCTATACCGTGCTTCGCTGTTCGGATATATCCTACGGAGTTGAGGCTCACCGGCATGGCCCGAACAAAAATGTCAAGCTTCTGAACGTTGATTACCCATTGCGATTTCAGGCCGACAAGCCATGGGCCATTGAATATTTTGCCAAAAATCTGCGGAGACTGGTCAATACACTGGATGAGGTAACTGGCAGAAAAACCAGTGAAAATGACTTGTTGAAGGCCATAAAGCTCCATAACACAGGGAGAAGACTTGGAACGGAATTGGCTGAATTATGGTGGTCGGCCGATGTTCCGCCAACAAACAGCGATGACCGGGCATCAATGGTCTCGCTTGGGAATCTGGAAGTTCATGGAGATGTGCAGGCATCCTTGAGCGTCCTGAAAGAGGCTAAAAAATTCATAGCCGAACGGGTAAAGAATGGAGTAAAAGGACATGCAGTTGCCGATAATCCAAAGAGGCTTTTTATTCTTGGCTCTTGTGTTGGAATAAACGGATCCAGAAGCGAAGATGCCGGTGCGATTGTGGTCGGCAGGGATGATCAATGGAGTCATTGCTCCTCACTGGTCGAAGAAGTGGGGGATCCTTTTTACAATTTGGCCAAAGCTACTCTTGAATATCCTTACGAGCAAAGCATCGAAAAGAGAGCGCAATGGACGATTGAACAGATAAAAAAATCCAGAGCTGATGGGGTTATTTTTATTCACAACTGGGGCTGCAATACACAGGCAGCTATCTCCCGGCCCATCGTTGACATTATCAAACGTGAAACAGGGATTCCTACCTATATCCATGAGCGTGACCTGCACGGATTGCGGGATGAGCAGGAACAGAACCGAGTAAATGCTTTTGTTGAAATGCTCTGATACGGAAATTTTTTCAACCGATCTAAAATAAAGAGGAACTGAATTATGTCTGTCAAGACACTGGACGTCATTAGAAAACGGCTTGAGGAGCGCCCTGATGAGTTGAGGAGAGCTCGTGAGAATGGCCTGAAGGTCGTAGGGTGGGTTGGTTATAACGTCCCCGAGGAGATTATCCATGCACTGGGTTTTATACCGGTGAGAATTGCCATTGGAGGAGATGACCGACTGGTTGAAATCGGCGCAAGATATGCCTCCAGCAAGACCTGTGTCTTCATTCGTGAAATCGTGGGGGCGTTTGCTGAAAACCAGGATCCGTACATTCAGCAAACAGACATACTTGCTTTCGATGCTACCTGCCTGCAGAATTATCGGGCTGCTGAAGTTATTGAATACTTCTTTAAAAAAGATGTGGTCGTTCTCGCTGTGCCGCGCAACTTTCATCTTGATGAAGCCAAGGAATATTTCGCTCACGAGGCCAATGAGTTTACCCGCCTCCTGGAAGAACGGGCCGGGGCTCCTCTGGATTCAGCCAGACTGGCTGAATCGGTAGCATTGTACAACGACATTCGCAAGACCCTGAAAAGTATCTACACCTTTCAGGCTTCAAAAGATAACGTGATCTCATGGGAAGAGGTATACGATCTGATCCAGGCAGGCGATTTGCTCGACAAGAGGGAGTATCTCTCCCTGCTCACTCAGACGCTGGATGAGCTGAAAGAGCGTCAGCACCATCCGGTTATTGCTTCCGATGATGGTGACTGCAGGATCTTTCTGTCAGGAAGCCTTATTCCTCGGGGAGACCGCAAACTGATCGGTATCATCAGGTCGGTAGGAGGCCGGATTGTGGGAGACGATCTCTGGTCAGGCATTCTTCCTCATCTTGACCTTGATATCAAAGAGATCTCACCTGCAGGAGTTGCCCTTGGTTATCTGAACCGGACACCACATGCGGCATTGCCGTACCTGGATCTGGAGAGTGACCGACGCCTGAAAAAGCTGCAAGAGCGTTTGAGCGAGTTCAAGGCACAGGGGGTCATCTACCATACGCTGCGTTATTGTGATCCATTTACCTTCAAAGCCAAGGAGACAAAGAACGTCCTGGCGAAGTCAGGCATCCCGCTGCTGGAGATTCATACCGAGTATGCTGGTTCTGATTATGAAGCGATGAAAACAAGGGTCGAGGCATTCGTGGAGATGATCAAGATCAAATCAGAGATTGCCGAGGAGCAAGGTGTTTTGGTGGATGCCTGAAATGAGCACTCAAGAAACCTGTTGAATTTCCGTAAAAAATTAAAATAGAATGAAATAATGGCGATTACTTCACCGTTTAGCTATCCTGAGGAGATCAAGGATAAATTTATAGCAACACCAGGTTTGAAATTTAAGGATGGCTCCACGGTCAGCTCTGCTGAAATCTGGGAGTTCATGACGAAAGAGGCGCCACGGCGTTTTCCCTATGCGTTCGATGCCGGAGCCAATAATATGGGCCGGTTTTCAGACGACGTTCACTTTCTGTCGGGTATTAAAAGAGGTTACCTGACTCTTACCCTGAAGGATCGGGTAATGAAGCAACATGCAGCCGGTACGCCGACAGTGCTTGTTCAGGGTGGACAGGCAATGGATGCTTACTACGCTGCCGGTGGAATCCCGGTGCGACCGGGTCTGGTCATGCAATGGGCCCGGAATATGGAGGAAGGGCTATCTCTCCGCCAGTCAGAAACGCTGGGCCTCAATATCCTCGAATCCGGACGACGTAAAATCAGCATTGACGCATGCAATCAGATCGCAGCACATGCGGCAATAGACAACAAGGTGGTGCCCATAGATTTGATTGCCCCGTTTCTTTGCCTGCGTTGTTCCGATATGTCATTTCTGGTAGAAACGCACCGCAATCGGGTTCACGATATTCCACGTTACCTTGTTGATTATCCTGTCGATCACGAAAACAAGCCCTGGGCGGCAGAGTACATTGCTGTTGAGTTGCGCGAACTCATCGACAAAATTGCTGCGCTTTCCGGCAGAAAAATCACCGACGAAGTGCTCTTTGATGAGATAAAACTTGAAAATCGGGGCCGCAGAATTGCAACCGAAATTGCTGACTTATGGTGGGGAGCTGAAAATCCACCGACGAACAGTACCGACTTTTTTGGTATCGCCTTTCTTGCCAACGATTTTGTGGGAGATCCGGTCGCAGCAGTTGACCTGCTTGAGCAGAGTAAAAAGGAGATCGAAGAGCGGATCCAAAATAATGTCAAAGGATTCGGTGTTCCGGATCATGCAAAACGACTGTTCATTTGTGGTTCCTGTGTCGGGCCGAATGCCCATCATGCGCAAACTGCGGGCGCTATTTTTGTCGGCCGTGACGATAGCTGGAGCTGCATTTCTGTGCCTGTCCAGGAAGAAGGTGATCCCTATCTCAATATTGCCAAATCAATGCTCGCATATCCTTATGAACAGCGCACAGAAAAACGTGCAGAATGGACTGCCGACATGGTAAAGCGATCCCGTGCTGACGGTGTTATTTTTATGTATCAGTGGGGCTGCAATTATCAGAGTGGTGTGGCGCGCATGATCTCGGATATTGTAAAAGAGAGGGCTGGCGTGGTTACAACATTTGTTGAAGTTGGTGAATTGGGACGCTCAGAAGCAACCGAACAGTCGACAAATCGCGTCGAGGCATTTATAGAAATGGTATAGTTTTTGAAATTCCCGGTTCTCTGCCGCAGGGTCGGGAATTAAATAATAATCAATTATAATTCTTAAGGGTAGCTTGTTTATGGTATGCAATACACCGCATAGACGGGATTTTTAAATCCGTTTATATTTTCGATATTTACAGCGTTAATAATTAAAGATGTTATTTGTTGAAAATGATTTTTTATAAAGCTCTTGTTATGAAAGTACGTGGACTCTCAAATCTGCCTTGTTGTTGCCGCTTTATAGCCCTCTGACGCAAAATTTTTTGCTCCTTCTATAGCCATAGTAAACAAATAAGCTTAAAAGAAAGCCGATTCTTGCTTTCAGGATATTGGTGTTTTCTTTTCAGCTTTTAGGACGAATTATTCAAAATAAATATGCGGAAAAAATATTCAAAAAGTGGGTTGCGATGTTGTGCCTGTCCATGTTTAATGTATTGCACACAACATTATTGAATGATCATATTTAAGAAATTTGAAATCAACTCATCAAAAGATAAAGGGAATATAATGAGTAATAGAAAGTTGACCATCCTTGTTCTTGGTGCGTTACTGATTGGTCATACCAATCTGCTGGCAGCCGAGAGCGCAGAGGCCGTGCCGCAAGAGCAACAAGTGAGCGATAAACAACCGCAACAAGCAAGCGATTCTACCGCAGTACCGTTTGGTTCTGAAGATCTTTCTGCAACGGACACTTCTGAAGCGGGAGGAGCTGTAACACAAGCCGAGCTGGATGGAGTCAGAGCAGAAATTGCGACACTCCGGGATCAGTTAACCCAGAGGCTTGACAAGACTATCGCCAATTCAAAGCGATCGCTCAGTATCAGCGGGTCCACACAGACCCGTTATGCAGCCTCTTCCTCTCCCAATAAAAACGGATTCCTTTTCAATTCAGCAATTATTTCTCTCAAAGGATTTCTGAAGAAAGACTATGTGGAGGGTAAAAGTATCTCTTATACACTTGGTCTTGGGAGTAACACCTCATATAATCTTCAGCCAACCGATGCCTATTTGCAGTATTCTATTGGCCAGTCTCTTGATATCGGCAAGCCATATTTATACGTTCAAATCGGTCAACAGAAAAAACAGTTTGGCCTTGAAGCAACAACAACAGAGGATAAACAGCCGGCTATCAATACAGCCCAGTTTGCCTCAAAACTTGGCCTCTCTCAGCGTGATATTGGAATCCGGTTGTACGGAGATTTATTTCCGGTCGTAGATTTGGGGTACAATTATCGCATTCCACTTATTGAGTATTCATTAGCTCTTTATAATGGTTCCGGGCCAAACACAGCGGATACCAACCTGGATAAAGATATTGAGGGAAGGATCGTCATCAATGCACCGGCAGGTTATTATTCACCATATCGTGGTTTGGCGTTAGGTGGCTCTTTTTACAGGGGGAAGCAGGATCTTTACAAGGTTGGAACAACACTGATTCCAAATGGAGAGGGTGAAGGGGAAAAAATACGCTATGGAACAGATCTTTCTTATGTCAGCGCCCCACTTGGATTTACTGCTGAGTATGTTATTGGCAGAGATGAGAAAAATATCAATCCTTTCGCTACGACTCTCGCCAATGTTACGAGATATACTACTAAAAGCGCTGGTTATACAGTAACATTTTTCTATGAATGGGGCGAGCAGTTCTACAAGAATTCAAGAAGTCAGTCAAGAAATGACGACTGGTGGCCGACAACATTCCAGCCGTTTATTCGTTATGATCATTGGGATCCGGACACAGCGGTTGCCAATAATGAATCAAATATTACAACGCTTGGCTTCAATTTTTTCTTTGCTGAAACAACCAAGTTCCAGTTGAATTACAGTTTAAGTGATGATAAGGCTACAAAGGTGAAACAGAACAACTTTGCTGCACAATTCCAGTTTGGATTCTAATTTACATAAAAACAGGATAAGGAGAATGAACATGAAAAAGTGGATAAAAGCTTTGCCAATCGTAGCGCTGTTGTTTATTACAGTAGCGGCACAGGCAGAAGAAAAACCGAAAGTAATTCGAATTGGCGGTGGAGGAAATGCACTGAATCTGCCGCAAGCCAGTGGCGCAATCGGGTGGGTAAATGAGCAGGGATTGCTGGAAAAAGAGTTTGCAAAAGATGGTATTAAAATAGAGCGCACTTACTATAAAGCTATGGGTCCCGGTCAGAATGAAGCCATTGCTTCCGGCTTGGTTGATTTTGGATCTGCGGGTGATCTCGTTACCGTTGTTGGCAGGGCTGGAGGGTTGCCGTACAAAATTATCAGTACGAGCGGAGCGGGCGGCAGTAATATCTATATCCAGGTCAATCCAGCCTCCGGTATCAAATCACTGAAAGATCTCAAGGGGAAGAGGATTGGGTACCTAAAGGGCACCTACCTCCACCTCGCCTTCAACAGAATTCTTGATGCGGTTGGTTTGACTGAAAAAGAGATCAGGGGAGTGAATTTAGTTAATGCTGACGCACAGGCTGCACTTGCAACAAACAGTGTTGATGCCATTGTGAGTAGTTCTGACCGACCCCTTGTTGACCAGGGAGTTGCAAAACTGCTTTTCGATACCCGCAAATATCCCCAGTTTAAAAGTGCTCCGGGTTCAATTTTTGTAACCGAAGCCTTTGCCAACAAGTATCCTGAAATCACCAGGAGAGTTCTGAAGACTCTTCTTAAAGGCTATTACTGGGCATCAAAACCTGAGAACCAGGAAGCTATTATTCAGTCATCGGTTAAAAACGGCGGAACGTATAAACATATCAAAGCGGATTTGATTGGCAGTCTTCCCCCAAAAGAGAACTATGACCCGACCGTCACGACTAAAGTGCTGAAAGATTATCAGGAGATCATTGATTTCGCCTTTAAACGTGGCATCATCAGGAGACGCTATAATGTCAGCGAGTTGTTTGATCTCCGATTCCAGGCTCCTGCTTTGAAAGAACTCGGTTATGATAAATACTGGGTACATAATTAAGCGCTTGAGGTTTGTCAAAATATAAAACAAAGGGGTAAAGCTTTGGTTTTGACCCTGTTGTACCATAACGACCTGATTGGTCGAAATTCTGAAATAATCTGAAAAACGGAGTAGAAAATGTCTTTTAGCGGGAATTTTTTTGCGGGTGTTGATGTCGGTTCACTGGCTGCAAAATCAGTGATTTTGAAAGATGGTGAGATTTTTGCCACAGGTCTTCTGAAGAGTGGTGTGAATTCTGTCGAAAGCGGCTTAAGTGCCTTGAATCTCGCCCTGGACGCGGCGGGACTGAAAAAGGAGGATATCACCTATATCGTTGGAACTGGTTACGGTCGGGTTTCTGCGCCCTATGCCAACAAGGCTGTAACTGAAATTACCTGTCATGCCAAAGGCGCAAACTATCTGCATCCGACGGTTCGCACCATTATTGATATGGGCGGCCAGGATTGCAAGGCCATACGCATTGATGAGGATGGAGCTGTTGTTGATTTTGCCATGAACGACAAGTGTGCTGCAGGTACCGGTCGTTTTCTTGAGGTGATGGCCGATGTGTTCAAGGTAAAACTTGAAGATTTGGGCGCTATAGCTCTTTCGGCCACCGATACCGTTCCCATGAGCAGCACCTGCACGGTTTTTGCCGAGTCGGAAACAATCTCTCTGGTTGCGCGAGGCGAAAAGCCTGAAAACATTCTTAACGGCATTCATCATTCAATTGCCAATCGTATTGCCGGACTTTTTTCAAGAGTCGGCATTGCAAGTGATGTCTTTTTTTCAGGTGGTGTAGCTAAGAACACCGGGATGAAGAGTGCGATCGAACAGGCGCTGAAAGTTACCATTGTTCGTCCGGAAATTGATCCCCAGCTTATCGGCGCTTTGGGCGCTGCCGTTATTGCCCGCAGTTTTGCCAAAAAGGAGGGACTATGGGCTTAAAGACTCTTGATAAAATTGCAGCGGCTTTACAGCGCCGTCCCTTTGAACTTGAACAACTGCGCAAAGAGGGTAAAAGAGTTGTCGGATGGCTTGCCTACAACATTCCGGAAGAGATCATCTATGCGCTTGGACTTATTCCAATACGAGTGGGGCAGGGTGGAGATGGGCGGCTTGTTGAAGTCGGTGCACGCCATATTTCGACCAAGAATTGTGTCTTTGTGCGTCATGCTCTTGGCCAATTCGCAGAAAAAACCGATCCATACATAAAACAGCTTGATCTGGTTGCTATTGATGCTACCTGCATTCAGCTCTACCGGCTTGAAGAGCTTATCAGCTTCTATTTCGGCTATAAAACAGTGGTACTTGGAGTGCCGCGCAATTTTGCAACAAAAGAGGGGCATGAGTATTTCAGAAAAGAGGTTGAATGCTTTACCAGCAAACTTGAAGCATTTGCCGGAGTCACTCTTGAAAAGTCGAAACTTGAGGAAGCAATAAGCATCTACGATGGAATCAGGGCGGCGATCAAGACCCTTTACCGCTATCAAAGTCTGGATAATGCGCCCCTGCGCTGGCGGGACGTGTCGAGTGTCATCAGTGCCGGTTACAATCTCGACAGGCAGAACTATCTGGAACTTCTGCAGGAGCTGATAGCCGAAGTAGAAGAGAATCTGACTGAGAGCCCCGCAGGCGGGGAGATTGAAGCCAGGATATTCCTTTCCGGAAGCCTCATTCCTCCGGGCGACACCAAGCTTGTCGATATTATTGAGCAATTGGGCGGTCGAATCGTGGGAGATGACCTGTGGAGCGGACTCAATTTCTTCCTCAATCTCGAAATAAAAGAGCCAACCCCCTATGGCGTAGCCGATGCCTATCTCGACAGGGTGCCGCATGGCTCTTTGCCTTATCTCGATCTGAAGAGCGATGGCCGGCTTGCCAACTTGAAGCATCAGATACAAGAGTTTGGCGCCGACGGGATCATCTATCACACCCTGCGCTATTGCGATGCATTCACCTTTAAAGCAGGGGAGACAAAGGATGTTCTTGGTAAGCTGCCTTTTCTGGAGATCCATACGGAATACTCCGGCTCGGATTTTGAAGCCATTCGTACCAGGGTTGAAGCATTCATCGAAATGATCAAGAGCAAGAAAGAGATTGCTGAACTTGTATAACGAAGTCGGCTAATTGGGGGACGTTCAGACGCAACTGAACCGTCAACCAATTGAGTCAAAGCATGTATCGGGATGGTATAAGGATTCTGTTCAATAAATTTTAACAGTATGTCAAAAAAATTCATACAACGGCTGGGATTAAAAGATAAGCTTCTGGCATTAATTGTCCCGCTTCTGGTGCTGGCAGCGTGGCAGGGTGCAGTATCGCAGAAATTATGCTCAGACCTTATTCTGACACCGCCGTTAACCCTGCTGAACACGCTTGTCGAACTTGCTCAATCAGGGGATCTCACGCTGAATATTCTGGCAAGCCTGAAAAGAGTTATGATAGGGTTTTTGCTTGGAGGAACATCCGGGTTTGTTCTTGGAATTCTCATGGCGCTCTCCCCGTTTTTGAACAGCATCTTTGGCCCGTTAATCAAAGCCCTCCAGCAAGTTCCTGAGTTTGCCTGGATGCCGCTCATCATCATGTTTCTCGGTATTGATGAATCTGCAAAATATTTTTTTGTGGCAATCGGGGCGTTTTACCCCATGGTCTTGAATACCTATCAAGGTGTAAGCGGTGTTCCTGAAAAATATCACGAACTGGCCAGGGTTTTTGATTACAAGAGTTTTCGTTACCTCTTTAAAGTGATCATTCCAAGTGCATTGCCTTCAATAATCACCGGTATTCGTCTCAGTCTTGGCCTTTCCTGGATGTTTGTTGTTGGAGCAGAGCTTTTTGGATCCGATTCAGGCGTTGGCTATTTGATGACCTGGGGACGCGCCGTATTTCAGATTGATCTGGTAATGGCGGGTTTGATTCTTGTTGGAGTGATTGGATTTGCGATGAATGTTCTTCTTGAAATAGCCGAGAAGCGGTTTTTACTATGGCGTGAGCCAGTTGACGGGAGGCCGGTATGAAGAGGTTTGCTTTCAACAAAAAAACAAAAGCAATACTTGGGGTGTTTGCGTTTCCGATTGTATTGATTGGTTTGTGGCAGTTATTTATTCTTGCCGGATTTTCCTCGGCGAGATTTCTGCCACCGCCCTATAAAGTATTACAAAAATTTGTGATTCTTTTTTCCGAGCCGACCTATTCTCATCATATCGCGGTCAGTTTACAGCGGGTCATGATCGGTTTTTTTATTGGTACTCTGGCCGGTTTTCTATTCGGATTGCTCATGGGATTATCAAAAACTGCAGAGAAGATTTTTGCCCCATTTTTTCATGCAATACGCCAGGTACCGATGATTGGCTGGATCCCGTTGATCATCATGTGGTTCGGCATGAATGAACTGCCTCGTGTTCTGATCATCTCGGTTGCCGCGTTTTATCCGATAACCCTGAATACTTTTTCAGGAGTAAGAAATGTGCCAAGAGAGTATCTGGAACTTGCTTCTGTTTATGGATTCAAGGGATTGACGCTGATCAAAAAAATTATTATACCAGCGGCTTTACCCTCAATTGCCACCGGTATCAGTTTGGGGCTTGCCATGTCATGGTCTGTTTTGATGGTAGCGGAAATATTTATACAAACCGCCTTGGGAGTTGGTACGCAGATTCAGAGGGGACGGGATCGGTTTGATATTGCACTGGTTATTGCAGGAATTATTACCGTCGGGGTATTAGGGTATGCCATGACCGTATTGGTTCAGAAAATAGTGCAAGCCGTTGAACGGGGAAGGGTTATCAGCACTGAAAAATAAATATTAACAAAATGAAAATGCCGAATAATAAAGGTACCCTTCAAATCAGGAATCTCAGTAAAAGTTTTATTGTCGATAATAATCCATTACAGATTCTCAATGACATCAACTTGACCGTTCATTCCGGTGCGTTTGTCACGATAGTTGGTTCAAGCGGGTGCGGAAAGACGACTCTGCTTCGCATCATGCTGGGACTTGAAAATCATTATACCGGCGAAGCCCTGATCGATGGCAAACAAATTATTGGCCCGGGGAGCGACCGGGGTATTGTTTTTCAGGATCACCGGCTTCTTCCCTGGCTCACCGTCGGTGAGAATGTCGCATTTGGCCTTGACAAGCTCAAACGGAAGGAGAAGAAACTTCTCGTGGACGAACACCTGAAACTGGTTGGTCTCAACGGATTTGAGAGCGCCTATCCTTCCCAGCTTTCCGGCGGAATGGCTCAGCGGGTTGCCATTGCCAGGGCATTGGCGAGCAAGCCTGAAATACTGCTGCTGGATGAACCCCTCGGAGCGCTTGATGCCCTTACCAGAATGTATATGCAACAAGAACTTGAGCGGTTATGGCTTCTTGAAAAGATTACCATGATCATGGTGACGCATGACATCGATGAAGCGATATACCTGAGTGATAAAGTGGTCATTATGTCCTCCCGTCCCGGTGTGATTAAAAAGATAATCGATGTGCCGCTTTCCAGACCGCGCGACAGGGCAAGTTCCGATTTTACACGAATAAAAGCCGAGATACTCGAAGAGTTCCACCTTGGAACGGAATATCCATTTGCCTATGCAATTTGATAGTATCAGTTCCTTCAGCTCTTGCCAAACAGGCCTCTTCGGGTCATCACCACCACTGATATGCGTAATATTTTCAGGCTCAGTTCTTTCGTAAAGCCTTATCGGATACAGGCGCTTGTCGCGCTTTTGCTGCTGACAACCGTTGTTGGAATGGATCTGAGTATTCCCCGTCTGATTCAGAGGATTATCGACCAGGGGATTCATCAGCATAATCAGCAGGTGGTTATCAATACCGGCCTGCTGATGCTCGGCATTACCCTGCTCAGTGTCTTTTTTGCCGTCTGGTCACATATTCTGTCGGTACGGGTCGGTGAAAGCATAGCCCGCGATATCCGCGAAGCACTGTTTCTGAAAATCCAGTCGTTTTCGTTCGGCAATATCGACCGGCTCAATACCGGCCAGCTCATGGTGCGCCTTTCCAGCGATACCTCTGCGGTACAGCGTGTTGCCCAGGTTTCTTTGCGTATCGGTACGCGATCGACCCTGCTGATGATCGGCAGCCTCATCCTGATGATTAAAACCAGCAGCAGCCTTGCCTTGACCATTCTGCCCCTGCTCTTTATAACCTCTGTCCTCATTGTCTTTTTTGTGGTGAAAATGGAGCCGTTATGGAGCTCGGTGCAGCGCCAGCTCGATCGGCTGAGTACCGTGCTGCAGGAAAACATTGCAGGCATCCGCCTGATCAAGGCATTTGTGCGGGGTGAATTTGAGTTTACCCGGTTCAATAAGGCAAATCAGGCATTTGCCAGCGACTCCATCAGAGTGATGAAGTTCATGGCAAGTATGCCGCCGCTGCTGACCATGTGCGTTAATGCCGGGATGGTTCTGGTGATATGGGTTGGCGGACTTGACGCCATAGCCGGAAAACTGACGATCGGACAGGTTGTGGCGTTCACCAACTACCTGCTCACAACCATGGCACCGCTTATTTTCATGGCCAACCTGACCAATGCCTGGGCCGGAGGTATCGCTTCATCAAAGCGTATTGCGGAAGTGCTCGATATTGTTCCTGATATTCATGATCATGCTGGCGCAAAGGCAATGGCAGAGCACCGGGCGGGAAGGATTGTTTTTGATCATGTCTCCTTCCGCTATAACCGGGAGTCAGGTACTCAGCTCCTTGATGCCATCAGTTTTGTTGCAGAGCCGGGCAGAACGCTTGCCATTCTCGGTGCCACCGGTTCAGGAAAATCAACGCTGGTAAACCTTATCCCAAGGTTTTACGACGTCTCTTCAGGCAGAATTCTGATTGACGGGGTAGATATCAGGGAAGTAACCCAGGACTCGCTGCTTAAACGGATTGCCATAGCAGTCTGTCGGATTATTCCGCAAGATAAAAGCACAAAAATAGCTGCATAAACCTTTTATTATAAACAAGATAAGTCGTATATTGATTGCATAATAACCAGTTAACTATTTACTGAAAAGCAATGCGTTCAGAC
>CAIQGA010000019.1 GCA_903871235.1 uncultured Chlorobiaceae bacterium
CTATAATCCCCCATTTTATTTTATTAGAGACCTTCCATGTCAACGATTAGTATGTTTTACGGAATATTAGTGATGATGTATTTTAGAGATGATTGATAATCATAAGTCACCGCATATTCACGTTGAATACCAAGACTCTACGGCGGTATTAAAAATTCCGGACGGCGAGTTACTGAGCGGAGATTTTCCTCCAAAGAAACTTAGAATGGTGCAGGCATGGATTGCTATCCATGAAGATGAGTTGATGGCTGATTGGACATTAGCGGTTCGTGGCGAACCCGTCTTTAAAATTGATCCATTACGCTAAAAAGCAAGTCATGAATCCTCGTGTCATTGCAGTTGAAGCGCTTAATAATCATCAATTAATCGTTACTTTTGATAATCAGGAGAAGCGTATTTTTGATGTTTCTGACTATTTAGATTTTCCTGTGTTTCAAGTATTAAGGAATCCTGGTTATTTTAAATCCGTCCGAGTCGATCATGGTACGCTGGTTTGGTCGAATGAGGTGGATTTTTGTCCAGATACCGTTTACTTAAAATCTATAAAAATGGAATAACAATAACTGGGGGTAGAGTTCGTAAGATGGGTAGGCCGACAGCCAGCAAGCCCCTTAGTCCCGTCGAACTCATGCTTTTCGTACCCGACATTTCCATGATGTAATATGTTGATGCGCTGGGCCATGTATCGATATTATACTTTTGTCCGTTGAAAATGTTGGGCAACGATAAAGCTGTTACCCAACCTACAGCCTAATACCTTGTTGCCCAGCATCAGGACCGATTTTTTGAATTGGATGTGGGAGGGGATTGCGATTGAGAGAGTGCATGTCAGCGTGGCTGACGGGGAGTTTTGTTATGAGTTTGAATAGCGTTGTCGTCAATGAAAATTCATCTATGGCAGCGATGGTGCTTCATTGGCCACCATCATTACAAATCGTTAATGAACAGTTTTTTGACTTTTGTCAGGCAAATAAAGAATTACGGATTGAGCGTACAGCGTTGGGAGACTGTGAAATTATGGCACCTACGGGAGGAGAAACAGGTTGGAGAAACTCAGGGTTGATTGCTCAGTTACATAATTGGGCAGAGCGGGACGGTAGCGGTGTAGTGTTTGATTCATCAACGGGATATACGCTACCCAACGGGGCGATACGTTCGCCTGATGTGTCTTGGGTTAAAAGAACACGGTTGGCCGTATTAACACACGAACAGAAACAGCGGTTTTTGCCGTTGTGTCCAGACTTTGTCATTGAGCTTCGTTCACCCAGTGAGAGTTTAAAAGCCCTGCAGGATAAAATGCAGGAATATCTTTTGAATGGCGCAAGTTTGGGCTGGTTGATCGATCCTGAAAGTCAACGGGTTTTTGTTTTTCAGCCTCAAGTGCCAATGGTTATTTTGAGTAAGCCCGAGTTTTTGCAAGCAGATGATTTGTTGGCAGGATTTAGTCTGGAGTTGCAAAAAATATGGGTGGTTGGGTTTTAGCTGGTCGGGTATATGCTTTTCGTGCCCAACATTTCCTCAACGGAATATGTTAATGGTGCCGGGTAATGTATCGATATTATACTTTTTTCTGTTGAAAATGTTGGGCAAGGATAAAGCTGTTACCCAGCCTACATGACTACCTACATGACTGCCTCCAGTTATTCGTTGTTACGAGTTGAACGGGGCTATAATTATTGTTTTAATTTTTTTAGAGGGCTTCCATGCCGACCATTAGCATGTTTTACGGTATTCTTGTATCAATGTATGTTTTCGATTCGGAGAGGCATCATTTGCCACATATTCATGTTCGTTATAATGAATTTAAGGCATCTATTGCTATTCCGAGTGGTGATGTGCTCGAAGGGAGTCTGCTCGTACGACAAATGAAGTTAATTCAGGCGTGGATAGAACTGCATCAGGATGACCTAATGGCTGATTGGTATTTGGCTACAACGGGTCAGACTCCGTTTAAAATCGATCCCTTGCGTTGAGTTGTGACTATGACACCTGACGTAGTACAAGTAAAACCACTAGCCGATTATTGCCTGGAGACGGTTTTCGAAAATGGGGAGCGTCGCTGGTTTGATATGAAACCATTGCTTTCCTACCC
>CAIQGA010000020.1 GCA_903871235.1 uncultured Chlorobiaceae bacterium
CATCAAATACCCCTTCATTGCAGAAATGGGAGCCAAATGAGTCACAGGTGAAGAGTATACGGTCTTCCTCAAGCCATGTGTAGATGGTGTCAGGCCAGTGAAGGTTTGGCGCATTGATAAAATGCAGGGTTTTATTGCCCAGACTGAGCGTGTCACCGGTTTTGACCACAAGTGACTTGAAGTCGTGACCGGTCTGATCACGAAGAAATTTGATAGCATTACCGCTGCCAACGACTGTTGCATTTGGTGCAACAGCCAGCAGGTTTTTTGCATTACCAGAGTGGTCAGGTTCCGTATGATCAAGCACGATGTACTCAATCTCGGACGGGTCGGTCACCTGTTTGATTTTTTCGAGATATGATGGCCAGAACTTCTCTTTGGTCGTCTCTATGACCGTCTTTTTCTCGGCATTGATAAAATAGGAGTTATAGGTTGTGCCATATTTTGTCTCCATGACAATATCGAAGGTGATAAGACCGGGATCAAGAACCCCAATCCAACTGACGTCATCTGTTATTGGCAGTACTTTGTTATCTATCATGTTGATTATATCGAAGTGATTAAAAAAAAGTTTTTTCTCCCATTGTCATAAAAAGCCGGGGAAATTTTCATCCATGACCACGACCGGCAATATAAGCATTACAACGTGAGGATAAATAAAATCAACGAAGTTCTCCGCCTTGATAATTTGTTTCTGTATGCCGTATCTCTTTTTGAAGCACAATACCTTCTGCAGAAAACGCAAAAAGCGTGTCATCCGAAAAAATCATACTGTAATCCTGGGGTTTAAAAAAAGGCAGGAATTTTTGACAATGTTCATCGAGACGCTTCAGATAAAATTGGGTGTTTTCATCTGGTCGCTCTTTCTGCCATTCCGACGCAAGCTTCCCTTTATCATAAGAGGCGGATCCAGCTCCACTTCCTGATACATAAAAGGTGATTCTATCTCCTTTCGTTATCTCCATGCCGTTTTTCAGGACAATTTCATAGGTGATTGATTTTGAACGTTTCCCTGTTTTCACATCTTCAAGATACTGCTCAAGAGAGTTTTTAAGGCTTTCAGTTCTGGAAAAATCGGAAATGTCCAGTTCATGGTTTAAAATTTTATTTCTGTATTGGGTAAACAGGTTGTGCAGTTCGTTGGTATCTTCAGTTAACAGCGTTTCAAACCCCCTGCGTACAAAATCCCGTCCGAATTTTTCACTGCTTCTGCTGGTGAGTGAAGAGCCTTTCAGGATCATGATATTGTCATATCCAAGAAGGGCATAGTTTTTCTTCATATAGGAGATCATTTTTTTGAATCGTCCGTCATAACCGATGTTGATCCCCTGCGGCATAAGCACAGAGACTTCTGCAACCAGCTCCCGTTCTTTGCTCTCTGTTGTTACTTCGGGTGGCGGTATAAAAAGAATACCATCCGTATCAACCTCAATAATTTTGCACCCACGGGCTTCAAATTCAACAATCATCTGCCTTGCAAGTGCCTGGCCTGTTGATGTTACTTTGTCGGCTTCAATAAAATCGTTGAAAATGCCACCATTAAAGCCAAGGTATCCATACATGGCATTGATAAGGATTTTGAACGAACCCTGCATTGCATCAAAATTGTTGGCAAGAGAGATATTGCCGCCTGTTTTCTCTGTGCGTGCCCTCTCTTTTGCTTTGAAGCGAAGCTCCTTCAACTCATGAAGCACTCCTGGAAAGGCCTTCAGCTCATCACTTTTCGGGCATATATTGTACGAGAGCATTATCGAAGGATAGAGTGACTCTACATCCGCATAGACAATTGGACCAAGAATTCCTTTAAGAAATACTTCGGTATATCCTCCTGAACCTTGCACTCCTGAAGAGGGTTTTGGAATTGACTGTTTGCGACGGAGATACTCTCTGACAAGAAGAACTTCAATTTTTGCGGCCTGTCCAATACGCGATGTCATGGCATACGTATAGGGCAGCATCTGTGAGAGGTAAAAATTGCTGCCTGAAAGGAGTGATGAAAGTGCTCGTGTTTCGCGCACATCATCAAGGGCATAGGCAAGCAATTTTTCGTGATTCGTCTCCCATAGAGATGCAATATCTTTATAATCAACGTAGGTTCGATTTGGTGAGGCAAAGCCAAAATGCTTCGCAACAGCCTTTAGTCCATAACTCTGTATTGATCGTTTTGAGATGTCATAGCTCTGTACAAGAAAGAGGGTATCAATAACATGCCGACCAGGAATATCAAAAAATGGATAATCAATACTTCTTTCAGCAAAACGAATTGATGCTGAATATGTTTTTGGCAGCAAGCCGTTTCGTCCTATTGCAAAAGGAATTCCAAGCCGATCGCAACGGCGCTGGAGATAGGAGAGATCGAAACTGAAGATATTATGCCCTTCAATGACATCGGGATCCATGGTAATGATCAAGGCAATAAGCTCTTCAAGAAGAGCCTTTTCTGTTCTGTTCTTTGAATGAAGTACGCACTCCCACCCCCGACTGTCGCTCAGAGAGACAATAATCACCTCATCATCTCCAATACCGACTGCACCAGTTCGAGTTTTTATCGGGTTGTAATTGGTTTCTATATCGAGCTGTATTCGATAAAGATCATCAAAAATCATCCCCTTGAACATGGTTTTTCCGCTTTGAAGAAAGTATTGTGTGATCGCATCACCTTTATTGTAGAGCAGGGAGTTCGCTTCATAAGGGGTGTTTTTGGTTGACTCCCCGGTTGAGTCGCCATATCGCTTTTTGTTGATGAAGTCGATGGCTCCCCTGTGATTTTTCCAGTTCCGAAAGATGGCCAGACTCTGATAATAATTAGAGCCTCCAAGTTTTACCATCCAGAATTTCTCCCCATCTTCAGGCACAAATCCATCGAGCAGAGAGCTGTCAGAAAGAAAAAAGAATGGAAAAAACGGCTCATCATGATGGCGAACCTCCCCCTTTTCCCTATTAAAAACCCTGATAAGGGTATCTGAAAGCTGGTATGCGCCAACAATGTGCTCCTCCTTGTCTTTTCCGAACAAGAGATCGTTAGTTGCGATATCACTGATTATGCTGTCCATGGTTGCATATTTGGTTAAGGGTATGGGTCAACAGCGAGAATATGTTTCACGTGAAACACGCAATACTGCTCAACGACCGATGCGTATCATGAGTATGGAGATGTCCGATGGAGAGACGCCAAGAATTCGTGACGCCTGGCCGATCGTATCCGGTTGATGTTTTTTTAGTTTTTCCCTTCCTTCGTTTGAAAGGCCAGAAACATTCTCATACTTGAACGAAGCAGGTATTTGATGCTGGTCGAGCCGCAAGATTTTTTCGGCCATCAGGATATCCCGTTTAAGATATCCCTCATATTTAATATCAATTTCAACCTGTTCGTAAACCAGTACATCAAGTGTTATGGCCTCGACATTTTGTTTGAATGAGGGTGATGCTTCAAGAAGCGTCGCCAGATGAACTCCAGGTCTTTTCAGGAGGCTCATGGCGCTTTGTGGTGCAGTTACTGCCGGATAACCAAGCTCTGAAAGGAGAATGTTTGCTTCCGAAGGGTGGATTTTTGTTTTCAGGCAGAGTTGATTCATTGCCTCAATGAGTGCCTGCTTACGGTTTCCAAAAGAAAATGTTTCTGCATCAAGCAGTCCGACTTCAAAGCCAAAGTGCTGAAGACGGATATCAGCATTGTCGTGGCGGAGCATGAGCCGATGTTCAGCCGAAGAGGTAAACATTCGATATGGTTCATTCGTCTCCTTGGTGATAAGGTCGTCGATGAGTACTCCGATATAGGCATCAGAACGTTTGAGATGAAGTGGTGGTCGTTTTTGGATATTGAGTGTTGCGTTAATGCCAGCAATCAAACCTTGTGCAGCAGCCTCCTCGTATCCGGATGTTCCATTGATCTGCCCTGCAAAGTAGAGGTTTTTTATGATTTTTGTTTCAAGGCTTCGGTTGATCTGGTGCGGAAAAAAGTAGTCGTATTCAATTGCATAACCCGGCCTGATCATTTTTACCTTGCTGAGTCCGGGAAGAGAGCGAAGTGCTTCGAACTGAATTTCTTCGGGCAGTGATGTTGAAAAGCCATTGACATACATTTCATTAGTTTCAAACCCTTCTGGCTCAAGAAAGATATGGTGACTATCCTTGTCAGGAAATCGGCAGATTTTGTCTTCAATAGATGGACAGTATCTTGGCCCTATCCCCTGGACTTTTCCGGTAAACAAGGGGGAACGGTCAAATCCTTTTTTTAGAATTTCATGTGTTGCTGTGGTCGTTTTGGTCACAAAACAACTGATCTGATGCCGATCAATGATTTGTGCACTTTTAAAAGAGAATGCAACATGCTGCTCATCACCTTTCTGTTCGTTAACTATCGAATAGTCAATAGTGCGTGCATCAATACGCGGCGGGGTGCCTGTTTTCAACCTGCCAGAGGCAAAGCCCAATTCAACAAGGTTTTCTGTAAGGTTTAAAACTGGAGGATCGGCAATGGTTCGTCCTCCGGCATAATGATTCATGCCAATATGGATCAGTCCGTTCAAAAATGTTCCACAGGCAAGAATGACTGCCCGGCAACTGACGATGCGTCCTGATACAAGCTTGACTCCCGTAACTGTACCCGCAGAGCACTCCACACCACTGACGGTATCCTGAAGAAGATCAATATTCTGCTCCCTCTCAATAGCCTTGCGCATATAGAGTGTGTAATTTGTCGGGTCAGCCTGTGCTCTTGGGGAGTGCATGGCAGGCCCTTTGCTTCTATTAAGCATTCGGAATTGTATTCCCGTTGCGTCAATTGCTTTTGCCATCTCACCTCCGAGCGCATCAATCTCCCGGGTGATCTGCCCTTTTGCCACCCCTCCGATTGCTGGATTACAAGACATTCGGGCAATTGCTGTAAGGTTTGATGAGATGAGCAGGCAGGATGTGCCCATTCTTGCTGCGGAGAGTGCCGCTTCGCAGCCGGCATGGCCAGCGCCGACAACTATGATGTCATACATGAATTATGCATTGTTTCACGTGAAACATTTATCGATGGGTGAAAGTCTTTGTCGGAAAATATACACATAATAGTGCTTTTTTCCTTTTTCTGCGCCAGCGGCGTATTTTTAATGCATCTCTAATTTGTTCGTATTGTTCATGTTGTGGATTTTTGTTGTTATAGTGTTATTCTATATTACTATAACTATATTGTGGCCAGGTTGTATGCAGACTGATGACTTGATATGTTTGCTTGGCAGGATAACTTTTGTGGAGAATAATGCGCAGGGTTGATCGACCTCATAGAAATGGGATTGGTTTTTTTTGAAAGAGCAAAAGCTCTTGTTCTGCAAGAGTTTTCCCGATAAATAGTATTGACTATAGTTGTAGGATTGTTCGTGATATAAGGCGTATACCGGTGTGTGTCATGGTGCGGAATGTAGATTGTTAGTTAATCAATACCTCGTTTTATATATTGGCTCAAGTATTTCTTTCGAGTGTAACGCGATACCATCAATGAAAAATAAACGTTTTAATCTTCTCCTTATCGCAGTTGTCACACTTGTGGCTCTCTGGTCATTATGGCCTACCTGGCGTGATTACTCCCTTTCGACGCAGCTCAACAGTTTTTCTTCAGCGCAGGATAGCTTGAAGTATGCAATGGGGCACCGCGAAGAGATTGACGATGCCCGTAAAAAGAGTCTGAAGCTTGGACTCGATTTACGGGGTGGAATGCACCTGGTGATGGAAGTTGACCAGGTGGATCTGTTTGAACAGAAAGCATGGAATAAGGACGGGAAGTTTGCTGCCATCCTGCAGAATGTAAGAGCAAAAGCTACGCAAAGCGATGCAAGGGTTATTGATCTCCTCTCCGTTGAATTCAGGAATGAGAACATCCCCCTGAGCCGTTATTTTTATGATATCCGCAATTCCAATCAGGAAATTGTAACAAAACTGGAAAAAGAGTCTGAAGAAGCTCTGATCCGCGCAAAAGAGATCATTCGTAACCGTATTGATCAGTACGGCGTGGCTGAACCAGTCATTACCACACAGGGTAGCCGGAAAATCATTATTGAGCTTCCCGGTGTTTCTGATGAAAACAGGGTGAGAAATTTGCTGAAAGGTACAGCGAAGCTTGAATTCAGGCTTCTTCGTGAACCAGAAGAGATGCTGAGGACGCTTGACAGGATCAACACCTATCTTGCACAGAACACTCAAAACGGCGCTGTCGCAGCGGCGGCTTTACCTGTTTCTGATTCCTCCGCCATTGCACCGGCTTCGTTACCTCTTGTGGCTACCACGCCCCAAGTGCCTGTCGGCAAGCAGCCATCTACAAAACCCCTTTATGACGTCATAAGTGTTTCTCCTTATGGCACTGCTTATACCGCAGAGCGTTCGAAGGAGTATGTGCTTTCATTGCTGCATCGAAGCGACATACAGGCACTGCTTCCCCAGGACAGTGAGTTGCTGCTTTCTGCAAAGCCTGAGGCAGGCAAGGATGGTGAAAAGCTCTACTCAATCTATCTTGTCAGAATGGCTCCCGAGTTGACTGGAGGTGTCATTACTGAAGCCAAAGCCACTTTTGGTTCGCAGAGTGTGCAGCCAGAGGTCATGATGTCGATGAACTCCGAGGGAACATCGAAATGGGCTCGTATTACTGGTGCAAACATCGGCAAGCGTATTGCAATTGTGCTCGACGGGTCAGTCTACAGCGCGCCGGTCGTTCAGTCAAAGATTCCCAACGGGAATTCAGTGATCAATGGAATTGGAAGTCTTGAAGAGGCAAAAGATCTTGAAATTGTGCTGAAAGCCGGTGCACTTCCTGCTCCGGTCCGCATTATTGAGGAGCGGACGGTCGGACCTTCACTCGGTGCCGATTACATTCGTGCCGGGATGCTCTCTCTTGCCTGGTCTTTTTGTGCCGTTTCGATTTTTATGCTGGTCTACTATAAAAAAGCCGGTATTGCGGCCGATATTGCCCTTGTGCTCAATATCCTGATTGTCCTTTCCGTTCTTGCAGGGTTCAATGCTTCCCTTTCATTACCGGGTATTGCCGGTATTGTGTTGACTATCGGTATGGCGGTCGATGCCAATGTGCTGATTTATGAGAGAATACGCGAAGAACTTGCCGAAGGAAAATCAGTGATTACGGCTGTGACACAGGGCTACGACCGTGCCTTTTCGTCGATTCTCGATTCACATGTTACAACCCTGTCGGCTGCCTTTCTGCTCTATACTTATGGTATCGGCCCAATTCAGGGCTTTGCCGTAACCCTGATGATTGGTACTTCCGCAAGTTTGTTTACAGCTATTGTGGTGACCCGTGAGATTTTCCATCTCCTGCTCGCCAAAAACCTTATGTCAGACAAAAGTTTCGGTTAATATTTCAAGACGTTTCAACCCATGAGGATCTTTCAGAAGACCAACTTTAACTTTATCCGCTATCGTAAAATTGCGTACGGGTTTTCCATTATTCTGCTGGTTGCGGGCCTGGTCTCGCTCGCAGTCAAAGGACTGAACTATGGTATTGACTTCAGGGGAGGTTCCGAAGTCGTGATACGGTTCGAGAAAAACGCTGATGTAGGCCAGATCCGTTCTGTGCTTGATGCGGCAGGCGTTTCAGGGACTCTCAAGCAGTACGGTATGGATCGTTCTTTTCTTTTCAGCACGGTTTTTCAGGGAGATACGGGACAGTTGAAATCGCTTGTTTCCAATGCTCTTAACGACCGGATCAAGGGGAATGCGCATGAAATTGTCCGTATTGACGCCGTCGGACCAAGCATTGCTTCCGACTTGAAGTGGTCTGCGGTAAAAGCACTTCTGGCTTCGCTGTTTGCAATTCTTCTCTATGTCGGAATCCGGTTTGAAATAAAATTTGCAACCGCCGGTGTTATCGCTATTTTTCACGACATTCTTACTGTTCTTGGGCTATTCAGTATTCTTGGTGGCCTATTTGCCTTTATGCCGCTTGAAATGGATCAAAGTATTATTGCTGCGTTTCTTACCATCGCAGGATACTCCATTACCGATACGGTTGTCGTTTATGATCGTATCCGTGAGAGAATACGGGGGCAGAAGCCTTCAGAGTATGAGCGTATTTTTAATGAAAGCATGAATCAGACCCTCAGCCGTACAATCATTACTTCAGGAACGGTACTTCTCTCTGTTTTTGTCCTCTTTATCTTTGCCGGGCCGGCAATCAGGGGTTTTGCTTTTGCTGTCTTTAGCGGAATATTGATTGGTACCTATTCATCGATTTTTGTTGCTGCGCCTCTTGTTTATGACTGGCTCCGCATTACGAAAAGTTCTGTTCGTCTGAGAGGAAGCAAGGTGTCCTGAGGGGGGCTCTCTCAGGGATGTTGATACTCAATTTTACCTATCTCCCTTGCCGTTGTCGTGGCAAGGGAACTTCATAATCTTCACTTGTAAGGAACCTGGGGCATGAAAAAAATATTGAGGAAAGCGGCATTGCTGCTGCTTGTCGGATCCTCCTCTCTGCAAGTGTCGGCGTTGGCCGATGTTGCTGATCGGATAGTTGCCGTTGTTGGAAATGAGGTCATCTTTAAATCGGAAATTGATACACGGGAGCTCATGCTTCGTATGCAGTATCCCCAGTTAAAACAAGATAAAGGGCTATCGCGCACGATACTTGACGGGCTGATTGATCAGAAAATCATTCTTGCAAAAGCTCAAATTGACAGCGTCTCTATTGATGAAAATTCGGTTGTATCCATGGCAGCCGATCGTTTTCGTGAGCTCAGCACAAAGTTTGCATCAAAAGCCCAGATGGAGAGCCGTCTTGGAAAGTCATCAGCCGGTATTCTTGAGGGAATTCGTCAAGAACTGCGCAATCAACAGTTGTTTGATACGCTTCGTCGCAAAAAGAGTGCAGGTGTAAAGGTCACTTATAACGAAGTGATGGCCTTCTACTCTGCGAACAGGGACAAAATTTCCCAGATACCCGAAGAGGTTTCAGTATCGCAGATTCTCAAGTACTCGCCGGTTTCGGCAGAAAACAGGGCGCAATCGCTGGCAACGATAGAGCGCATTCGTACAGAAATCAAGGGCGGAGCCGATTTCGTGGCAATGGCAAAACAGTACTCACAGGATCCAGGCTCTGCCCAGTCTGGCGGAGATCTCGGTTTTGTTCCGAAAGGCCAGCTTATACCGAGTTTTGAGAATGCGGCTTATGCTCTAAAGGAAGGGCAAATTTCTGATATTGTTGAGACCCGTTATGGCTTTCATCTTATTCAGTTGCTGAGCAAAGAGCAGAATTCGGTCCACGTGCGCCACATACTCATTGTCTTCGACCGCAAGGATGGAGATGCTTCAGGTGCGATTCGTCAGCTTGAGGCACTGCGCTCTGATGCTCTGAGTGGCAAGGAGAGCTTTGCTGCTTTGGCAAAAAAATATTCCGATGATCCAGCCTCTGCATCGATTGGTGGTCGTATTCTCCTTGGCGGTTCGACCAAGCCAATGTTTTCACCTTCAGCATTGCGTCCCCAATTGCAACAGATCATCGCTACCCTCAAGAAGAGTGGTGACATCAGTGAACCCCAGAAAATAGAGCCTCAGCAAGGAGAGGCATTCTATGCAATTTTCCGGTTAGATGACCAGCGAGATGCGCACACTCTTGATCCTGAAAAAGATTATGCATACCTCGAGGAGCTGGCACTGAATCATAAAAATCAGCAGATTTTTGGTCAATGGGTGCAGCAGCTCCGCAAGGAAGTTTATGTTCGCAGCTCAGACATCTAAGCGGCGGACGTAACGTGCATTTTTCTCGATAAACTCTCTGCGTGGCTCAACCTTGTCACCCATCAATGTGGAAAATACCTGGTCAGCTTCCATGGCATTTTCCACGTTGACCAGCAGAAGTGAACGGTGAGCCGGATCCATGGTGGTGCTCCAGAGCTGTT
Organism: uncultured Chlorobiaceae bacterium; assembly: GCA_903871235.1. GTDB lineage: Bacteria > Bacteroidota > Chlorobiia > Chlorobiales > Chlorobiaceae > Chlorobium. The sequence goes on from CAIQGA010000020.1 coordinate 9,888, forward strand.
CCGGGTTCATCTCTCCAAGACCTTTGTAGCGCTGGATATGGACGTTTGCCTTCCCCTTCTGCATCTTCTTCATACCTTCTGAAATACTGTTGCGTTCCTCGTCATCCCACGCATATTGCTGATCCTTGCCTGACTTGACCAGATAGAGCGGAGGCTGGGCAATAAAGACCCTTCCTGCCTCAATAAGAGCACGCATGTAGCGGAAGAAGAAGGTGAGCAACAGTGTTCTGATGTGCGCCCCGTCAACGTCAGCATCGGTCATGATAATGATTTTGCCATATCGCAGCTTTTCGACCGAAAACTCATCTTCACCGAAGCTTGTGCCAAGAGCAAGAATGATGGTCTTGATCTCCTCGTTCTCAAGCATTTTGTGCAACCGAGCCTTCTCGACGTTCAGGATTTTTCCTTTGAGTGGCAGAATGGCCTGGAAGCTCCGGTCGCGTCCCTGCTTGGCACTGCCGCCTGCCGAATCACCCTCAACAATATAAAGCTCACAATGTTCCGGGTCGTTGATTGAACAGTCAGCCAGCTTTCCCGGAAGCCCGGAGCTCTCAAGCACTGATTTTCTGCGGGTCAGCTCCTTGGCCCTTCGCGCCGCCTCTCTCGACATGGCCGCACCCTTCACCTTCTCAATAATCATCTTGAGCACATTCGGGTTGCTTTCGGCAAACTCCGCGAGCTGCTCATTAATCACCGTCTCGACAATACTCTGCGTCTCCGAGTTTCCAAGCTTGGTTTTGGTCTGCCCCTCAAACTGCGGTTCAGCAACCTTCACGGAGATGACTGCGGTCAGCCCCTCCTTGAAATCGTCGCCGGTGAGGGAGAGTTTCAGGTTTTTCAGCAAATCGTTCTTCTGCGCATAAGCATTGAGTGTTCTTGTCAGCGCCTTGCGGAAACCGGTGACATGGGTACCACCCTCGTGCGTATTGATGTTGTTGACATAGCTGAAGACATTCTCCTGATAGCTGTCATTATATTGGAGTGCTATTTCAACAATAGTGGTATCCCGTTCGCCGTAGAGGTAGATCGGCTCTTTGAGCAGGTTGATGCGATTCTGATCGGTGAACTGGACAAACGCCTTGATTCCCCCCTCGTAATGAAAAACTTCCTGGAATCCTTCGGTATCCTGTACTGTAATGCTCAGCTCTTTGTTCAGAAACGCCAGTTCCCGCATACGATCGACAATGATGTCCTTGCGTAACTCGGTCGTCTTGAAAATCAGATGGTCAGGCAGAAAGGTGGTTTTTGTGCCGCGCTGGTCGGAAGTGCCGATAGCCCTGACGTCACCCTGGGGAACGCCCCGCTCAAAGCGCTGGAAATAGACCTTGCCGTCGCGGTAAACCTCAACTTCGCACCACTCCGAAAGGGCATTGACCACCGAAGCACCAACGCCGTGCAGACCGCCGGAAACCTTGTAGGCTCCCTTGTCGAACTTGCCACCCGCACCAATGACGGTCATGACCAGCTCAAGTGCCGATTTCCCTTTTTCCGGGTGAATATCCACAGGAATACCCCGGCCATGGTCAATGACTGTGACTGAGCCGCCGGGATTCAGAGAGACAAAAATATAGTCGTTGAAGCCGCCAAGGGTTTCATCAATAGAGTTGTCGACAATTTCGTAGACCAGATGGTGCAAACCACGGCTGTGAATATCGCCAATATACATGGCAGGGCGCATGCGGACATGCTCAATACCATCAAGAACCTGGATGTTGTTTGCTCCGTAGCTCGCTTCTGTCAACGTAGTCACTGGGGAAAGGATATCGTCTTCCGGCATAATAATCAGCTATAACTTGTGAGATAGAAATGGAAGCTCAAGATAATAAAAATGCCGTCATAATGCGCGCCTATCGGCAAGGAATCAGCCCCAGAAAGCATCGGTAAAATGGTCGATGGTAAACGCGCTTATCCGTTGCTTCTCCATACGTTGCACCTGAATGGCAACAACATCGAAGCGACAGTCGCACTCCCCGTCGCCGTACAGAGCGAGATAAGCGCGAGCCGCCTTCAGAATCTCATGCTGCTTCGGGAGTGTCACCGCCTCAGCCGGATGCCCCTTGGCCGAAGAGAGGCGGGTTTTTACCTCCACAAAACAGAGTGTACGGCCATGCAGGGCAATAATGTCGATCTCATTGCGATGAAAGCGGTAGTTGCGCTCAATGATGCGGTACCCCTTGTTGAGCAGATAGGCAGCGGCGAGTTGCTCACCCTCCTGACCAAGCAGGTGCGGGTCGTGGGGCTCTTTCATGGCTTTTCGCCAAGTTGGCGGAGCCTGAAGCTCCGGCGATGTATCGGGCAGCGACCATACTGCACGATTGCCTCAACATGCGCCCTGGTGCCGTAGCCCGCGTGGCGCTCAAAACCGTAGTGCGGGTAGTGCAGGGCAAAGGCAGCCATAAGCGCGTCCCGGTCTGTTTTAGCCAGCACCGATGCCGCAGCAATTGAAAAGGCCTTTGAGTCACCTTTCACAATAGTCTCATAAGGAATCGGGAGTTCTGTGCGGAACCTGTTGCCATCCACCAGAAGCAATTCCGGCCTCACCGGCAACGCAGCAACCGCCTCGTTCATGGCAAGCATGGTCGCCTGGAGGATGTTGATGTTGTCGATAGTCTCTGCATCCACAACAGCAACCGCCCAGAAGGCCGCCGCCTCCCTGATTGCGGGAGCAAGCAACCTCCTCTCTGCCGCCGAAAGTCTCTTGGAGTCATTCACTCTCTCCAGCAGAGTACCATCCGGCCTGAACCAGCGCGGAAAAACAACTGCCGCCGCCACCACAGGCCCGGCAAGAGGCCCCCGGCCCGCCTCGTCAATGCCGCAGATCAGGGAGGTGTGTTGCCATAGAGGCCATTCGTAGTCGGTAATCATTTTTTTGGTTCTTCGTTATATCTCCGTCAAAGCCTCGTTGAGAAACTCGACGAGAGGATGCACCACCCGGAACGTGTTGGCAAGCTCAGCCACAAATCCGGGATCAGTAACCTCCTCATCGCTGAAAAAGCGCTGGGTATAGTACCCCTTGAACTTGAGATACTCCACCGCCGGGTTCGTAGCATCATACCCTTTCGGCGGCCTGACCAGTTTTCCTGACGGCAAAACCCCTTCCGGAAATTGAAAAGAGAACTCTTTTTGAGCAATGATTGATTGCCACTCACCGAAATGAGCATCAATCTCCCGCCTTGTCTGCTCCAGAACAGCAGGCTCAGGCATGTAGATCCCTCCCCCCGCAAACGTTGCACCCGGTTCCAGATGGAGGTAGTAGCCGCCCCACTGGCTTTTTCGGCCCCTTCGGTTGATAAATGCAAAGAAATTGCTCTTGTAGGGCGATTTATCTTTTGAAAACCGGATGTCGCGGTTGATGCGCATGATACAGCTTTTGGGATCAAGACCCGCCGCAGCAACAGCCGGGTCGAATCCGGAAATTGCCACAAGCAGTTGAATCACCGTACCAAGCATCTCGCTGTATGCCTGCTGATAGGCACCCTTGTGCTCCGTGAACCATGCTCGCTCATTATGCTCTTTCAGCTCCCGGAGAAAGGCGAGGGTTGCGTTGGTTATCATTGGCGGAAAGATTGAGGTTCGTATCGAAAACAACCACTCCATTCTCTTCAGAAATGTTTTCGTGTATTGTTGAATGTAAAATAAATCTTGTTGAAAAACACGGCATCCACTTGAGCGTTTTCGGGAGATATACCGCATTTATGGTATGCAAAATGCCGTTAAAGCGGGATTTACAATGTGCCATATTTTGATGATGTTGTCATAATGCAATCAATGCCCTGTTTTCTACGTCATCTTAAGCGCAATCAACGGCTATGGCACATACAATTTCAGAGTGGCTTTTGCCACTGTTCGCATGGGCTCAGTTCTCACAAGAGTCAGCAACTCCCAAGAGTTCCAGACTGGAAACGTTGAGAGCAGAACGCACCGGCAAAGATTCCCGGAAAAGCATCCATCTCCCTTTGTCTCCTGAAGAGGAGATCATCATTCAGATGGGAAAAGAGCACCCGACTCTGTTTCTCACATGAGGGTGTGCGCTTATCTCTCGTTTTTTTTGCCACCATGTTATTTTTCAGCATCGGTTATGAGCTGAATGATCAATCTGCTTATAAACGGGTAACCCACGTTGTTCCCTCATGGGAGTGTAAAGCATTGCTCAGTTTTTTTCTGTGAATGCTTTACAGTTAAACCCTTTTCACAACCTTCACCACATTCCTGATGGCACTGAGCTGTCAAGAATGAGCGGGAAATATGGGATCTTTTAAAAAGTGTCGTATATTTGTGTAATTTGCTTGTCGTATTTTGACATTTTAAAACTCTACGAAAAAATGAGTAGATACGGAAGTCTTGAATACAAGATTATGGCAAGAATAGCGCGAAAGAAATGTGCTGTTTTCGTGCGCGAAGATTTTCAGGATTTGAGCGACTACGATCAGGTAGGGCGTGCGCTGCGAAAAATTACAAGAGAGGGGCGACTTGTTCGCTTGGGCTATGGTGTTTATGCCAAAACAAAAAAATCAACCATCACGGGTGAGCTTGTTCCCGCAGCACCATTGCCTCTTCTGGCAAAAGAGGCGCTGGCACGTCTTGGCATTCAAACCCTTCCCTCCCGTCTGGAACAGGACTATAACGCAGGCAAGACAACTCAGGTTCCTACTGGCCGATTGATAGCCGTCAGGGGTCGCATAACCAGAAAAATCGGATATGGTGGTGCTTATGTCAGTTATGAATCGGCGACCTGAAAAAGAACTTTTTGAGGAGGTGGCACTTCTCAAAAACATCGTTCCCTCTCTGGTTCGCCATATCCACGATCTGGCGTTATTGAAAGAGCTGGCCTTGGCCAATACGAATTTCTCTGCACTGGTTTCTGCTCCGATGCAGGAAGATGACCGACGATCAAAAAACAATCCTTTATTTGCAGGATTACCCAAGGCTGAAAAGTTTCGGCAACTGCTTGCGATATTGGAGACAGAAAAAGAGAAATACACCCGTGAATATGATCTGTTTGTTAAAGGCGTCTCGTATGCTGCAGAAGGGGAAGTTCCCGATTTCACTGCGGCGGTAAAGGCTGTTGGCGAACTTGTGCAGAAAACCTGAGAGCATCGGTTTTTCAGAGAAAATGAATCAAATCATCTCTTGTTTTGAATTTGTACCCGAGTCGCCTCTGCTGTTATTTTAAACTTCCCCGTCATAATGACCTTTCAGACCCTCTTGACCCATTACAGAAAACATTTTATCATTTGAAGAGGAGATCATCATCCAGATGGCAAAAGAGCACCCGACACTGTTTCTCACATAAGGGTGTGGTCAAGTTCACCGGCTATTTTTGACTGGCTGCTTACAATAATTCGGTAATTCTTTCGATCAATGCAAGATATTGTTCTTCCTGCTCTTGTTCTGAAAGTTTGGAGAGCGGTGTATCGGGATCGTTTACGGCTTGAAATATTGAGAGTTTACTTTTGTTGAATCGGCACGGTTCGACGATAAGTGGCAAAATGGTTGTTCCGTTATTTTCGGCAGACTCAAGGAGCGATGGCAGTTCGTTGTTCATGATAAAATCGGATGCAAGAAAATCGGTGCTGACCAACATGATGCTGGCTTTTGCAGATGCAAGAGCAGCTTCGATTTCTTTTTTCCATTGCCTCCCGGCTTTTATTCTTGTGTCATCCCACACATCCACATCAATTCCTTCATGCTTCAGCACCTTGAGATGAACCTGCAAGCGCTTCAGATACGCATCATTTGTGTGCGAGTAGCTGACAAATATGGTTATTCTTTCTGTGGGATTACGCCGGCCTTGTCGTGGGTATTTCTGTTTTTCACTCAGGACGTCATCAATCAACTGCCGGACATTGACCATGTCAAAGCTATTGCCACATTCAATTTCCTGTTTGCCTTTTTCAATCCGACGTTTGAGATCTGAATACTTGAAGAAATATGTGCTTTCTGATCTGGAGCATTCCCGACAATTGCAGGGAATCAACTTATCAACCTTCATTTTTTCATACTGCGCATTGATGCCTTCCAGTTTTTCGGCAATGATGGTCATAAAGTCCTGTTTGTTCTTGCCGGAGAGACGTATTACGATACGACGGGCATCATAGCTTTCACTGACTTCGGCTATAGCACTGTCACGCTCAAGCAGACAACCACGCTTCCATACCAGATCATGATTTGTAATGTAGCGGTGCATCTCCACAATGAACTGCGACATAATTCCTTTCGGCATAAACAGGTCGTATGCATACTGCAGATAGAGATTACCAGTTGAATCCCAGGGATATTCTGGTCTGGCTGATGGCAGTTTTTCAGGTACGATGTAGTGGCCTGATCTGTCGATCTCATAAGTCAGGAAGAATTTCTGCATAAGCCTTAGAAGCTCGTCACGAAGCTCTGCATATTCCTGCTCATGCCAGATGGTTTCTGCATCATCCCGGCTGAATCGGCCATGCTGCTTGTCAAGCAAGGGATGATCGAGCATCTTATATACGGCATGAGTTGCCCAATTTGGTTTCAGGAAAATAGTCTTGTTGAGGAGGCTGTCATCCTGAAAGTGGAGAAAGACACCAATATCATGAAAATACTGACTCAACACGAGAGCGTCCTCTTTCTTCGCGATTCCCTCTGCACCACAGAGTGCAAGATATTCCTGCCTTGAGATGGTGTGATTCTGTTCCTCGTCAAGGAGTTTTCTGACACCTGTCCACCGCGCTGGCACGGGACTTCCAATGTGTGATAACCTTTTTATTTGATACTTTATGGCCAGTTCCAGTTTACAAAGACGTTCTTTATCAGGTTCTGCAAAATCCACAGCAAGGATATCGCTGATGTTCGTAAACCGTTGCCGCAAAGCGCCAAGATCAATATCTCGTTTGCGCTGCTGCTTTTCATTCGAGACAATGATAAGTGGGCTGCTGCCTCCGAACATCTCAATCAAATGCAACCAGTAGTTGAAATCGGTATCCTCCCTCCGATTATCCACGACCAGCACATACAATGAACGGTTTGAGAGAAAAAAACGATGAGTTGCCTTGTAAATTTCCTGCCCTCCAAAATCCCAGATATTCATCCTGAACTCTTTTCCTTTGAGTTTTTCTGCGTCAAGTTCCGGAAAATCTTCCTGCCTGAGAGAGAAATAGTTCGGTTTGACATCAATACCAAGTGTGGTTTCATCATCATTAGGCAATGGAGCTTCATGGTTTTCAAGCTTTCGGGCAAGGGTGGTTTTACCTGCACTCGGTTCACCGACAATAAGTAGTTTTGCTTCAAAGAGGTAATCACTGTTTTGTTCTTCCAATTGCTTGAAATAATTTCTGATAGCCTCTTTTCCCTGTTTGACTATTTCCGGTGGTGGGGTTTCCAGTGGATTACCATAGAATGTGATGAAGCCTGTACAATCAGAAGAATTAGCATACGGTTTTTTATTTTCCCACTGAATACCCATTTCAAATTCAGTAATCCATGAGGGCAAATTTTTAATGCGATTACTGGAGAGATAAAGGTCTTTCAACTGTTTTCGGTCTTCAAGTGGACCAATATTACTAATATAATTACCACCAATGTAAAGATATAAAAGATTATTCAATTTAGATAGAGGAGCAAGATCACATATTTGATTATCCCATGCAGAAAGCAATAAAAGCTTGGTAAATGTTGAAAGAGGGCTAAGATCGCTTATTCGATTTTTGGCTATGTAAAGATGTGTAAGGTTATCAAACTGGACAAGGAGACCAAGATCATATAATTCATTATCAGATATATCAAGGGTTGAAAGGTTTTTTAATAATTTTAACGGATTAATAATTCTTTTAAGATCATTTATGTGACAATTGTATAATCCGAGTCCTGTTATTTGATTATTGATATTTACCACATAACCCAATTCAAAGAAATCCTCGTCAAATTTCTCAAGCCGATCCAATTTAATACCAAGTTCTTTTTCAATCTGCCTCAAATAATCAAAGTCATTCATAATGGTCAGGTTTTGATTGTAAAAATCCCTTCCAAATAAATCGAATTAAATCAGCTTCTTATACCTTGCTCAGCACCCCCAGAATCTCCTGAAAGCTTGCAAGTCCGGCCTCAAGGTTTTCGATGATCTCTCCAGCCAGTAGATCCGGATCAGGCAGATTATCAAGATCAGCGAGGCTTTTATCTTTGAGCCAGAAGATGTCGAGGTTGGTTTTGTCACGGGCGACAATCTCTTCGTAGGTGTACTTCCGCCAGCGCCCTTCGGGGGTTTTGGGGGTGAAGTTTTCCTTGCGTTTATGGCGGTTTTCGGGGTTGTAGCACTCGACAAACTCTTGCAGGTCAGATGACTTCAGTGGGCTCTTTTTCAGGGTGTGGTGCACGTTGGTGCGGTAGTCGTAGAACCAGACTTCGCGAGTCCAGGGATCTTTATGGGCGGGCATCACGTCGAAAAAGAGGACGTTGGCTTTCACGCCTTGTGCGTAAAAAATGCCAGTCGGGAGCCTCAGAATGGTGTGCAGCTCGGTGGTTTCGAGCAGCTTTTTTCGGACAAGCTCTCCTGCACCGCCTTCAAAGAGGACGTTGTCGGGAAGTACCACGGCGGCTTGGCCGTGAACCTTCAGGACGGTGTGGATGTGCTGCAAAAAGTTGAGCTGCTTGTTGGAGGTTATGGCCCAGAAATCCTGCCTGTTGTAGACAAGACTCTCTTTCTCCTGCTCCTCGTCATCGTTGGTGAAGGTCATGCTGCTCTTTTTGCCGAAGGGTGGATTGGTGAGCACGTAATCGTAGCGGATGCCACCATCAGCAAGCAGCGCATCAGCGGATGAGACTGCGGCAATGCCGTCGAGTTCGCCGATGTTGTGCAGAAACATATTCATCAGGCAGAGTCTGCGCGTGCCGGGCACAATTTCATTGCCGCCGAAGGTGCGATGTTTCAGAAATTCCTTGTCGCTCCGGTCGAGGCTATAGCGGTTGGTGATAAAATCGTACGCCTTCAGGAAAAATCCACCGGTGCCACAGGCCGGATCAACAATGCTCTTCATCGGCTCCGGGCGGATGCACTCCACCATCACCTCAATCAGGGCACGGGGCGTGAAGTACTGGCCTGCTCCGCTTTTGGTATCTTCGGCATTCTTTTCAAGTAGTCCTTCGTAAATTTCGCCTTTGACGTCAGCGCCCATCATCACCCAGCTCTCCTTGTCGATCATGTCAACTACCTTGTAGAGCATTGCCGGATCGGCAATCTTGTTCTGCGCTTTCAGGAAGATCTGGCCGAGCATCCCCGGCTTTTTGCCAAGATCGCGGAGCAAGCTGGCGTAGAGCACTTCAAGCTCTGCCCCACGTTTCTCCTTGAGCTTTGCCCAGGTGTACTCCTGCGGAATGTCGATGGTGCGGCTGTAGGGCGGTTTGCTGTACTCATCAGCCATTTTCAGAAAGATGAGAAAGGTCAACTGTTCGAGATAATCGCCATAGCTCACGCCGCTGTCGCGCAGGACGTGGCAGAACGACCAGACTTTCGAGATAATGGCTGACGGGGTATTGGTCATAAGTACAAAGGTTAATGCTTGTTACCTGGCAGTTCGTTTTTCAGCCCTGATGCGCTCAAGAAGCTTGTCGGCAGGCTCCCAGTCCGGGGCGTTACGGGTAATCTGAAGCTCCTCCAGGCTGAGCAGCTTGCCCTCAAAAGCTTTTTTGAGAATACTTTGCCGCAAGGCTTCCGCTTTTTCAACCGACTCCTTGATGGTGGATTCCATGTTATCGCAAACCGAGAGGCGCGTTTCGATTTCCTGCACGATTTGGGATTGCTCTTGTGGGGAGCAGTAGGGCAATGGGTAACTCTTGAGTTTCTCCCCATTGATGTTTGACTGATTCACCCCGTCAGTCTTTACTGAATTACCATAAACCTTGGCTGGGTGAGAATTCAGCCAGAAATTTAGATACTTACAGTCCAGTAATACAGCTATTTGATTGATTCGAATGAGATATCCTGCAAAAATAGCAGGCATTTCGCCATTATAGATTGCTGTTTTTCCAACGAGTTCCGGGCTGTTGGTGCGATTAAAAAGGACATCGCCTTTTGTTAATGAATATTTTGAAATATCGGCTTTCTCATTGGTATAGGCCAAATTATTCCACTCAATTCGACCTTGCTGAATATTTCCCATTCGTATGACAGGAACATCTCCGTTATCGAGTGATTTCGTCGAAGTACCATATTCAACCCCAAGAGTCAACTCACCTAATTTTAACCACGTCCACCCATCCGGCAGTTCAGGTAATGCAATAAGCGCAGCCTGAGTAAGCGGAATAACCGGCTTGAGTTTTTTGCCCGAAAGTTTTGCTGCTTGCGTCCGTTCGGCTTTGATGGTTTCAAGCAGTTCCTGTGCTGACGGGTGGCTGGTTTGTTGCTCACGCCATGCTTTGGTGAGTTCACCTTCAAAGGCTTGTTTCAGAACGGCTTGCCGATAGATCTTAAGCTGTTCCTGAGCTTTTTTCAAACAGGCAATCCCGTTATCAAGTTCACTGAAAAGCTGCTCCAGTTTTGCAACAATGGCTCGCTGTTCGGGGAGTGATGGTAAACTAATCTTAGTTGCCTCAAATGTCTTTTTTGTAACATGGACCATTCCTGATCCATGTGCAGAAGAATACAATTCTCGTGTTATTTTGTCGAGGAAGTAATAAAGATATAGCTTTTCTATAAATGAATTTGGATTGACAAGAAAAATATGCTGATTTAGCCAAGCATCATCCTTTTTCCATATGTATGCACCGAGAGAGGCCGACCAAGCAAAAAGTAAATCTCCTTTTTTTACGAGATACCTTTCTTCAAAAACTTTATTACTATAATGGAACTTTGATTTTTCGTCATTCAAATTTTTAATCCTAATGATAGGTAAACCTTCGTTTCCCCACTCTGCCGGTGTAAACGCACGACCATTAATATATTCAGCGACAGTTCCTAATGTTGTGCACACACGATGATTACTTATGATTTTCACTACACAGCGCTTAATTGTTAACTTACAAACAATTTCGGTATTCCCGGTTTTTGATCCCAGATAATCCCGTCCAGCGTACGACCAGCTTTCTTTTTGTTGAACCCGCCCCACTGCTTAAAGAAAAACGGCACATTGGCGGCAATGCATTGTTCCCTGATTTCCTGAACCCAATCAGGCTTCATGGGGCGGGCATTTCTGCCGCTTTCACCACCGACAATGACCCAGTCGATATCTTGCAAGTCCAGTTCCGACAAGGGGCCAAGCAGAGGCTCACAAGATAAAAATTTTACCCGTGCATCAGTTTCCCTAAGCCTGTCAATTCGCGGCATGGCCTGCTGATTTTCCACCGATACACCCATCCAGATATTGTGCGACCAATCCAGCCATCCTTCACTGTCATAATATTTTAAAACATCAGCTCGCTTGGTCAGTACCTGAAATACGTGATGCGGATTCTGCTGCATAACGTTGAACACCTGCCGGATGTAGTCAATCGGTACACCCTTGTGGAAGAGGTCGCTCATGGAGTTGACAAAGACCACTCTCGGCTTTTTCCATCTGAATGGTTCCTGAAGCGTTTCGGGATGCAGAGTAAGCTTGAAGCCATTGCGGTACTTTTCAACTCCCATTGCTTGAAGCCGCTTTGCGAATGCCTCTGCGTAGCAGAACCTGCAACCATCAGAAACCTTGTCGCACCCCGTAACGGGGTTCCAGGTCATTTCCGTCCACTCAATATGAGACTGCGCCATTATTTTGTTTTTAAATAAAACGTTACCTTTTTAGGACTATTTCGCCACTCTTTGTGATTCAAGTAAAACGAACCCTTTTTCGCTGGTTCACCATTGCTTTTTAAGACTGACAATGTATCCTCAATTTGCCAAGCCTTCAAAACTTCATTCGTGTGAATAGGTAAATGCCCTTTATGTAACGTAAACTCATAAACATCTTTGTTTGTTCGTGAATTTGAAAGAAGATACGCCCTTAATTCGTCTTCAAATCTAAAGGTAATGGAAGATTTATGGCCATCAAAAAGATACTCAGTGCGCATAAAACGCCACACTCTACCTTCATTATTGTCTATAACCCATTTTGCCTCAAGCATTTTTTGAAAACCATAGATATGGCTTGTGAAAAAAAATAAACAATAATGCTGACCGGCATCTCTTTCAATGATAAATGTATCTACGTAATAGTCATTGCCTAAGCGGAGCTTAAAATGGGATTTTAAGTTTTCAATAAAATCAATACCAGTGGAGCTTATTGGCCACTCGTCAAGAGGGACAAGCTCTTCTATTAGGCATTGCAAACATTTAGGAGTTCCGTTAGATTCAACACGAAACATAAATTGTGTGGGGAGAAAAAGTAAAACCTCCGCTTTTTTTGTTGCCAACAGAGATTGAATATCAGCAAAGCGCACGTCACGATATCCCCAAGGATCTATAAAAACAAATGCTTTCGCTGAAGGGCTTAATTTATTTATCTGAGACGATACACTTTCCAACGCATTATTATACTCGCAACATGAATAGCTTATCGTGATTTTTTTTGAATGCCCAATTTCCTCAATAAAAGTTTTAAGTTGATTAATGTAATCCGGGTTATTATCATTAAAAAAACAATGGTAATTGACTTTGCTACAAAAGCCAGATTGTAATACTCGTTCTATTTCTTCAAGCATTACGATGGGGCTTCCAAAGCCACCATCATCATATACGCCATGACCGCAGTATACATCGAATAAAAAAATGTCAGAAAAAAATGGCGAATTACTCAATACCTGTAAATATTTTGCTAAATATTCTTTTAAAAGTTCGATTTTTGCCTTTGAATGTGGCTGTAAATTATTCTGCCAATCTTTGATTATTTTCATGCTGTCAACACCTCGTTAAGTTCATCAATAATCGCCTCTATCCTTTCTCCAAAAAGCTGCCACATTTTGCCACGCCCTCCATGCGCATCGAACGGAGTGAGGTCGAGATCTTAGGCTCAATATGAATGCTGGCGGCAATGTGTTGCTTTCCTCAAAACCGAAACCCAAATAGTCCACCCTCTTCCTGAGCGTCAGTGAGTACAACAGGAAGAATATGGTCATGAACATTGAAGCCGGGAGTTGTTTCCTTGAATGCGTCGTCTTCGTTCATGGTGACAATGTACTGGAACCCAAGTTTTTCCGCAGTCTCTGCTCCAACTTTGAGTGCACTTGCAATCTGGCGACCATCGACACCGTCAAAAAGGTGGCTGTCGTGAACGAGAATGCCGGGGCCGATGCCACGCTTGGCACAAAGCCGCATAAGCATCATGTCGAAACAGAAAATCTGCATATTCTTTATGCCCTTGCTGCGAGAGCCTTGCATGGGGAACTGGAATTGAGGACCGTTGGAAGTTTCATCCACAGTCATGCTTCCTGCTGATTCGTAAAGGCGTTTGGAAGTCTCCTCAAAAGCCAGAATGGCATCGGAGAGACGTTCTTTTTGTTCTGAAAAATCCCTGCGGAGGCGGAGGGTAAGGCGATTGCGCTCAATATCGAGCTCGTTTTTTGTGCCTTCCAGTTGCTCTGCGGCGGAGAAGCGCTGGCGCAGTAACTCCACTTCAGCCTCTTTTCGGGCCGTTTCCGTCTGGAGCCTGGAAAACTGATCGAGCGCACCATGGCTTTTCAAAAGATTCATTACCACTGAACGGCGTTCGTCGAGAGATTGTTTTTCCTGGTCACGTGCAAGGATTCGCTCCCTGGCAGATTCAAGTTCACCTGAGAGGTAGTCGCGACGGTTGCGAATAACTGATTCGTGGAAAAGCCGCACCTCATCATAGCGCTTGACGGCAACTCCTGGCAGTGAGATGCCTGCCTCAGCATAGATGCTCTCCAGTTCAGCAATTGGTGGCGGAGATTCTGAATGCATGGCGGTTTCCAAATCCCGGATAGAGCCGGTGTCAATGACATTGGCATTTGAAATATCGCTGATCTTACGGGTGAGTTGGTCAGCCTCTGATTCAAGCTCGGAGTATTGAGGCAAAACACGGAACGCCGATAATTGGGTTTGCATTTCTTTGAGATGAGCCTCGGCGATAGTCACTTGAGTGCGCAGGTCGGAGGTTTTTCCGATGATGCTCCCAAAAGCACCGGTTCCTGCTGCCTTTTTGAGTTCTTTCAATGTTTTTTCACGATCACGAATCCGCTGCCATTCGCTGGCAATTTGCCAATCAAGACCAAGGAGATAAAGAAGAGCAATCTGAAGGTCTCCAGGCTGCTGCATCGTGGCATGCTTTTCCGGAGTGGTAAAAGCCCCGCTTCGCTGGCGACGCACGAAATAGGGGAACAGCGAACGAAAGGTCGGTTTTCGGCCTTCTGTTTTTGGAAGGTTGTGCAATGCAAACATTTTTTCACCAAGCAATGTCGTCCACTCGGTGTTGGTTATGCTGCTCTTGTTGTTAAGAAAACCGTTGCCTTCCAGATGCAGTTTTGACTTCTCTTTCCCGGAACGTTCAGTTGTAATTTTTTCTCCACAAAGGTCGAAAGTAATACCAAAGGTTTCGTTGACAAGAGCTTCAGAACGAAAAAGTGACTCTTTCTCTGCATCTGCGCCAGAAAGAAAATCGATAATTTCAATCAAACTGCTTTTGCCGGCCCCATTTCGGGTTTGCTTGTTTGTGGCTCCAGCTTCCTTTTTGGCAATGAGAATATTCAGCCCAGAGTGAAACTCAAGCTCCTTGAAGCTGGGCAAGCTGCTGAAAACACGGTAAATCATGGCTGTTTCCGGCTTAGGAGGCCATCCTGAAGCTCAATCGCTCCCAAGAGAAACAGGAGGTCAAGAGTAAGGACGTAGGCATCGTAGCGCAGGGTGGTTTTTTTTCTCTCTGCGGTAATGACCGAACGGGTAAGCTCTTCCCAGAGTGAAGAGACTGTCCTTGGCTGTGCCAAATGAGTGAGCAAGCGAGCTCCGACGGTGAGCAGTGCTCGTTCTTGCGATAAGTGTTTGGTAGGCAGAATCATTCTATAACGTCTCTGGGTTCCTCAAAAATATCGCAGCGCTCAAAATAGTATGCAAGCACAGTCAATACCGCCATCTGATGTTCTGGTGTCCCGATCTGGTTTCCGCCAGCCCACGTTTGTAGTTCATTGAATATTTTGTTCGGGTGCATTGTTTCTCGTAAATCCTCGTATTTTTTTCGGAAAGAAACTGCCAGACGCTCTCCCAGAGTTTCATCATGCCATTTTTCAAGGAATGCGGAAACTAACGGAGACTTTGCCAAGCCATATTTGATCAGAGTACTTACGGTTTCAGAGAGGTTGTTGGCCTCGATCTTGCCAGGAGGAATGGCTTTCACGGTCGCACTGGTTGGCATTGTTTTGCATTCCAGTGATTCCAGCACGACTTGAATCTCTTTAAATCCGAGTCGCGCCTTTGTCTCTTCATCAGGAGCATGACCAAACCAGGATATCCGATCGTCCAACGAGAGTCTGCAAAAAATCTGCCGAAGTTCTTCCAGTCCCCAAGGCTCCAGAATAATGCCCGCATTGACATGCTCAAACTTGAGCAATAGCTCATGAATATGGGGCGGAAGTCCATCGGTTGCGTTATGGACGAAGGTCCATTTGTCGAAGTACCTGCTCCAATGCTCTTTTGCACCCTCAAAATCTTCCGTAATTTTGGCAATAGCTCTCGCTGCATCCATTTCGTTGGGGGCATAAACCTGAAAAAGACGACGATCTGACTTGAGAAAGCCATCATTTTTTCGGTCACCAATATTGCCCCATGGTCGGCAGGCCATAAAATCTGCTTTGTAGGCCAAACCCATCAATCGCTCAAAGAATGTTTGAAACTCGTTTCCCTTGGTTCGGAGATACAATAGTTCAAATTTATGTTCATAATAAGCGTCTTGCAGATTCATGGCTTTTACGTCTGCGTGGTATTGTATTCGTTTTCAAAGTGAAGGTATGACGACAAAAAATACCTTTTTTATGAATAAATCGTTTTTTCTTATTCGTTTTTATTCTGCTTTTCGAATAAAAAAATAAAAATCGAATAAAATCGAATAAAAGCAGGGGTGAGATCCTTTATGACTTTATCCCGTCAACACCTCGTTAAGTTCATCAATAATCGCCCCCGTCCTCTCTCCAAAAAGTTGCCACATTTTACCCCGGCCTCCATGCGCGTTGAAGGGGGTGAGGTCGAGATCGTCAGGCTCGATATGAATGCTGGCGGCAATGTGCTCCTTGATCATGCGCAGCCACTGCATCTGCTCTTCGGTGAACTTTTCGCCTGCGCCGGAGTGCTTGTTGAAGATCCATTTTTTGAAATTGGCGTCAACGGTTTTGTCGTAGAGGGTCAATACCGTGTCGATGCCGATGACGCGGCGGATGAGTGAGACGAGGGCGATGAGCTCGTTTTTCGGGCTGGTGCCATTGACCTGTTCGAGTTGCTCGTAAGCGTGCCAGATGCGCATTGGAGCCAGGGCGGGTTTGTCGGCTTTGAGGCGCTCAAACAGCTCGCGGATCATCCGGTAGGTGACCGTGCGATGCTGAAAGGGCTGGTTGTAGAAGATGGTGAGCGCGGTGATTTCATCTTTGTGCGCTTCAAGGTAGCTCTTGAACTCCCCGATCAGTGCTGTTGCCTTGTCGGCGCTTTCGGTGGCCCATTCACTTTTTGTGACCAGGTCGAGGTTGATGGTGTCAATAATCTGTTCATGCACGCGGCGGACGGTGTCGATAAACTCGTTCAGAGCTCCGTTAAAGGTGGAGCGTGCTTCGTGCAGGAGCGCCCGCCGTGCCTCTTCCCGCAACTGATGTGTTTCGGTTGAGGGGTTATCGCTATCCTCTTCTACAAGCGCTCCATGTAACGATTGTGCTTTCAGGCTGATAGCGTCGGGGTTCCAGGCGTCGAACAGTTCGCGGACAACCTGGTTGATGCTTTTGCCGCCCGTTTTTTCGATAAAGGTTGCCCGTTCCTCTTCGGTGATCTGCCGGTCGAGCCGGGCAAGGCGGCTGGCAAGGGAGATGAAGAGATCTTCCTCTTCGGCGCCGAAGGTGATGGCTTCAAGCAGCTCCTTCAGTGAAATTGTGGGCTTGCGCTCAAGGGGTCGACTGTCGGTTTTCAGCGATCTGGTGACGCCGATGGCATCGACTATGACAAAGTGGGTTTTGGCGGAGGTGACGGATGGGGTCACTTTTTTGAGGTCATCAAAACAGATGGTGCGTGTGCCTCGGCCTATCATCTGCTCAAAATAGTTGCTGCTTTTGACATCGCGCATGAAGAGCAGGCATTCGAGCGGCTTGACGTCGGTGCCGGTGGCGATCATGTCAACCGTGACGGCTATTCTGGGGTTGTACTCGTTGCGAAAGCGGGCGAGCAGTGATTTGGGATCTTCGTCCGACTTGCAGGTGATTTTTTTGCAGAATGCGTTGCCTTCGCCAAACTCTTCGCGGATACTTTTGATGATATCTTCGGCATGACTGTCGGTTTTGGCGAAGACAAGGGTTTTGGGCACCTCGGTTCGTCCGGGGAACAAGATCGGCACTATCTCGCGAAAGGTCCGGATGATGTTGCGGATCTGGCTTGGATTGACGACATCACGGTCGAGCTGTGTGGACGTATAGGTGATGTCCTCGTCGAGCTGCTCCCACCGTTTGCGGCGGGAGAGCTTTTCCCGTTTGTCGATAAATTCTCTCGCCTTGATTTCTGCGCCGTTTTTTGTGATCTCGGTTTCGATGAGATAGACGCTGTAACCCACATTGACGCCATCGGCTACGGCGCGTTCGTGGCTGTATTCGCTGACGATGTTTTCCTGGAAAAAGCCGAAGGTGCGCTTGTCGGGCGTTGCGGTCAGACCGATGAGAAAGGCGTCGAAGTAGTCGAGCACCTGCTGCCAGAGGTTGTAGATGGAGCGGTGGCACTCGTCGATGACGATGAAGTCAAAAAATTCTGGTGGAACCTTTGCGCTGTAGGCTACCGGTACCGGCTCTTTTGGCTGCCAGCGTTTTTCCGCCGGGTTCTCCTCCTCCAGCGAAGGGTCAAGCTCCTCGCCTTTCAGAATGGAGTAGAGGCGCTGGATGGTGGTGATGCAGACCTTACTGTCGCTGGCGATGGCGCTCGACTGGAGCCGCTGCACGTTGTAGAGTTCGGTAAACTTGCGGTTGTCGTCATTGGGTGTATAGGCCCGGAACTCCTGCTCAGCCTGTTCGCCGAGGTTGCGGGTATCGACCAGAAAGAGTATTCGTTTGGCGTCGCCGTGTTTGAGCAGGCGGTAGATAGAGGTGATGGCGGCAAAGGTTTTGCCTGAACCGGTTGCCATCTGGATGAGCGCTCTCGGGCGTGCGTCACGGAAGGAGCCTTCGAGGTTGTTGATGGCGATGCTCTGGCACTCGCGCAAACCACGTTGGTTCAGCTCGGGAATGGAGTGCAGGCGTGCTCTGAGGCTCTGCTCCTTGCCAAGCCACTCGCGGAAGGTTTCAGGGCGGTGAAAGGTGAACACCGGCCGTGAGCGGGGTTTGGGGTCCCGGTAGTCGGTAAAGTGGGTCAAGATGCCGGTGCTTTCGTAGACGAAGGGGAGCGGGGCGTTCTGGAGGTGCTTCAGTTTGCTTGTTGCATATCCTGAAGATTGATCTTCTACAGAGGTGAGGCGCTCCCCCTCCTCCTCCCGTTTTGCCTCGATGATCCCGACAGGCTTGCGATCAACAAAGAGGACGTAGTCGGCCTCTGAGCCGTCCTGCATCGGGTAATGGCGCACCGCAATGCCCGCCGAAACATGCCAGTTGATCTGGCTCTTCTCTTGAACAGCCCACCCCGCCGCCGTGAGCTGGCGGTCGATGGCGTCACGAGCTTTCTGCTCGGGCATCTGGTTCAGAGAGTTTTTATCCGGCATAGGGTGAAAGGAGAGAGTCGCAACACGAATAAAATGCTTTCTGCAATGTAGAGAACTTTCAAAGAACTACGGCAAAAAGAAAGCGGGGTGGTGGGGTTTTTTGACTTCTCCTTTACTGTAAAACTCTACTTTTTTTCTGTTTGGTCAAATTATCTGTACCTTTTTCGTACTATTCAGAGTGAGTTAACCTCGCAAGTGTTTCATAAAAAGAAGAATACCTTAATCCAATATGAGCACCATTTCTATTGCCGACATTCTTGAGCTTCCAGTGCAGGAGCGCCTTCGTCTCGTTGAGCTTATCTGGGATAGCGTTGCAGCAGTGCCTGAAGCTGTGGAAATCTTGCCTGCGCTTAAGGTTGAGCTTGAAGCACGCCTTGTGGAGTTCGAAGCAGACCCTGAAGCTGGCTACTGCTGGGGTCAAGTTAAATCACACCTTAATGATGGCTCATGGCGTACCGTCTGAACATGCCGCAATGACAGGATGATTCAGTACAATGCCCACTTACAGAACCAAAAAAGAACAAATTTGACAATACGTATTAAAAGACGTACGTTTTATGAAAAAGAGGAAACGCTATGACTACAACGACTATAAGTGTAACGGGCGCACGAGCAAAACTTTACCAGCTTGTTGACGAAACGGTGAGTTCACACAAACCTGTTGTCATCAAAGGGAAAAGAGGGAATGCCGTTCTTTTGTCGGAAAGTGACTGGAATGCAATCTCGGAAACACTGCACCTTGTTTCTATTCCGGGCGTGCGCGAATCAATTCAGGAGGGGCTCAATGAGGAGATTACTCAATGTTCGAAAGAGCTTGACTGGTGACTTGTCAGCTTGTTTATACAAAGCAGGCTCAAAAGGATGCCAAAAAACTTGCGTCTGCCGGATTGAAGCCCAAAGCATTGGAGTTGCTTGAAATTCTGCAAAAAAATCCATTCCAGACTCCTCCGCCTTTTGAGAAACTTGTTGGTGATCTTTTCGGAGCCTATTCAAGAAGAGTGAATATCCAGCATCGTCTTGTCTATCAAATCTATGAGACCGAGCGCATCGTCAAAATCATTCGTCTCTGGACTCATTATGAATAGGCGACGCACTATTCCTTCTCAAAACCGAAACCCAAATAGTCCCCCCTCTTCCTGAGCGTCTGTGAGTACTATCGGGAGGGTATAGTCGTGAACATTGAACTCTGGCGTGGTTTCCTTGAATGCGTCGTCTTCGAGCAGGCGGTAGATCGAGATGATGGCGGCAAAGGTTTTGCCTGAACCGGTGGCCATCTGGATGAGTGCTCTCGGGCGTGCGTTATGGAAGGAGCTTTCAGGGTTGTTGATGGCGATGCTCTGGCACTCGCGCAGAGCACGTTGGCTCAGCTTAGGAATGGAGTGCAGGCGTGCTCTGAGACTTTGCTCTTTTCCAAGCCGCTCGCGGAAGGTTTCAGGGCGGTGAAAGGTGAAGACCGGCCTTGAGCGGGGTTTTGGGTCCCGGTAGTCGGTAAAGTTGGTCAACAAGCCGGTGCTTTCGTAAACAAAGGGACGCGGGGCGTTCTGGAGATAGAACTACGGCAAAAAGAGAGCGGAGTGGTGGGTTAAAGTTTCTGTGATTGTGTAATAAAATTGTACATTATTTGCAGATAAGCAGATTCCCGCAAGTAAATGTTGCTCCGTTATTACAAATTCTTTATTGCTCGTTCAGAACATGAGATATGGATTTTTTTGTCGTGATGCGCTTCGCCTGTCATTGGTCGCAGTGCTGTTATTGTTCGCTCTGGATGCTCAAGCCATGCAGATTTTTGTGAAAACACTTACCGGCAAAACAGTCACCCTTGAAGTTGAACCGAGCGACTCCATTGAAAATGTAAAGCAGAAGATTCAGGATAAGGAGGGGATTGCGCCTGACCAGCAAGTATTAATTTTTGCTGGCAAGAAGCTTGAGGATGGACGAACACTTGCCGATTACAATATCCAGAAAGAGAGTACGCTGCACCTTGTGCTGAAGTTAATGCCTTCATTAGATGAAGATGCGACAATAAAAAACCTTGTGGCAGCCCAGGCTTCTGCTGCCCGGCGATTTACTGAAACACAGAGCCGTAATGTGTGGTACCACCTCGAATCATTGCCTGCCGATTTTGGTGCAGGGTACAAGAGCGCTGCGGCTTCAGCTATTAAACCAGAGGAAGTTGTTTCGCCGGTCGATAGAGGTGCGGAGTTGGCTTTCTGGTCAACCGGTGCGATAGATTTTGGTTCGGGGTTTGATGGGGCGAGTCGCTTTTCAGAATCGGGAGGAACCATTGGGCTTGATATTCCGCTTGATTCATGCTGGATTTTCGGGGTAGCAGTGGGCTATGGCAGTGGCAGGACAGAGGTCGATGATCGCGGTTCGGAGGTGAAAGCCCGGCAGATTACCTCTATGGCCTATCTGTCGTTTAGTCCAGCCTCTCCGTGGAAACTGGATCTCATGGCTGGCTATGGTGATATCACTTTTCACAATACCCGTATCTCTACAGAAGGCACGGTTTATCCTGGCGTCCGTGATGGACATATCTACTTTACCGGGCTTTCTTCGAGTGGTTCGTTCTCTCTCAAGAGTTTTATGTTGCAGCCTTATCTACGCATTGAAGCCAGTACAACACGAATCGATGCCTCTTCCGAAAGTGGTGACAGTCAGTTGGCGTTAAGCTATGATAATCTGGATATGACGGACGGCTCCGCCTCTTGTGGTCTCAGCGTTCATCGTGATATTCCTCTTGCTTCCGGCACGATCACTTTTTCATGCAGAGCACAGTACAGCCGGAATTTTAATGGAGAGAATATTCAGGATATTTTTTACTCAAGTACAGGTGTTTCCGGAGGACTTTATTCGACGCGGAGTATGAGTAGTGCACAGAACGTCGGTACGTTTGGAGTCGGTTTTGGATACCTGGCGCACAATGGATTTCTTCTGGCGGGAGAATATCTCGGTATGCTGGGAACCGACGGCTATAGAGGAAACAGTATTACAGCCACTCTTCTGATCTCTTTGTGAAGCTGAAAAATGGGGAAGAGAGCATTTTGAGATAACGCAACGCAATGCGGCATCATCGCACTGCCTTCAGGCGGTAGTTTTGGCGGTTTCCTGTCTATTATTTCTTATCTTGACTGTCAGGTTGCAGGCCGCTCTGGCCGTTTTTCCGGCTGACGGAGATCGCTTGCAGTATGACTCAAAAAAAAAGTATCAGTTGAAGTATGCTCCCTGGCGGAGATTTGCACGGTTTTTGGGAGCCGATGCTTGGTTGCTATGGGGTATGAAAGAGGTTCTGAGAGGGGGCATTCCCCCCGGGGTTCTTGCCATTATAAAAGAGTGAACGAATGAAGAAGAGTTCGAATAAACAGTTGCTGATGAACAAGACCGGCGACGAGATACAGGTCGCCCTTGTTGAGGAGGGTCGGCTGGTTGAGTTGATTATTGAGCGTCCGGAGAGTCGCAGAAGTATTGGTGATATCTATCTTGGCCGGGTGCATAAGGTTGTTGAGGGGCTGAAGGCCGCGTTTGTTGATATCGGGCAGAAGTCTGACGGGTTTTTGCATTTTTCAGATGTTGGCACCACGAATGAGGATTACAGGGCGCTGATTGAGGATGATGATGATGATGAGAATGGCGGTGTGGATGATGGCGATGCGGATGATGCGCCGCAGGATTTCCGGAATGGTGATGAACCGGCAGTTGGTGCAACTGTAAAGCAGGCAGCCCGCAGTGGAAGCAAGAAACCTTCGGCTGATGAGCAGGAGCGGGCTGAAAAAAGGCAGTCGTATACCCAGTTGATTGCCGCCAAGCTCAAGCCGAACGATTCCATTCTTGTGCAGGTTATTAAGGAGCCGATCAGCAGCAAGGGTTCCCGCCTTACCTCCGATATTACCATTGCCGGGCGTTTCATGGTGTTGCTGCCCTTTGGTGGCGGTCAGGTTGCCGTTTCGCGGAGGGTCATTGCGCGCAAGGAGCGTTCAAGGTTGAAAAAGCTGGTGCGTTCCATCTTGCCGGAAGGTTTTGGTGCCATTATTCGTACCGTTGCCGAAGATCAGGAGGAGACGCTGTTGAAGCAGGATCTTGAGAAGTTGCTGGCCAAGTGGACGCAGATTGAGGAAAAGTTGCAGGATGCGGCTCCTCCCCAGTTGATTTTCAAGGAGGATACGATTATATCGAGTGTGCTGCGCGATTCGCTCACCTCGGATGTTACAGAAATTGTTGCAAATTCACCGCTGATCCACAAGGAGACGCTGAACTATATTCAGTGGGCTGCGCCTGAGATGGTCAAGAATGTCACCTTCTACCAGGGCAAGCTTCCCTTGTTTGAGGGGTACGGGATTGCCAAGGATGTTGAGTCAATTTTTTCGCGCAAGGTGTGGCTCAAGTCGGGCGGTTATATCATTATTGAGCATACCGAGGCAATGGTGGTGGTTGATGTCAATAGCGGCAGGTATGCGGCCAAGCGCGAGCAGGAGGAGAATTCACTGAAAACCAACCTTGAGGCTGCCCGTGAAGTTGTGCGGCAGTTGCGGTTGCGTGATATTGGCGGCATTATTGTGGTTGATTTTATTGATATGCTCGACCAGAAGAATGCCAAGAAGGTCTACGACTCCATGAAAACCGAGTTGCGTAACGATCGGGCAAAATCGAATATTCTGCCGATGTCCGATTTCGGGATTATGCAGATCACCCGTGAGCGGATACGTCCAAGCTTGATGCAGCGGATGGGCGATCAGTGCCCTGCCTGCGGGGGGAGCGGTGTGGTGCAAGCAAGGTTTACCACCATCAACCAGATTGAGCGGTGGCTCCGCAAGTATGCGCTGCAGAATTCCATGAAGTTTCAGCAGCTTGACCTCTATATCAGCCCGACGGTTGTTGAACCGTTGCAGAACAGTGACATGAAGACGGAGCTGAAGTGGTTTCTCCAGCACTTGCTCTTTGTACAGGTGAAGCCGGATGAAAGCCTCAGAAGTGACGATTTCCGCTTTTACAGCAGAAAAAATAATAAGGATATTACCGCCGAATATGGCGATATTTAACAGTAAAAAAGTAAAACAGCAGGGCGGGCTTTATGGGACAGTATGATGCATTGAAAGAGGCTATTTTGGGTTTTTCATCGCTTGGCCCGGCGGCGCTCTGGGAAATTCCGGAAGCGCGCAGAGTTTTTAACGAGTTCAAGCAGTTGCTCAATGAGGGGTTGGTGAGGGCTGCGGAAAAATCGGGCGGAGAGTGGCAGGTCAACTTCTGGGTCAAGGAGGGGATTTTGCTCGGTATGCGTCTTGGAAGACTTCAGGGAAGCTATGTTTCGCTTGATGAGCATGGCACCGGCTTTACTTTTATCGACAAGGATACCTTGCCGCTGAAAGCAATAACGATGGAGAATAATGTTCGCATTGTGCCCGGAGGATCAGCGGTGCGGGATGGCTCTTATCTGGCACCTGGGGTGGTGATGATGCCTCCGGCCTATGTCAATGTCGGAGCTTACGTTGATGCGGGAACCATGATTGATTCTCACGCCCTTGTGGGGAGTTGTGCCCAGGTTGGCAAAAAGGTGCATCTTTCGGCGGGTGTCCAGGTTGGCGGTGTGCTTGAGCCGGTTGGTGCCATGCCGGTCATTATTGAAGATGAGGTGATGGTTGGTGGTAATTGTGGCATTTATGAGGGCACCATTGTGAAAGAACGGGCGGTTATCGGTACCGGGGTTATCCTGAATGGTTCAACGCCGGTTTACGATTTGGCACGTAACGCCATTTATCGCAAAAGCGCGGAAGCTCCTCTTGTCATTCCTGCCGGGGCGGTTGTTGTTGCCGGGTCACGGAGAATCAAGGGAGATTTTGCTGCTGAACACGGGCTTTCGATCTATACGCCGGTGATTATAAAATACCGTGATGAACGGACCGACAGTGCGACGGCTCTTGAAGAGGCTTTAAGGTGAATGATGCAGAGGAACAAAGAGAGTAACGGGGGATGGTTGCGGAGAGGTGTGCCGGGCTTTATGGTAGCCCTTCTCCTCGTCTGTGCCTCTCCTTCCGCAGTGCTCTCCATGCCGCCAGCTCCATCTGTGCCTGCCGATTCGACAGACAAAGAGTATTTTGAGATTGTCAAAAGTATCGATCTTCTTGGTGAGGTCTATCGCGAGGTTTCAAAAAGCTATGTTGACTCGATCAATGTGAGCGGCCTGATGTATGCGGGTATTGATGGCATGCTTCGGACCCTTGACCCTTACACCCTTTTTCTTGATGAAAATGATTCGGATGAGCTTGATGAGCTGACCAGCGGACAATACGTCGGTATTGGTATCTCCATAGCCTCCCTTGATGGTGAGGTTTTTGTTACTGCTGTTGTTGATGGTTATGCTGCGGCCAAAGCAGGTCTCAAGGTGGGCGACAGCATTGTGGCCATCAACAACGAGCA
Organism: uncultured Chlorobiaceae bacterium; assembly: GCA_903871235.1. Taxonomy (GTDB): domain Bacteria; phylum Bacteroidota; class Chlorobiia; order Chlorobiales; family Chlorobiaceae; genus Chlorobium. The sequence goes on from CAIQGA010000020.1 coordinate 35,117, forward strand.
TGTCAGGAAAATGTCGCTCGACAAGGTCAAAACATTGATAAAGGGTGCCGCTGGGACTCCGTTGCTTTTTGAGCTTGAGCGTCAGGGTTCTGTTCCATTTTCAGTCAGACTGATTCGGCAGGAGGTGCGGGTGAGCACGGTGAGTTATTTCGGTATTATCGGTGGTATCGGCTATATCGAGATGAAGAGCTTCGGTGCCCGTTCGACGACTGATTTGCGTGAAGCGTTGCAGGGGCTTGTGCGCCAGGCCGCAGAGCAGCATACCACGCTGCAAGGTATCATCCTCGATCTTCGAAACAATCCAGGCGGACTGCTCAATGTTGCCGTTGATGTTGCTTCGCTCTTTGTCCCTAACGGCAGCGAGGTGGTTTCCATTCGAGGGCGGTTGCCGGAAATGGCAAAATCCTATATAACGGGGACGTCTCCGCTTGATGCCAAGCTTCCCCTTGCTGTTTTGATTAACACGCAGAGCGCTTCTGCGGCGGAAATTGTTGCCGGTGCGATGCAGGATCTTGACCGGGGGGTTGTTCTTGGTGAACGCTCCTATGGCAAAGGGTTGGTGCAGTCGGTGGTACGGCTCTCCTACAATACAGCTCTGAAGCTGACAACATCCAAATACTATACTCCTTCGGGTCGTTTGATCCAGAAAGAGAGCAATAATGCGGTGAGTGAATCGCGCAAGGTGCTTCCTCCGGTTCCGGGAGAGAAGGCCTCTGAGCTTTTTTATACGAAAGGCAGGAGAAAGGTATACGGCGGTGGCGGCATTATGCCAGATATTCAGCTCTCTGAACCGGTGACATCCCCCTACCTTTCGGAGCTCAGTAAGAGGGGGCTGCTCTTTCTTTTCTCCTCAGTCTATCGTTCCTCTCACCCTCTCATCCCTCCGCAGCCGATTGATCGTCCTGCGCTTCTGGCATCGTTTACCGACTTTCTGCGTGTCAAAAAATTTGTGTACACCTCCGATTCAGAACGGCGCTTCAATGAGTTGAAGGAGAGTATGAAGAAAGTTCAGTCGGAGAGTACTGAAAGTGATTTGCAATGCTTCTCGTTATTGCAGCGGGAGGTTGATCGACTTAAAGAGCTGGAAGTTGCAAAAGAGTCAGCGGAAGTTGCTGCGGAACTCGAAGTCGAGATTCTTCGCCATTATGACGAGCGCAGTGCACGGCGAGCTGAACTTGATCATGACCCGGTGGTAAAAAAAGCCGTTGAGGTGCTCTCTGATTCACGTAAATATTTACGAATTCTTCATCCCTGAGCGCGTCGCACTTGCTCCCGTTCATACTCCTTGATCTTGCGGTGTGCCCCGATGACAATCATAAGATTACTGATGCTCAGCAGGCTTTCTGCCGCACCGTGCAGCAGGTCATCGTGTGATAGTGTTGGATAGCCCCTCACCTGGGTGGCGAGGTACATGCAGAAGATGGTAACCGAGATGAAGATCAGCACAAACCAGAAGCCAGCAACCGTCAGCGAAGAAAAAATAGTCTTGTCGCGACGGTAGAGTACCAGTAGCAGCACAAGAAAGGTGATATAGACAACGCTTGAGAGTTGCAGAATGGCGTCAAAAATATCCGCCCCGAGCCAGGATTGCGGTTTTCCGGCAATCATGATAGCGGCAAGAGCGGCCATGGAACCGGAGGCTGAGCGTTTTTTTGTCGATTTGAGCAGGTTCAGGGTTGCAAGGAGGAGCGCCGTGCTGCCGACGAGGTTGATGAGCTCCGACATGTCGAGAAGCTGCGGAATGGAGTCGCCGGAGATGTGATAACCCAGCACAAAAAAGCTGCCAATCCAGTGTGGCAGCATGGCAAGGCCAAAGAGGCGGATGCCAGGTCGCCCTGTTATTCTGCCGTAATGGAAGAGCAGGGCGGCGGCAACTCCCCATTCAAGCGCTGAGGAGATGTGGATAATCCAGTTTTGAAAGGAGAGCAGCATTCAGGAGCCCTTGATCAGATGGTATATATTTTTGGAAAGAATTTTTATCTGGGTTGTCAAAGATGCCGGAACCATTTTTTTATAAAGATAGGAGTCAAACGTTATCCGCTGCACGTCATCGTCGGCGCATATTGCTACAAAACTCTCCCTGAGCCGGTTGTTGCGGTAGTATACTGATTGTAAAACATCGAGACCAAAAAAGATTTGAGCATAGAGCTTACGGAACTCTTTTTCGTAATTCTTCAGCGGCGCTTTATAGTTAAGGTGCTTGATCATTGCCTCTGCCCCAAGTTTTCCGGATTGCATGGCAAAGAAAATGCCTTCCCCGTTTGCAGGTGTTACAAGCCCTGCGGCGTCACCGACAAGAATAGCCTTTTCCTGGGTAAATGATTTCCGGGGCTTTATCGGAATTTGTGCCGCTTCATCGAGGTAGGGTTCGTCAGTGATCCCTATTTTTTCAATAAATCGTTTCTGAAGTATTTTGACGTTTTTGCGCCTGCCTCCTGTACCGGTACCGATAGCCAGATGATCAGCTTTGGGGAAAATCCAGCCGTAAAAATCGGGAGAGACTTCGCCGTCAAACCAGATTTCAACGGTGTCAGCGAATTGCTCGATGGTTGGAGTGTACTTGAATCGCTGCTGCATGGCAATCACCTTCAGCTCGTTGGGTGGAAAGTGCAGGTCAATGGCCGTTTTTGAGTTTGCTCCGTCTGCCCCGATAATTTTGCGAGCCCGGAGAGGCGCAACCTTGTCGTGGTGCGTGTTGATAACAAAGCCGTCGCCTGAGTTCGCGATTGACTTAACCAGCCCTTCAACAACAACAGCCCCTGCCCGTTCAGCTTCGGAGCGCAGATAGCGGTCGAATTTTTCTCGCCGTACCATGCCGACATAGCCGTTTGGCATCTGCATCTCAATGATGCGCCCTTTTGGAGAGCGAACTCTCATGCTCGACAGCTTTTTTTCGATGAGTTCGTCAGGAATGTTGAACTCTTCGATAAGGCCGAGAGGAATTGCGCCCCCGCAGGGTTTGATGTTTTCAAGGTCTCGTTCAATGAGAACTGTTGATATTCCGGCCGTGGCCAGTACGGCGGCTGCGATGGCTCCCGAAGGTCCGCCACCGATGACTGCGACATCGTAACGCATGGCTTAAAGCTTTATTAGTTTTGATGCAAGAAATTCCCGTACTCTCGAAATTTCGATTCTTTCCTGTGTTGCCGTGTCACGGTAACGCACGGTAACACTGTTTTCTTCCAGTGACTGATGGTCAACCGTGATACAGAACGGTGTGCCGATCTCATCCTGACGCCGGTAGCGTTTGCCGATAGATCCGGCATCATCATACTGGATGAGGAGGTCTTCCGAAAGCTCTTCGCTGAGCAGAGAGGCCTTTTCACCCATACCGCCCTTTTTCATCAGCGGAAGTACGGCGGCTTTTACCGGCGCAACTTTCGGCGAGAGCTTCAGTACCACCCGTTCATCACCGTCAACGGTATCTTCCGTGTAGGCATCTGCAAGCAGCGCAAGGAAAAGGCGGTCACACCCGGCGGAGGTTTCAACCACGTAAGGGATGTAGCGCTCATTGGTAAGCTGGTCGATATACTCCATATTTTTTCCTGAAAACTCCTGATGCTGCTTCAGGTCAAAATCGGTTCTGGAGTGAATTCCCTCGATCTCCTCAATCCCGAAAGGAAACTCGAACTTGATGTCGTAGGCCAGGTCGGCGTAGTGGGCAAGTTTGTCGTGCTTGTACCAGTGAAGCTTTTCCTTGTTGATGCCGAGAGCTGTTGTGTACCAGGCGAAGCGCTCCTCCCGCCATGCTTCAAATGCCTCTGCCTGTGTTCCAGGTTTGACGAAATACTGCATCTCCATTTGTTCAAATTCCACCATCCGAAAGATGAAGTTTCCCTTCACAATTTCGTTGCGGAAGGCTTTGCCGATTTGCGCAATGCCAAATGGCACCTTCATGCGCGATGATTCACGAACGTTGTGGAAGTTCACAAAAATTCCCTGAGCGGTTTCAGGGCGCAGGTAGACAATGGTTGATTTATCGGCCACGGCGCCCATATTGCACTGGAACATCAGGTTGAACTGGCGCACCTCCGTCCAGTCACCCGAGCCGGTATCCTGTGCCTTGATTCCCTCAGAAATAATGATGTCGTAGAGAGCCCGGTTCGAATCGTCCGCACCCGCAACAGCTTCATAAGCACCTTGTACCCTCTGAAGCTCCTCTTCTTTGTTGTCACGGCGCAGTTTTTCGATATGGTTCTCAATCAGATGGTCTGCACGGTAACGCCTTTTGGTGGTACGGTCGTCAATCATCGGATCGTTGAAGCTCGCGACATGGCCAGAAGCTTCCCATACCCGGGGGTTCATCATGATTGAGGCGTCAAGGCCCACAATATTCTGGTGACGGCGGGTCATTGAGTTCCACCAGAGAGCTTTGATATTGCGTTTCATTTCGCTGCCAAGCGGTCCGTAATCAAAGCAGGAGGAGAGTCCCTCATAAATTTCAGAGGAGGGAAAAATAAAACCCCGTCGTTTGGCCAGCGAAACCAGTTTATGCATCACCTTCTCGGGGGGCAGATTCACACTCTGCACCCGTTTTTGATCGGAATCACTCATTATTTGCCCAAGATTGTATAAAAAATTCTCAAGAAACTTTAGTTTAACAGGATAAAACATTCAACGCAAGAATGCAAGCGGGATAATCACAGGATGAGGGTTGGCTTGGGCTTTTGGCCGGGAATGAGTACGTTTAGCTTACAATAGAGCGGGTTACTTGTTGAATTATTCGGTAAAATTGCAAACAGGCGAAAATAGAGAGCTATGGTGATACTTAAAAAAGTTACGCTGCAGTACATTGAGATTGAAGATCGAATACGCATGTCGGCTGATTTTGATGGTGAAGCACCTGCGGTATTCTGGTTGACTCAGCGTCTTTGTCGGCGTATGGTGCCAAAGTTATCTGGTCATATCGAGAATTTAACACAGACTTCGCCTTTGGTTGACAAAGAGTTGATGCTTTCTGTTCAGCAGCATGATGCGGAGTGGAAGAAAGCGTTGTTGGAGCCCGTAAAGGTTCGCGGGTTTGAGCATTCGGTGTTACCGGAAACGGTAGATTTGCAATGTTTGGCAAAGGGTGCGGCCATCATTTTTCCGTTTGATATAAAAGGAGAGCAGGCTCGCTTGCAGATGAATGTGGCTGAACTGCGGCAGTGGATGGGTGGTGTGTATCGGCAGTTTCGGGTGGCTGGCTGGTCGATGGAGGTTTGGCCCGAATGGTTCGCTCTCTCCGAATCTGGCAAAAATTAAGATTTGTTGTGTTTTCTGTACGGTGGATATTATCCAGTCTGAATTTCCGTTTTAAGGGCAATCTCTTCGAGAATGGAGCTTACCTTGAGGCACTGGAAGATTTGGCCCGCATAGACGATGCTGCGTCCACGAGTGTGTACTTCCCATGTATGTTTTTCGGCTTTTTGACGGCTGCAACCCACTGCTTTAATAATTTGTGTAATCACCTCGTCGAAGCTATGCTCTTCATCATTGAACAGGATGACTCGATATGCGTCAAGCAAATCGGGGCCGGAGCGTTCTTCGGTCTGTTTCGTTACAGGTGCAGGTAACGATGACGTCCACCTGTTGCCAAGAGAGAAGTTCATAGGTTATCGACTTGGATCTGTTACAATGGCTGAAACAAGTATTGGGCACAGCAGGGCGTATTATGCGTCAATGACCGGATTGAGGGCTCCGAGTAAAAAGTTGCCTTCCTCGGAGAGTTTCATTTTGAAGCGGCCCCCTATCGGGATGGTCATCAGATTTCTGATATGACCGTAAGAGAGTCCTCTCACGATTGGTCCGTCGATATGGGCCTCTTTACTATAATAGTTAAAGATATTCTGCTGCCGAATATTTTCAACGGTTGTATTTTCTGCTTCATTGCCGAACTGTCCGAACAGAACGCCCTTGCAATGTGCCAGCAGACCGGCATTGTCGAGGTGTGAGAGCATTCTGTCGATGCGGTATGCCGGTTCGTTGATGTCTTCGAGAAAAAGCAGTGAATCGTTCAGCGAGGGCAGGTAGGGCGTTCCGATCATCGAAGAGAGTACGGATAGGTTGCCACCAAGAAGGATTCCTTCTGCTACTCCCGATCTGACACAGGTTATAGGGTGTTCAGGATGGTTTTGAAGCGAAAGCGAATAAGCCGGAGAGGTCAACATTCCCCAGAAGTGCTCTTCTGTATAGGGCGTTGGTTTGTAGAGTTCTGTTGCAAGCATCGGGCCGGAAAAGGTGATCAGCCCTGTTTTTGCAAAGATGGCAAGCGAGAGTGCGGTAATGTCTGAATAACCGACAACTATTTTCGGATTGGCGGTTATGATGTCATAATTTATTTTTTTTAATAATCTTGAGGCTCCCGCTCCTCCCCTCAGGCAGATAATTGCTTTTATTTTGGGATCAAGGAACATCTCATGAAGATCGTGCAGCTTTTGCTGGTCGGCAATTGCCGGATCGGTATCAATACAGTTAAGGTGGCGGGAGGGCTTGACCCGGTAGCCATTATTTTCGAGATAGCCCACTGCCTGATTGATTTTATCAGGATAAGCGCAGTGTGAAGAGGGGGAGATGAGGCCTATGGTATCTCCCTTGTGCAGGGCTTTTGGGGTAAGGATTTTCATAACACATAGAAAACATCAGCACCGGTGAAGATGCTGATGCTCTTTATTTCATTGGTATGAAATCAGGAAATGGTTTCAGTCAGCAGAATTGCCTTGTTGCCGCTGACTTCAAAAAAACCGTCAAGAATAGAAAACGACTGCTCAGTGCGATCCGCCAAGGCAAGTTTTACCGTGCCTTTTGTCAATGATGAGAGCAGTGGCGCATGGTTTCTGAGTATCTGAAACTGCCCCAGATCACCCGGAGCAGTAACACTGACTACCTCCCCGGAAAAATGAAGTTTCTGGGGAGTGACGATCTCTATCTGAAAGCCTTTATCGGAATTCGCCATGGTTATTGCTTCTGTTTAGAGCGTTTTTGCTTTTTCAATCGCTTCTTCAATGGTTCCAACCAGATAAAATGCGCTTTCCGGAAGACTGTCATGCTTTCCGGCAATGATCTCCTTGAAGCCTTTGATGGTCTCTTCAAGCTTCACATATTTTCCGGCAAGACCGGTAAAGGCTTCAGCCACAAAGAATGGCTGTGAAAGGAAGCGCTGTACTTTTCTTGCTCTCGAAACCACAAGCTTGTCTTCGTCGCTCAGTTCATCCATACCGAGAATGGCGATGATATCCTGAAGATCTTTGTAACGCTGCAAGAGCTGTTTGACGGCCTGCGCAGTATCGTAGTGATCGTCACCAACAATGTTCGGGTCAAGAATACGTGATGTTGAATCAAGAGGATCAACTGCCGGGTAAATGCCAAGTTCAGCAATCGAGCGCGACAGCACGGTTGTTGCATCAAGGTGAGCAAAGGCGGTGGCAGGAGCCGGATCGGTAAGATCATCCGCAGGCACATAGATAGCCTGTACAGAGGTTACTGAGCCCTTGTTGGTTGATACAATCCTGTCCTGAAGTTCACCCATCTCTGTTGCGAGAGTTGGCTGGTAGCCTACGGCGCTCGGCATACGTCCAAGCAGTGCTGATACTTCAGATCCTGCCTGGGTAAAGCGGAAGATATTATCAATAAAGAGCAGAACGTCACGACCTTCCTCATCACGGAAGTACTCGGCAATGCTGAGACCGGTAAGGGCAACCCTCTGGCGGGCTCCTGGAGGCTCGTTCATCTGGCCAAAGACAAGAGCGGTCTTGTCGATAACGCCTGACTCCATCATTTCATGCCATAAATCGTTTCCTTCACGCGTCCGTTCGCCCACTCCGGCAAAGACGCTGAATCCAGACTGCTGTTTGGCGATATTGTTGATCAGTTCCATGATAAGAACCGTCTTGCCTACACCGGCGCCTCCGAAGAGACCGGTTTTTCCACCGCGTGAGTAGGGCTCAAGAAGATCGATAACCTTGATGCCGGTTTCAAACATCTCTGCTTTTGTAGAGATTTCGTCAAATCTTGGCGCAAGGCGATGGATGGAATAAGTTTTTTTTGTGGTGACCGGACCGCGTCCGTCAATCGGGTCTCCGACAACGTTCAACATTCTGCCAAGAACTTCAAGTCCGACAGGAACCTGTATCGGTCTGCCGGTATTGGCGACGCTGAGTCCTCTGACCAAGCCGTCGGTGCTCTCCATGGCAACGGTACGAACGCGCTCTTCTCCAAGGTGCTGTTGTGTTTCCAGAACGAGCTTGGTGCCGTCGGCTCTTGTAATGGTCAACGCATCCAGAATTGACGGAAGCCGTCCTTCAGGGAAATCGACATCAACTACAGGGCCGATGATTTGGGAAATCTTACCTTCTTGCATAGTGACAGTTTGGATAGGATTTTATTTGTGTAATCAAACGTTCGTGCTTCCGGGCTTCTCTGCCTTTTTTACCAGAAATGAGGTGCTACCGTATTGTTTTTCGCTTTTTCAGACTGTTCCGGAGACGAGCCACCTGAGGGAGTCGAACCCACGACCTACTATTTACGAAACAGTTGCTCTACCAACTGAGCTAAGGTGGCTTAAACGTAGCGAAAAACAAGGTCAAATATAATTTTTTTGACAGAGAATCACAAAGACTAAATAACAGATGATTTATAGCAGTCAAAAAAAAGAAGAATTGTATATTGGGAATACTATGCGATTAAGCTTTTTTGATTTTTAACTGGAACGGTATGAAAAGGATGTTCAGCCACTCCTGGAAGGTGTGGACAATCTCTGCTCTTTTGTTCTGCGGTGTGGCAGGGGTGCTGTTTAAGGTTTCGACAATCTTGCCTGTTGAAAAGAAAAGTGTGGATGGGCTTTCGTTTCAGGCATTGCCATCGGCTCCGGCTTTTGCCGCACGCTCTCTTGATGGAAAAACTGTGGCGTCGACCCAGTTTGCCGGAAAAGTTTACATCGTGAATTTTTTTGCATCATGGTGCCCTCCATGCCGTGCGGAAATTCCCGACATGGTTTCCCTCCAGCAGCAATACGGAAGTAAAGGCTTCACATTTATTGGCGTAGCGGTTAATGAAACTGAACCCTCAATACGCGCTTTTATTCTAAAAAACAAGATAGATTATCCGGTTGTCATGGCTGACGACAATATCGTCTCTGCCTTCGGTCGATATGTTACGGGTGGTCTTAGTGCCATTCCGACCTCTTTTGTCATCAACTCTTCAGGTCGCATAACCCAGGTCATTACGGGGGGCAGAAGTAAAGAGGACTTTGAAAAAATCATTGTGGATGCCCTTAAAAAACCAGAAACTTTTCAATAACGTCATCATCTTATGATTGATGGTTTTCAGCTCCGGTGGCCGTCGCAATCCGGACAATCAGCTTTTTTTCTTCGACACGTTCGCAGTCAGTGGTGATTGCGAACGTTTTTTTTTATAACCTTAAGCCATATGAGAAAGACCATGACTGTAATGCAGATCAATCCTCCGGACTATGTGAAAAACAAAAAGCTGATCCAGTGGGTACAGGAGACGGCTGACCTTTGTAACCCGAGTGCGGTGCACTGGTGTGACGGTTCCCAGGAGGAGTATGACAAACTCGCCCAGCAGATGGTGGCGAGCGGTACCTTTATCAAGCTCTCGGAAGAGAAGCGCCCGAACAGCTATCTCTGTCGTTCGGACCCAAGTGATGTTGCGCGTGTTGAAGACAGGACCTATATCTGCAGTATCCGTCGCCAGGATGCAGGCCCGACCAACAACTGGGTTGCTCCAAAAGAGATGAAAGAGACGATGAAAGAGCTCTTCAGGGATTGTATGACTGGCCGTACCATGTACGTCATCCCGTTCAGCATGGGGCCTCTTGGCTCTCCCATCGCCCATATCGGTGTTGAAATTTCCGATTCGCCCTATGTTGTAACGAACATGCGCATCATGACGAGGATGGGACGCAAGGTTATGGATCTGCTTGGTGAAAACAGCGAATTTGTGCCTTGTCTTCACTCTGTCGGTGCGCCGCTTCAACCCGGAGAGCAGGATGTTGCCTGGCCCTGCAACGACACGAAATACATTGTCCATTATCCTGAAGAGCGTTCAATCGTCTCTTTTGGAAGCGGTTACGGCGGCAATGCCCTGCTTGGCAAAAAATGTTTTGCCTTGCGTATAGCCTCTTCGATGGCACGCGATGAAGGGTGGCTGGCTGAGCACATGCTCATTCTTGGCGTTGAATCGCCGGATGGCAAAAAAACCTACATCGGTGGAGCATTCCCGAGTGCCTGCGGTAAAACCAATTTTGCCATGCTCATTCCTCCTCAATCCTTTGAGGGGTGGAAGATTACCACTATTGGCGATGATATCGCATGGATCAAGCCGGGCGAAGATGGTCGTCTTCGTGCCATCAATCCGGAGTATGGCTTTTTTGGTGTTGCTCCAGGCACATCGGATAAATCAAATCCGAACGCCATGGCAACGCTTGCAAAGAACTGTATTTTCACCAACGTCGCCATGACGCCTGATGGTGATGTCTGGTGGGAGGGGATGACGGATGAGGCACCTGAGCATCTTATCGACTGGCAGGGCCATGCATGGACTCCTGATTGCGGACGTCTCTCTTCGCACCCCAATGCCCGCTTTACCTCTCCGGCAAGTCAGTGCCCTTCGCTTGATGCTGACTGGGAAGATCCGAATGGGGTGATGATCAGTGCATTTATTTTTGGCGGTCGCCGTGGAGATACGGTTCCGCTCGTTTACCAGTCGGCAAACTGGAATTCGGGAGTTTATTTGGCCGCCACCATGGGCTCCGAAAAAACCGCAGCCGCCGCTGGCAAGGTGGGCGATGTTCGCCGCGATCCTTTTGCCATGATTCCTTTCTGCGGTTACCACATGGGTGATTATTTCAACCACTGGCTCCATGTAGGGCGTACACTGCCTGAACTGCCAAGAATTTTTGGTGTCAACTGGTTCCGCAAGGATGAGAATGGCAAGTTCCTCTGGCCAGGTTTTGGTGAAAACATGAGGGTGCTGAAGTGGATTGTTGATCGTGTGCAGGGCAATGCTGGCGCTGTTGAGAGTCCGCTTGGCTGGATGCCGAAGTATGATATGATTGACTGGACAGGTCTGGAGGAGATGACAGAAGAGAAGTTCATCAAGCTGATGTCGGTCGATCGCGAAGCGTGGAAAAATGAGCTTCTTTCGCATGAGGCTCTTTTTGAAATGATTTACGACAGGCTTCCCAAAGAGTTTCCCCATATCCGTGAACTGATGCTTTCGACGCTCTGGATGTCGCCTGCACATTGGTCACTGGCTCCGGAAAACTACTCTTCCGAAAGCTGATACTCGATTGCTTGAACTGCAATGGAAAAGGGCGCCTGCGAGGGTGCCCTTTTTTTATTGCTCGCCAGTCAGTTGCAATCAGTTTTCGTCGAGGGTAAAGCCGATTTTGACGGTAACCTGCCAGTAGGCAACTTTCTGCTCTTCAACATGGCAGCGGGTTTCAAGAATTTCAACCCAGCGGATGTTTCTGACCGATTCCGCCGCTTTGGCGACAGCATTATTGACGGCATCCTCAATGCTTGTGGCCGAGGAACCTACCAGTTCGATTTTCTTATAGATGTGAGAGCTCATGGCGTGTCGTGGTTTTAGTGCTTTAAAAAAAAGGGAGCGATGGCTTTTGCGGCCAGTACATCAGGCCAGCATTTAATAATAGCAAATCAGGCGAAATCTGCAAAAAAGCGCATTCAGTCAGCGCTTTTTAACGCGATTTTTTCCTGTTCGGCGGTTTGGAGGTCGATTACTTTTTCGGCGTAAAGAGAGGCCCGGGCGTACGTTTTCTCCATGCTCTCTATAAAGTTTTGGGAGGAGCGCCAGTAAGGAATTGCGCCAAGCCGTTTTGCCATTGAGGCGTGTATTGTTGGTGAGGTATGGATAAACGGCGGATCGGGAGAGGGTGTATATCCCCAGAACGTACCATGGTCGGAAGGCAGTGGTTCCGGCAGTGCCGAAATTTCATCACCTCCTGTGCTCTGGCGTTTGTAGCCGATTTTTTTGAGAAATTCCTCTTTGTCTATCCCTCGCAGGGTGAAGAGGAGAAAAGGATCCTGGTCAAAGGCCTCTGCCATCAGATAAAAGACGGCGGCAATGTGTTTGCAGGGGTTCGAGTAGTCGGGGCACGAACAGGTGGTGGTCAAATCGTTGTATTTTCCGGGAAAGAGCGAGAGCCCTGCGGTTTTAAGTACGCGTTCAAGATTTTCCGGCATCTCTCCGCTGAGGAGTTGAGCGATGTAGATTTGTTTCGAGGTAAGTTTGTATTCCAAAAGCACTTTTTCCCCTTTTGTGTAGGGTGTCAGCGTGATGGAGACCTTGTAGGGGCGGACTCTTGATCCCTGCACTTTTGCCGCAACCCCCTTTTTGGCTGTGATGACAAGGTCTGTTACCTGCCCTTTTCGGGCGTACGATTTTCCACGAGTAATCCGTTCGCCGATGTCAAAGTTCTCAAGTGTTGTAATCCACAGCTTCCCCCACCAGGTCTGGCCAAATGCTCCCTTTTTGTTCTGGGCCTTTATGCCACCGGTCACTGCTTTTGGGGCTGACGATGTTGGCCTTTTATACCAATAGTATTCCATTTTTTATCCGTTACTCTCCCATTGCGTCCTGACTGAGCATAATCAGGTTGCGCAGATCATTGTTTGATAGTTCGGTCAGCCACTGCTCTCCTGTTCCGAGAACCTGGCCTGCGACCGTTGTTTTTTTCTCAATCATCTCATCAATGCGCTCTTCGAGGGTGCCCGAGGTAATAAATTTATGAACTTCCACATTTTTGTGCTGCCCAATACGGAATGCGCGGTCGGTCGCCTGATTCTCCACCGCCGGGTTCCACCACCGGTCGAAGTGAACGACGTGGTTGGCGCCTGTCAGGTTCAGGCCGGTTCCTCCCGCCTTCAGTGAGAGTACAAAGATTGCTGGCCCATTGTTTCCCTCCTGCTGAAAGCGCTCCACCATTTCGTCCCGTCTCTTTTTTGTGACTGCGCCATGCAGAAAGAGCACCTCTTCGCCGTAGAGATCCTGAAGATAGCGCTGGAGCATGGTGCCCATGCGGGTAAACTGGGTAAAGAGCAGCGTTTTTTCGCCCGCTTCCCGGATATCGCCGAGCAACTCTGTCAGGCGCTTGAGTTTGCCTGAGCGATCTTCAATGGCTGAGTTGTCACCAAGAAAATGGGCCGGATGGTTGCACACCTGTTTAAGTTTTATCAGCAGCGCCAGCACCAGTCCCCGCCGGTCAATGCCTTCAGCGCTCTCGATTTTCTCCTGCAGCTCATCCACCACCGCCTTGTAGAGCGAAGCCTGCTCTTTGGTGAGCGTGCAATACTCTTTCATCTCAATCTTGTCGGGCAGATCGGAGATAATCGACTTGTCGGTCTTCATTCGGCGCAGAATAAAGGGGCCGGTGAGTGATTTCAGCCTTGCCGATGCCTCGCTGTCGCCATACCACTGTATCGGGAGATAGAAGTTCTGGCGGAAAAAGTGCTGGGTGCCGAGAAAACCCGGATTGAGAAAATCCATGAGCGCCCAGAGGTCGCCGACATGATTTTCAACAGGGGTGCCAGTCAGGGCAATGCGATAATCAGCCTTGATTGTTCTTGCCGCTTTCGACTGTTTTGTCTCCGGGTTTTTGATGTTCTGCGCTTCGTCGAGAACAATGCCCGCCCAAGGGACCTTCGAGAGAAATTCGAGGTCGCGCTGCAAGAGTCCGTAACTTGAAATAACAAGGGCTGAAGCGGTTGCGGCTTTGCGAAAAGCGGCGGTTTTCATCCGGTCAGCACCGTGATGTATCAGCACCGTCAAATCCGGAGTGAACCGCTCGGCCTCCTTTCGCCAGTTGTTAACGACCGAGGTGGGGCAAATCAGGAGCACCGCCCGTTTTTCTCCCATCTCACGCTCCCGCTGCAGCATTGCAAGAGTCTGGATGGTTTTGCCAAGGCCCATGTCGTCCGCAAGGCAGGCGCCAAGTCCCCATTTGCGGAGAAATGAGAGCCATGAAAATCCCCGCTCCTGATAGGCTCGAAGCGTTCCCTGAAAATGGTCGGGGGGAGGAAGCTGTTCAAATTGGCCCTGGCTCGAAAGTTTTTCAAGCAGTTCCTGAAGCCACCCCTCAATTTCAACCGATCGAACAAAGAGAGCATCCTCTTTTTTCTCTGCGCCGAGTGCTGTTGCAAGAATATCTCTGGCAGAAAGCTCACCCGTTGGATTTTTTTCAAGAAAATGGAGGGCATTGACCAGCTCCTTATGGTCAATCTGTGTCCACTGTCCGCGTACCCTCACCAGCGGAGCTTTCAGCTCGGCCAGCGTTTTCAGCTCCTGCAAGTCAAGCTCTTCATTGCCGAGTGCAGCGGCATAGTCGCAGAGAACCATGCTTTCCAGCGTGAGACCCGATCCGCTTCCCTGCATGGAGGGAAGTTTCACTTTTGTCTTGATGCCGATACGGTTGAGCGCTCTACGGCTGCTCCACCACGAGGGAAGCATGACAACAAATCCGGCGCTTCGCAGCAGCTCGGCATACTCCAGCAAAAATTGGTATGCGCCCTCTGTTGCGAGATCGAAGCCGCCCGGATTTTTCTTTTTCAGGCTTTGGGTGACTGCGGGGCAGAGGCCGGAGGCTTGCCCTAGGGCCGTGAGCATGAATTCGGTATAATCGGAGGCGTAGGATGCTGCGTGCTGTGATGCTGCGCTCTCCGGGTTCCAGAGATCTCCGGCGTTGAGAATAAGGCTTGGATCAGCTTTCAATTGCAGGTGATAGCCAACATGCCAGCGCTCCTGTTTTTTCCCTTTCAGCGGCGGCTCACTCAATTGAAAGCAAAACCTGAAGGGTGAGCGTTCATGGATCTCAATGGGACGGCGCCATGCGTTGAGCTGACAGGCAAACTGCTCAATCTCCTGCTCATTTTTCCAGATCACCCTGGCATCACTGCTCCTCAGCGCATGAAGCCATGCGTCATGGATGCTTTCAAATTCGGTGATTTTTGGTGTGCCCGCTTTCTCAAAAGGACGTACCAGTGTATTGACGATGAAAGAGAGGAGACGGCGGAGCACCACCCCTTTTGGCGCTTCCGGCGGTTGCGTTTTGCTACGGTTGAGCGAACGGCATACCGCTGGCATGGTTGCCGCAAGTTTTTCAAGCCTGTGGGAGGTCTCCGTGTCGGGGAGTGGCTGCCACAGGGCCTCATGTGAGGTATCGGTTTTGACCATCGAAGGCAGCAGCGACTCGCTTCTGATGATGTTCAGTGCAATTGTTCGTACCTGTCGTGTCCAGAGGAGAGAGTTTCCAAAAATGACGCCACTTCCGGGGATGTTGCTTTTTGCGGAAAGCTGGGAGAGTTCAAACAGAGAGGTGGAATTGAGCCTGAGTGCGGTAATCGGGTAGGCTTTGAGGCTCTCTTCACCGTTAATGTCGGGCATTGTGCCGATCAGCGGAGATGAAGGAACCGGTTTTTCTCCCCGGCCTGGCAGCCAGACACAAAACTCTTTTGTGGTGTTGCTGCGCAGTGAAATCATGCCGATGCCGTCCATTGCAAGTCGCAACTCTTTCAGCATACCGATCTTTTTTCCCTCACTCCAAAGGAACGGGGCGCCGTCAAGGATGGAGATGTGCAGTGCAATCATTGGTTTTTCTGCCGGGATGATGTTCTTTATTTCAGTCGATCAGCACTCCTGTCTCGTTGCTACAGGAGAAAGAGCGTCAAAATAAGCAATTGAGGTGTAAGGAGTATAAAAATAATCAGCGAAGAGGTTGTGGAGCAGAAAGAGGGTCGGTGTGGCCCGAAACAGCCGTAACACTGATGGCTGTTTCGGGCAAGATGGGCAAAGGTTACATGCCCAGGGATTTGAAGAGAAGCGGAAGGGCACAGAGGCCGATGGCAACATTTGTTGCGCCGCAGATTTTCGTGATCAAGGCGTTCTGCTTGTACCAGGCAAACGGCAGCAAAATGGTCAGCAGGTTGATGAGCAACAGCACGGTGGCTAACGGCCAAATTTTACCAAGCAGAATGGCTTTGTAGCTGAAGACTGCCGTGATGAAAAAGATACCAAGAAAGAGATGGGCATAGATCTTTTTGTCGCCGGGGTTGTAGAAATGCATGGCGACAACAACCCAGAAAAGCCCGTAGGTAGCAAAGATGGTACCGAGGTAAATTCGTATGTCAGCAGGTAACCCCATGTCGAACAGATACATGCAGACCGCAGTAAAAAGCTGCGCAACACCGCCGAACCAGAGTGCGATATTGGCGAGATTGCGTCCCAGCTTTGCATGATCCGTCTCCTTGTCAAGCCCGAATCCCAACTGTTCAACTCCAAACACCCAGACGGTGATGATCAGCCCGAACAACCCGATAGCTTCCGGATTAACAACATTCATTTGAATAGCTCCTTTTTTATTGGTGAAAAAAGTTAACACAACGGTCATCACAAATATAATGGCCGCGTAAATGTACGGCTAATTTTGTTGAAAGAGTAAGGGTATTGCCCCTAATCATCAATACACAACTGAAGGAGCTCTCCTTCCGCTATCGCTGGTTTTCTCTGCTATCCGCTGAAAATCAGCAAGAGATTTCGCTTTCTTTTGATACCTTTGGGGACGGAAGAATGAGATAACAGAATATTTTTTTAAGCGATGACCCTGCCTGCTGAAACTGCTTCACAAATCAATCAGAATACATTGACGTATCAAAAAAAAAATCGTCTTTCAGCTCAATTACTTTCAGCTTTTCCCGCCTTTGAGAGTCAGAATTTCCGTCGCTATTTTCCGGGACAGGTAATCTCGATGATTGGTACCTGGATTCAGATGGTGGCGCAAGGGTGGCTGGTGCTCGAAATAACCGGTTCCGCCTTCGACGTGGGGCTTGCCGCTGCGGCCTCCACACTGCCGCCACTTTTTCTCTCCCTCTTGGGCGGAGTTATTGTTGACCGTTATCCAAGGCGCACCATCCTGCTCTGGACGCAGTCGGCGGCCATGCTGCTTGCTTTTGTGCTTGGTATTTTTGCCATGACCGGCACGGTAACGCTCTCGATTATCCTTGCACTCTCCTTTCTTCTCGGCTGTGTGAATGCCCTCAATGTGCCCGCGCTCCAGGCCTTTTTGAGTGAAATTGTCGAGCGGGAGCATCTCCCCTCAGCCATTGCCATGAACTCGGCAATCTATAATGGTTCGCGGATTATCGGCCCCGCCATTGCCGGTTTTCTTATATCGGCAACTGGAACAGGCAGCGCCTTTCTGGTCAACGGTGTCAGTTTTTTTGCTGTCCTTCTCTCCCTGCTCTCCATGAAAAGGGCGCAAAGAGAGCCGCTCGAAAAAACCACCCAGAATCCCCTGCAGGCGATCAAAGAGGGGCTGCTCTATTCATGGAGCCATCCGCTGATCAGAACCAGTATCTTTTTTATTGCGGTCATTGCCATTTTTGCATGGTCCTACGTTACCATGTTGCCCGTTATTGCCAAGCACACCTTCGGCATGGACGCATCGGGCATGGGCTACCTCTATGGAGTCTCCGGTCTCGGCTCGGTTGTCGGTACCGTGTTGCTCTCCATCTACTCCAGAAAGGTTGACCGCCTTGTCTTTATTGCCGGGGGCACCATCCTCTTCGCTTTCGCCCTTATCGGTTTTACCTTCACCACATTTTTGCCTGCCGCACTTTTCTTTCTCTTTGTCAGTGGCTTTGGACTTGTTTCAGCCGTTTCAACCCTCAGCGCCACCATCCAGAGTACCGTTGATGACCGCTTTCGAGGACGGGTGATGAGCCTCTACATGATGATTTTTATGGGCTTCATGCCGATCGGTAACCTTGAAATCGGTTACCTCTCAGAGCATTTCGGCACAAGTATTGCCATCCGGATTGGATGCCTGGTGACGATTCTGGCTTCGGTGGTTCTCATCTTCTCCAGCCGGGGAGTGCGCAAGGCTTACAGCCGTTATCAGGCGTCGTAACCTGCAAGGAAATGAGATGAACTTGCTTTGCTACGGGCGATTGCGCCGCTCAAGCCCGGAGGCTTTTCGGCCAGCTTTTTCGAACTCCGGTGTGGCACCGTTCTGCAGGCGTTGCGCCAGATCCAGAGAGCGGTCGAACAGGGCGCGGGCACCGTCATGCAGAGCTTTGTTGTGCTTGACCATCTCAACATTGTGCTCCATGTCCTCCGCCGTCCAGCCGCGACTGTGAGCAATGAATGGAAACTGGGGAAAGTGCATGCCCAGCTCGCCAAAGAACAGCATCATCTGCCCAGCGACGGCCTGAATGTTGTCCTGCCCTCCAGTCACTATGAACCCCGCAACTTTGTTCTTCAGCATGACGCGGTTCTTCAGTGTGATTTGGTTCTGCACCGTGTTCAGGCGCTCCGCCATCTTAAAGTACAGCGAGCTTGCCGCGCCCCAGCGGATGGGCGTCGCAATCAGAACAACGTCCGCCCAGAATACCAGATTCTCATACACCGCGTGCATGCCGTCATTCGGGTCCATCTGTGAGATGCTGCAAGGCCAGGTACAAGCCTGCGCGCTCTTGGAGTAGTACCCTTCGCAGGCACGAAAGGAGTGCTCACGCAGCTTGATCATGCGTGTCTCCAGGGAGTGGTTCATTCGTGCGTGTTCAAGAGCACTTTCCAGCAGCGCCTCGGAAGTCGAATAGCGCGGGTGGTTGTTGTCCATGACCGTGGTCGAGATACCCAACACGCGAAGCGCCCCGGGCTCGCGTCGCGTATCGCGATCAAGCGGATGCGGCGCATGTTCCAGCTTCTGGCGATCGGTCGTCGGCATTTCGCGTATCAGAAGCCGGCCGCCTTCCACCTTGAGTTCGAAACGAGGAACGCGGTCCGCCTCGAAGCCGGGTTCACCTTCGCCTGAAATGCGATGAAACTTCCAGTTGTGCCATGGGCAAACGATGTAGTCGCCGTTGAGGGTGCCCTGCCCAAGCGGTCCGTTCACGTGATTGCAAGCCCCGTGGATTGCCCCAAAGCTTCCGCCAACGTACGACAGCGCAATCCGCGTGCGGCCTGCCAATACCTGCTGAAGTGGCTTCTTCGAAAGTTCGGCCACTTCGCCCACGTCATGCCACCTCTCTTCGTTCATCGGTACTTCCTCAATCATTTGGGCCTCCGCCTACACCGCGAATTTTTGAAATTTTTCCATCACAGGCTCTGTCACTCACCATACCTTACCGAAAGTATAGCGAAATAATGTGGGGCCTTCAAAAAAACAGGGCACTACCTGTTTGAGAACTCCTCCGCAATGTGCCTGCTCCGAGCAGTTGCCTGTTACAATAAAGCGTGCTGTAATCAGATGGTGGTTTTAAATGGTTAGTCTGCCCTTAGGCAAGATGTTGTCTTTTTTGTCTTTATCGGTAGATGTTCTATCTTTGTTCGACTGGATTTGACCAGCCGCTCTTGCATTCAATGTACATCGACAAGCGGCTTGGCGGAATTCAGGCCGTGCAGGTGTCGAAGTGGCTGGGAAGTCAGGTGTATGAACGAATGAGCGGAGTATGAGATCGACTGCCTTTTGGCCTCGTTCTGAAGGTAACCAACAGAAATTTGCAGCATCATAAACCATCGCTATGATGACAAAGAAATATCTTCCCTATAACAGCCTTGATCTCATAACCGACAGCGAGCTTGATGAGCTTGAGCATTTTCTCATTTCGGATGCAACCCCCGATGAGACCATGTCGATTGATCTCCTTGACGGATATTTAACGGCATTGATTGTCGGGCCGGCAACGCCCTCTTCCAGTAGATGGCTTCCCCTTGTCTGGGATATGAGTGGAGGCGGTGCAGAGCCAGAATTTGAGTCTCCAGAAGAGGCCCAACATATTATGGCGCTGCTGATGAAAATGAAGAAAAGCATTGTCACGCAACTGTCAGACTCTTAGTATTATTTTGAGCTACTGCCTGATACCACCGGGCTTGAGGATGGGAGGATGAAGGATTTGCTTATCAGGCGATGGGCAACAGGATTTATGATCGGTGCTCGATGCAGCGGAGTTGACTGGTCCCCGCTCCTGAGAGATAAAAACTCCTTATTCTTGTTAACGTTGATTAATACGCTCAGCATCAGACCTGAAGATCCCATTCCGTTACCAACAAAAGAGCTCCGGAAGATTTGGCGGAACATGGACTATTGTGTGATAGAAATCGACAAGTTCTGGCGCCCTTACCGGCAGCAGGAATTGGCAAAGGCAAAAGGGATGGCCGTGGCAACCGAAGCAGAGCAAAACGGACGCAATGAGCCCTGCCCCTGCGGCAGCGGAAAGAAGTTCAAGAAATGCTGCGGGAGGTGATTTTTATGCAGATCACTCAACCAGTGTTCCGTTAATGAACTTGTGAAGAATACTTGATATATAAGTCTGATACGGCAAACCTTCTTTGATGGCCTTTCTTTGCAACTCAGTGAGGTCTCTTTCAGAAATCCGAATATTCAGCCGCTTATCCTTTTTCAAAGTATTGCGGGCGTACTCTGCCAGCTCTTTTCTTCTTTCTGGAAGGTCGGCGACAGGAACCCATTCACCGTTTTCAAAGCTATCCAGTATTTCCTGCTCTTCTTTGGTAAGTTTAGCCGTCATGTTTTTCTCCAAGATATTGCTGTGTGGCCTTCCTGCTCGGGATAATGGTTTTCAGAAACAACTCTTCTTCATTCTCAACATAAGGTACGAGATATGCGTAATTGGTCATGCTAATGACCATGATTCGTTGTCCAGGGTAAACCTTCTGGTTGGGATGTAGATAATCGTCCAATATTTCACCCCTTTCAACAAAGAAAACTACATCCTCGAAACAGATTCCTCGTGACGCTTTGAGTGCCACGCTCTTTTCTGTATTCCAATTGATACTTTTCATTTCATCAATGTATCGCAATGTGTGCATTTTGGCAACAGAAAATAACTTGTTTTTGCATGTGGTTTAACAATTTTTAGTATGGTCAGCGTGCCTCTCAAGCGAGTTCAATGCAGTCAACTCAGCTCCGACTGACAAAAGTCCTGTTTTATGGCATCAAGTCTTGCAACACTTGTGCTTGTTATCTTAATTTGAGGGATGCGCAAGGTCTACCACTCAAGGTGTCGTAAAGTACACTCAAAATCACAAACATACACATCATGACACAACACGATTTTTCAGATGAGTTGCCTGACCTCCTCACCGACAGTGAGTTGAACGAGCTTCAGGATTTTCTTGATTCCGATACGGTGCCTGAAAGCGCAATGATTCTTGATACGCTTGACGGTTTTCTTACTGCGCTGGTCATTGGTCCAGTATCAGTGCCGATAAAATTATGGATGCCGCTGGTGTGGGATCTGCCCGATGGCCGTGAAACTCCTGCATTTGAATCGGTGGAGCAGGCGAAAAGAATGACAAAGCTCGTACTGAAAATGAAGGAAAGCATCACGACACTGCTATCCAGTTCCCCGGATGTATACTGTCCATTGTACATGGTGGTTGATCATGAGAGCGACGAGATGTATAACAATTTAGTGAAGTTGTGGGCGACTGGATTTGTGGTGGGGATATACTGTAATAAAAATAACTGGCAACCGTTGCTTGACAAGAAGGAGGTTTTTGAAGAATTGTTAATGCCAATTTTTCTTCTCAGTCCCTTTTCGACTGACGCCCCGTCACTGCCAACCAAAACATCCAATGTCATCAGAAGGCTTATTCCTGAGTATGTGAAAGAGATCCGCAATTTCTGGCTACCTCAGCGCCAGAGGGAACTGGCAAGGAAAAAAGGCGTGGTGATTGCCGACGAAGCGGAGCAAACCGGGCGCAATGAGCCCTGCCCCTGCGGCAGCGGAAAGAAGTTCAAGAAGTGCTGCGGGAGGTGATGTGTGGCGGCCTGTTCGAGAAGTCGCTGCACAACTTCAGGAAGTTTTAATCCATGCTGTTGCCTTTTGGCAGATCCTGATCATTTCGGCATAGATGGCATTCCTCTTATTCAAAGGCTCAGTAATGGGTGAGCAAGTCTATGAATGAATCCATAAGCGTTACGGAACAATAAACCATCACGATGATGACACAGAAACATCTTTCAGATAACAACCCGATTATAATAAGCGACAGTGAGCTTGATGAGCTCCAGGAATTTCTGCTGTCGGACGCCTCCCCCGAAGGGGCCATGATGCTTGATACTCTTGACGGATTTTTAACGGCTCTGATTATTGGGCCAGTAATTGTTCCTCCCAGTGCATGGTTGCCTTTGGTGTGGGATATGAGTGGAGAAGGTAAAGAACCGAAATTTGAGACTTTAGAGCAGGATCAGCGTATCGAGGAGTTGCTGATGAAGATGATGAACAGTTTCGTCATGAAATTGTCAACGTCCCCGGATTATTACGAACCGCGTCCTGGTACGATGGCGCTGGGGAGTGATGAAACCAGGGATTTTTTGATCAAGCAGTGGGCAAAGGGATTTATGATCGGAGTGAACGGCAGTGGTACCGCATGGGATCCGCTTCTTTTGGATAAACAGTTCTTAATGTTGTTAGCTCCGATTTATCTGCTCAGTTTGAGGGCAGACGACTCCGTTCCATTAGATCTGGAGATGTACAGGGTATGGGAGAGAGTGCCGGAATATTTGAGAGGAATCAATGAGTTTTGGCTTCCTTCCCGGCGTGGAGAGATGGTAAAGGGAAAAGGGATGGCGTTGGTAACCGAAGCAAAGCGAATCGGACGCAATGAGCCATGCTCCTGCGGCAGCGGAAAGAAGTACAAGAAATGCTGCGGGAGGTGAATTTTTTGCACATCAAACAACCAGAGAGCTATCCTTTGTTTACGGGGTTGGTCTCAACCAATCTTCTTGAAACATTGAAAATGATGCGCGGCATAAGCCAGATTATTTTCTCCAAAATCCCCTTGGAGGAGCGTTTTCGGCAACTTATATAATGGTTAATGCACGGATGGATAAATCAGTGGCAGGGCGAGAGCAAGCCGCAACGCGACAAGCATGATGGCGTTCATGTAGCCTGTAGTGCACATTCCAAATCCAAAAGAGACACATCATGACACAACACGATTTTTCAGATGAGTTGCCTGACCTCATCACCGCCAGTGAGTTGAACGAGCTTCAAAATTTCCTTAATTCCGATACGGTGCCTGAAAGCGCAATGATTCTTGATACGCTTGACGGTTTTCTTACTGCGCTGGTCATTGGTCCAGTGTCTGTGCCGATAAAAAGATGGATGTCGCTGGTTTGGGATATGCCCGATGGCCTTGAAACACCTGCCTTTGAATCCATGGATCAGGCGAAAAGAATGACAAAGCTCATACTGAAAATGAAGGAAAGCATCACGACACTGCTATCCAGTTCCCCGGATGTATACTGTCCATTGTACATGATGGCTGATTATGAGAGCGACGAGATGTATAACAATTTCGTGCAGTTGTGGGCGACCGGATTTATGGCGGGGATATACTGTAATGAAAAGAACAGGAAACCGTTGCTTGACAAGAAGACCGTTTATCAAGAATTGATATTGCCAATTTTTTTTCTCAGTTCCTTTGCGAATAACGTCACGCCACTGCCCACCAAAACATCCAATGTCGTCAGAGGGCTCATTCCTGAATATGTGAAAGAGATCCGCAAGTTCTGGCTACATCAGCGCCAGAGGGAGCAGGCAAGAGAAAAAGGCGTGGTGATTGCCGACGAAGCAGAGCAAACCGGACGCAATGAGTCATGCCCCTGCGGCAGTGGAAAGAAGTTCAAGAAATGCTGCGGGAGGTGATGTGTGGCGGCCTGTTCGAGCAGTCGCTGCACAACGTCAGGAAGTTTTAATCCATGCTGTTGCCTTTTGGCAGATCCTGATCATTTCGGCATAGACGGCATTCCTCTTATTTTTCGCAATTCAGCACATTGCGCTCTTCTTCTCTCTTGTCTCTATCGGTATATGTTCTATCTTTGTTTTGCTCCCCGGCAGCACATCGTACACGCAAAATTTTTGTAATAGCAATAAAGGACGATCAAAAATCATGCCTCCAGCTAATTTCCAGCAGCTCTCAAATTTTATATGGTCGGTTGCCGAACTGCTGCGCGGGCCTTACCGGCCTCCTCAGTACGAACGGGTGATGTTGCCGCTTACGGTACTGCGCCGCTTCGACTGCGTGCTGGAGCCAACCAAAGAGAGTGTCCTCAACAAACATGCAGAGCTCACCGCCAGGGGTGGGGCCAGTATTGAAGCCATACTGAATAATCTGGCCAAAGATGAAGATGGCAAGTCGTTGGGATTTCATAACCACAGTCAGCTCAATTTTCGCAAGCTTAAGGGTGACCCCGACAACATCGGTCGCCATCTCACCGATTATATCAACGGCTTTTCAGAGAACATCCGCAAAATTTTTGAGCGCTTTGAGTTTGACAAGGAGATAGAAAAGCTTGAAGAGGCCAACCGACTCTATCAGGTTGTTGCCCAGTTCGAAGATATGGATTTGCACCCCTCGCGGGTTGATAACATCACCATGGGGCTGGTCTTCGAAGAGCTGATCCGGCGATTCAATGAAGCGGCGAACGAGACATCGGGAGACCACTTCACGCCGCGCGAAGTGATTCGACTGATGGTAAACCTGCTTCTGGAGCCCGATACCAGGGTGCTGACACAGGAGGGCATTATCGTCACCATCTGTGATCCTGCCTGCGGTACGGGTGGCATGTTGGCCGAGGCGCAGAACTGGATTCGTGCCCATAACGAGCAGGCAACGGTTAAAGTGTTTGGACAGGACTATAACCCGCGCTCCTACGCCGTAGCGGCCTCTGACCTGCTTATAAAAGGTCATAAAGATAGCCGTATTGAATATGGAAATACCCTGATCGACGATAAATTTCCTGAGATGCGTTTTGATTATCTGCTCGCCAATCCACCGTTTGGAGTGGATTGGAAGGGGGAGAAGAGAGTGATTGACCGCTCCCCAAACTTTCGGGGCTACAATGGCAAGCTCCCCCGTATCAACGATGGTGCGCTGCTCTTTCTTGTCCACATGATCTCCAAATTTCAGCCCTGGCATGAAGGCAATCGCAACAAAACGGGCTCCCGTGTAGCTATCGTATTCAATGGCTCTCCCCTCTTTACCGGAGGAGCAGGCAGTGGAGAGAGTGAAATTCGCCGTTGGATTATTGAGCACGACTGGCTTGAAGCCATTGTCGCCCTGCCCGAGCAGATGTTCTACAACACTGGTATTGGTACCTTTATCTGGGTGCTCAGCAATCGCAAAGCAGCTCACCGCAAAGGCAAGATTCAGTTGATTGATGCACGCGAACGCTGGATACCGATGAAGCGCAGCCTCGGTAACAAGCGCCGCTACCTTGATGAAGCCGCCATCGACACCGTTACGTGCGAGCATGGTGCGCTCGACAACTCTAAAACCAGCAAAATTTTCGATAACGCTGATTTTGGCTACCGGCGTATCACCGTTCAGCGTCCTCTTCGCCTGCGCTTCCAGATTACCCGCAAAACCAAAGAGCGCTTCCTCGACACCTGTCCTGAATTGCTTGATGCTGTTCTCTCAATGGAAGAGGCGTTGGGCAACGAGCCTCTTTTCGACTGGAACAATGTGTGGGAAAAAGTGCAACATGTTGTTAAAGCCATGCTCCATCAAGCCAGCGGATGGACGCTGGGAGCCAAGGGCACAGCGCAGAAAAAAATATTCCGGGAGGTCTTCACCGAAGTTGATCCGGGAGCAGAACCGGTTATCGCCAGGCAGCAAAAGATTGAGGCGTTGGACACCAAAACGCTGTTTCCTGATCAGACCCTGCCTGCCGGTTTGACACGCAACGAGCTGGAGGCTGTGCTGGGTCTGCGTGTTGGAAGAAAAGGCAAGTATATCGAATACGAGCCTGACCCTGCGCTTAAAGACACCGAAAACATTCCTCTCAAAGAAGATATCGCCACTTACTTTCTGCGCGAAGTGCGCCCTTATGTCGGAGATGCCTGGATTGACCGTGAAACGCTTGACGAGCAGGATGGTGGTATAGGCAAGGTGGGATACGAGATCAACTTCAACAGAGTTTTCTTTCAGTACAAGGCACCTCGCTCCTTGAAGGAGATTGACACTGAGCTGGCTGATGTCGAGAAACGGATCATGGATTTGCTGAAGGAGGTGACGGAGTGAATGTTCCTGAAGTGGTGGTGTCCAATCCCCTTGCATGGCCTGAAATTAGATTTCGTTACCTCGCGTCAACAGCTAAAGGTCGTTTGCCTCGGCAACTGAGTGAAAATGAGAACTATAAAACATCAGATGTCCCATATCTTTCGATGGAATATCTGCGTGGTGATGAAAAAGCCAGATATTTTGTTTCCCCTGATAACCTGCTTCTTGCGGGGGCATCGGATATTTTGCTGCTTTGGGATGGATCAAATGCCGGAGAGTTTTTAAAAGCAAAGTGCGGCGCTATTTCATCGACAATGGCTCTGGTCAGACCCTTTAAACTTGCAAACAACTACCTTTTTTGGTTATGCAAAGCAGTGGAGCCCATTCTCAAAATTTTTACAAATGGCATGGGAATCCCTCATGTTGACGGGAAGTTTCTGAATAACCTCTGTATTCCTTGCGCACTCGATTCAAAAGTCCAGTATCTTATTGCTGATTATCTTGACCGCGAAACTTTACGCATTGATGCATTGGTGGCGGAAAAGCAAAGCATGCTCGCCTTGTTGGAAGAAAAACGTGCCGCTCTGATTAGTCGTGCAGTCACTCGTGGTATTAACCCGGCTGTCGAGTTCAAACCATCTGGTATCGACTGGTTGGGAGATATTCCAACGCATTGGCGGATTTTTCGATTGAAGTTTGTTTTAGAAACGCTGGATCAAGGCAGCTCACCAGTTGCGGCAAACTTGCCAGCGAGTCTGGATGAACTTGGGATACTGAAACTTAGCGCTGTGAGTAAGGGCCGGTTCAAGCGCAATGAGAATAAGGCACTGAAAGAATCAGATGGAAACAACGAGGAACTCTCACTTCGCAAAGGGGACGTCTTGATTACTCGAGGTAATACTCCTGAGTTGGTTGCGGATGTTGCGTTCGTACCCTGTGACGAGCCTAACCTTTTATTGCCTGACCTTATATATCGGTTACGTGTTCGTTCAGATTTGATATTGCCTGATTTTCTGACGTATTTTCTGATAACCCAAAAAGCCAGAGTACAGATTCGACGAGATGCTCGCGGCTCAAGTGGTTCCATGGTAAAAGTGTCGCAAGGTCACGTACTCGATTGGCAGGTTCCATTGCCGCCAATCGTAGATCAAATTGCTATCGTAGATCAAATTCAGGCGGCAGAAAGTAGATTCCAGTCAATTTGGGGTAACCTTTCGAAATCGATTACACTTCTATCGGAACGTCGTACAGCTTTGATTACTGCCGCTGTTACCGGCCAAATTTCTGTCGAGGAGATGACCACATGACTACCGTACCCGCTTCGATTCCTGTGCTGCGTTGGGCCGCAGAGCGTGCAAGTATCAATGACGTCGAACTTGAACGTCGATTTCGCAAATGGTCTGCATGGCTGACGGGGGCTGCACAGCCGACTCTCAAGCAACTGGAGTCGTTTGCACGTCTTACGCATATACCTTTTGGCTGTTTTTTTCTCTCTGAGCCACCTCAGGTTGCATTGCCTGTACCCGATTTTCGTACGTTGCGTGATACTCCTCTGGCCGAGCCGAGCACAGAACTGATTGATACTCTTTATTTGTGTCAACAGCGTCAGCACTGGTTTCGGGAATATGCGCAGATGCAAGGGATGCCTCGTTTGCATTTTGTCGGGCGGGCGAGATTGAGCGATGAGCCCATAACGGTTGCTGATGATATGCGACGCACACTTGAAATATCGCAACCTCAAAGACAATCACTTTCGACCTGGACTGAAGCGTTACGCAGTCTCATAGCCAAAGCCGATAATGCTGGTGTGCTGGTGATGGTCAGTTCCATTGTTGGCAGCAACAGTCACAGGAATCTTGATGTCGGGGAGTTTCGTGGTTTTGTGCTTGCCGATGATCTGGCACCACTCATCTTTTTAAATGGAGCAGACAGCAAATCGGCCCAGATGTTTACGCTTGCCCATGAATTGGCTCACATCTGGTTGGGAGAAAGTGGTGTGTCGAACAGTAATGCTGGCCGTGTGCCTGAACAAAACGTTGAGCGCTGGTGCAACCGTGTAGCAGCAGAATTGCTGGTGCCTCTCGACGAGTTGCGCAAAGTGCATAAGCCGAATGCGCCGGTAGCAAAGGAAATTCAGTCTCTTGCGCGGTTCTTCAAGGTCAGTACTCTGGTTGCATTGAGGCGATTGTATGATGCCGGCTTCATTGACGAGGCCACTCTTTGGCAGTATTATGATGAGGAAATCAGTCGCCTTGAAACAATCGCAAAAGAACGTAAAAATGATGGCGGCGACTTTTATCGCACAATGGGAGCGAGAACAGGCAAGCGTTTTGCGCGTGCGGTGCTGACAAGTACGCTGGAAGGTCAGACACTTTTCAGAGATGCATTCCGGTTGCTCGGTGTCCGTAAATCCGAAACCTTTTATGAGCACGCTTCTTTCATTTTAGGACACCAATCATGAAACAAACCAGCGAAGCCGCCTTTGAGACTGCCATCGAGTCCGTCCTATTGACCGATGGTTATCATACAGTTCCTTCAGCGGCTTACGACCGTGAGCGGGCAATCTTTCCTGACGAGGTACTGGAGTTCATTCGCACCACTCAGGCGAAGCAATGGGAAAAACTGCAATCCCTCCACGGCGAAGAGTGTGGCAAACGTGTTCTTGAGGCGCTCTGCAAATGGATGGAGACGCACGGTGTTCTTGCCACCTTGCGCCATGGCTTCAAATGTTTTGGCAAAACCCTGCGTCTTGCCTTTTTTCGTCCTGCACATGGACTCAATCGGGAGCTGGAATCAAATTA
>CAIQGA010000021.1 GCA_903871235.1 uncultured Chlorobiaceae bacterium
GCTCGGGATTGGAAAAACGACCGTTCAGCAGTGGGAGCAAGGGGTAAAAAAGCCTGGTGGAGCCGCCAAGCGTTTATTGGATGTGATCGATCGAAAGGGTATTGCGGTACTGAGCTGAAATCTTGTCGTAAAACAGGTCGCTTTAGTCGGGTAGAGACAGCACATTGCTGCGTCATCCCCCCCTAAGAACCGTACGTGAGAGTTTCCCCTCATACGGCTCAAGCCTCTGCAAAGGCACCTTTCGGCACCCGGTTTCACCTCTGAGTGTCAATGTGACATACTGGGGTCGCTTCAGGAAAGGGAAAAAATCGTACGATAAGAGATTCAAAACGGTCGTAAGATACTTTAGTATAATGCTTTATATTTTAAATAGATTTTGCTAAAACATCAATAATTCTTCTCAGATGTTAATGTGTTGCCACCTTAGATTAGTGCTATTTATTTCGCTATAACTGATTATTTTACTGTATCTTGAAGCATCAGAGACTTTTTTTTATAAATGAATCAACATCTGCAAAAAAGGCTAAACGTACTTTAAAATCCCTTTCCTGAAGCGACCCCTTAACGCCCTATTTTTTCCGTTTCGTGAGCAGACCCCTATTTGCGTCTTGCGGAGAGCTGATAAGGCGTCAGCGTCAGAGTGGAGTGCCTCCCCTGGTTTTGCATGCTCTCCGAAGAGCGATGAAAAACTTTTGCAGTGTGCTTAGCCTTCCCCGGTTTTGCATGCTCTCCGTGATGGCCTTATATTCAGCAAGCTTTAAAATTTAAAAAATTGGGACAGTATTGAGAAAAGAAGATATACCGGTTTTCAGTGCTGGACAGCTTGAAGCAATCTGCCGGG
This sequence comes from uncultured Chlorobiaceae bacterium, assembly GCA_903871235.1. GTDB lineage: Bacteria > Bacteroidota > Chlorobiia > Chlorobiales > Chlorobiaceae > Chlorobium. The sequence continues at coordinate 842 of CAIQGA010000021.1, forward strand.
TACTTGCTGAAACCAACTCAGGGCTGACCGGCAGCGAGATTGGGCATATTCTTATCGCCGCAGAAATCGCTGATCTATCACCGGAAATGACAAAGTGGAAGCGACTTTTTAACGCTTTAGTCGGGCGACAGAACCATGACCGCAATGGTGATAAGGTTTTTGCTTTTATCGCCAGAGCTATGGAACCCGCACGTTATGCTGGACGAGGCGATTTATATCGTATTATGTTGGGGCATTTAAATGTGACATTGTCCTACCTTGGCTTTGAATTTTGCGAGGATGGGAAATTTCACACGTGTAAACCAGCGAAAACTCTTGCTGAGGCCGAGGTGCGAGCTAAGCGAATGTCGGCTCTGCTTGTTCAGCGCTCCATCCACTCTGATGTGCTCAAGTTTTGTCAGGCTGAATTACTGCAAAACGATTGTTTTCATGCGGTACTTGAAGCGTGCAAGAGTGTTGCTGCCAAGATCCGTCAACGGACTGGTCTCACCAGTGACGGTGCATCACTGATTCATGAAGCATTTGGAGGTGCGTCACCCCTCATTCGAATCAATGGGTTCATGTCGGAGACCGAGAAAGGAGAGCAGCGAGGGTTCGTGAATTTGGCAACGGGTCTTTTCGGAACTTTCCGTAATCCGACTGCCCACGAAGCCAAGATTCTCTGGCCATTAAGCGAGGAAGATGCGCTTGATCTTTTCTCGCTTGCATCTTATGTTCACCGTAGAATTGACACTGCGCATTTTGTTCAACAGGTTTTTTAGCGAATCCATCTAACTTCGAGAGCAGGAAAGAATTCTGATTGTAAATGGCAGCTTATCATTTTGATATTATGATGATAACAGTTTCGCCGCATAGGTTCTGTATTACTGTTCACTGCTCCCGTTGTTTTGTGTTCCGGATGTTCCAGAGGAACTTGATGATGGTTGGGTAGGCGTAGTCGTTTCTTTTGAACCAGAAGAAGCTTGCGGTTGCAGATTTCCGGCACCATTGAAGCTCTTCTTACACGTTACAGTTTGCTGTAGGTTCGCCATACCCGAAAAGCTATCATTTGCCATGACACTATCAGCGTTCCTTAAAGAGTTATTTCCCATAGAGATATTTTTTAATGTGTAAGATTGTATTGCTGTTGATACACCGATTATTGCCGCAAAAAACACGCCAAAGCCAAAAGAGGACAATGCAACCATGTCCAACTTTGATAGAACTGAATCTTTTTCAGGGTTGCTGTGATCGGAAAACTAGAATAAGCCAAAAACGGAAAATAAGAATCACCCAGGGTTTTTCGAGGGCGGGCACGGCAGAGCGGCCGGCACCGAC
>CAIQGA010000022.1 GCA_903871235.1 uncultured Chlorobiaceae bacterium
CCCTTTTCGTTGAATATATTGAGAGTTATGATGAATGACAAGAATTGTTCCGTGAGCTTTTTTGCTCATGCGTGAGCTCTACCAGGCTTTTGGGAGCATCGTCGGAGGAGTGTGCAGTCAAAGTACTCAAGAAGTTGAGTGCCTATGACGGCGGAGGAACTACTCATACTCATGGCCATATCGGTAGACATACCGAGTAGACCAGGGAGCGTTCCGTACGCCATCGTAAAGTTTTTACCACCAAGGGTAGTTTCGACGTTATAGGTCGGAGCGGTGAAGTGGCCGTTAATCGGGTGAAAGTCCTCTTTTTCTCCTGACTGCGGGATTCCGGCGATGAGTGCCGGGGAAATAACCGTCTGAGGTGCGGAAAAAAGTGCATATATTTTTTAGTTCACAACAGTTGTCTGGCAAGCTCCAGTGCATCCGTCGGCCAAAGGCATTCCGGTCGCGGATGGCGCACCCCGGGGTTGCTTTTTTCGGGACGGCAATTCTGGAGCGTGGTTACCCATGCCGCCGGCACAGCGCTGCGCCCGTGAACAGCTCCGAGCAGTGCGCCCGCAATGGCCGCATTGGTATCGGTGTCGCCACCCTGCATAATGGTATCGACGACGCCCTCCTCAACATTCTGAGCATGGAGCAGTTGATAGAGCGCATTCTGGAAGGCAACGAGTACCCAGCCTTGCCGGGTAAGATAGTCGTCAGGCGGAACTGTGGCTGCAGCATGAACAACTGTCACAAGCGACGGCTCAATCTCCATGCTCTTCATCCAGAGGAGTATCGAGGCATAAAGCTCTTCCGGCCCCGAACCCGTGCGGATAGCGTGGGCAATGGCCATGGTATAGAGTGCGTTGGCCTGAAGGCAGACGGGATGAGGGTGGGTGAGTGCCGCATCCTCTTTTGCTCTTTTGGCAACCTCTTGCAGGTCATGCTTTGCGCCGAAAATACCGAGAGGGCTTATACGCATCATCGCACCATTCGCCTGACTTGTGGTACTTCGTCTGCCGCAATAAGCCAGGTAGATGGTGTTACCCATATCAAAAGGTTTGGAGTCAACCCACCAGCGATACTCTGTGCGCATTAAACCGGCATCGTACACCCCGTTTTTCACGAGCGAGCGGGCGAGAAGCAGAGCCATTTCGGAGTCATCGGTAGGCTGACCAGCGATGGTATCGAAAGTACCACCATCTGCCATAGTACGGATGCCAGCAGGATATTTCTCAAGAATTTCTTCAGGATACTCAAACTCTACCAGACTGCCAAGTGCATCGCCGGAGAGTTGCCCAACCATGCAGCCCTCTGCACGGTCGATAATTGCGGGATCAAGGTGATTCATGGGTTGTCAGGGTTTATTTTTTGTTTTCATGCCACGTCCGCACCCAATGCTGTTGGGCTGAAGTTTCGGGCGAGAATGGACGGCTGAGTGATTTTTCGGTGGTGTGCCACAATTGGTGAACGTTAGCCAATGCCTCCTCGCCTGTCATCCCATGACGCACAAGATAACAGCCAATCACTGTTCCTGTCCGACCAATACCACCCCAGCAATGGACGTACACGACGTGACCGTTCGCGGTAGCGTGGTCAATGCTATCAAGAATGGTGATCATATCCTGGCGTGAGCGCGGGACGCTAACGTCAGGAATGGGACGGCGGCAGTAGGTAATTGGTTTACCAGTTGTCGTGTGATCGGGAAGAAAGGGATGATAGGGCTGCAATCCATCTCCAGGTCCATCCCAGGGTTCAGTGAGATCAATCACAGAGGAGATGCCGCACGACAGGAGTTTGATCACCTTTGCCTCGGCCAATGCCGGATCAGGAGCACCCGGATATTCGCCAGCAAGGAGGGCATCGGTGACCCAGTAACTATTGGGAAATGGTCGTTGTCGGGTTGTTGACGATAAAGACATTGAAGTGACCCTGTCTAATTAATGATTGTAAGCTATGATTTTTGTACTCTATTCTTCGCCTTCTGCTGTTGCGATATCGCTCTTTTCTTCTTTTTTTCTCTTTTCCAGAAGCTCGTTTGCCGCATCTTTTTTATCATACTCTTCCCTGATGGCTTCGTAGGTTTTCTGGGTCAGGGCCACGGCAGCAATTTGCTCGATGTTGTAACTGAAACAGTTGGCGGCACCGGAAATCATGTTCTTGATGAGGGCTACAGGGGCAACAACATTTTCAAGATCAATAATTTGAACATACCGTATATCGCCGCTATCCATGAGCGTCAGTTTGCCGGGGAAGATAAAGCGGACGTTGATATAGTTAAAGAGGAGAGCGGCATCGACTGACTTGCCCTCAACAACACTGAATGGTGTGTAGAGGTAGATGAAGACCATTTCGTTATCTTCATCACTTTCGATAAAGAGCCTGAATTTCTGGTTTTTGATTCCATAGGATGTTGTAAGAGCGCTTGTGTTATCCTCTTCGTTACGGATGAGAACGTCGTTATCCCATTTTTCGGCGACGATAAACTCCTCGATAAAGTCTGCTATACGCATGGGGATCTCCTTTTTTTTGTTTCATGTTGTCCTGTTTTCTGCTTCAGGTATACAGTATACGCACCGATGTAGGACAATAACCGTCTGAGGCACAGAAAAAAGTGCAGATATTTTTATTCATGAGAAATATTTGGGTGTGTTGGACGGCTTTTGTCCCAGGTTACCTGTTATTATCATCCCATGAAGCTGAGCAGGAGTGCATTGTGCCGGGGCGGCGAGGCGAGAATCTGCGGGGGGTGAAAACAAGAAGCTTTTAATCATACAACCTGTCAAAATAATGAAACTGCAAGAAATCCTGATCGGCAACACACCAAAGGCTCAAACGGCTCTTAATGCTTTTTTTGATGGTATTGATGAAGAGAGAATTCTTTGGTATCCAAGTTCAGCGAGCGACTATCGAGATATTGTTGAAACTTCTGCGCCAAGGCAATTACTTTTTGAACCACCACTTTATGATATGGAAGCTCCAAATATATTTTGTCACAGCGACTATTTTAAAAAACATATAAGACTGAAAAATGATGTTTTGTTTGATGACCAAAAAACAGTAGTACGTCTTCTTGAAAAACATTCAGTCTCAATACGCCCTGAAATTGATTTTATCTATAAAATTGATCCAAAAAATGCAGCATTTATAGATGAAGCGCCTGTGAAGCCAACAATTTATTTTCTGAAGCTGAAGGTTGAATCTGTGGTTCTTGGAGAGATCAATGTTGGGTTGTTTTATTTCCTGTTTGAAAACTACAATCTTCTTGAACAAGTTTTTCTTAAAAATGATCACTACTGTCCGGCTATAAGTCGAATAAATCTAACTGGTTAGAGGTATAGGTGTTCTCAATCGTGCCAGCAGAATTTGTAACTAATTGATTTATATCGACTTTCTCAAAAACACTGACA
>CAIQGA010000023.1 GCA_903871235.1 uncultured Chlorobiaceae bacterium
GTATTTCGACTGAGCACGATATTCCTTACCAGTTTTTGCGTCGTCTTTTGCAGGAGATGATTCGGCACGGCCTGATTGTTTCAAAAGAGGGTGTTAAGGGAGGCTTTATGATGGAAATGGATCCGGATACCATCAGCGTAACACAACTGATTGAAATTTTTCAGGGTAAGGTACAGGTGTCGGAGTGCATGTTTCGCAAGCAGATTTGCGGCAATCGTTCTCGCTGTGTGCTGCGTCATGAGATCATGCGTATTGAGCAGGTTGTCCAGAGCGAGTTTGAAAAGGTGACCATCGGCAAGTTGCTTCGTGACCTTGCGGAGGCAAATCAGGTGATACCAAAAACTGCAAAAATCGAGCAGGCAGTGTTGAACCCATAAAAGGAGTAAAAAATGAAACGACAGATTATCACAATAGATGAAAAAAGCTGTACCGGATGCGGCGACTGCATTCCGGGTTGTCCTGAAGGAGCTTTGCAGGTGATCGATGGCAAAGCCCGCCTCATCAGTGACCTTTTTTGCGATGGACTTGGCGCCTGTATCGGCCATTGTCCGACTGGAGCAATGAAAATTGTAACCCGTGAAGCTGAACCCTATGACGAAAAGCGCGTCATGCATGAGAGCATTGCAAAAGGCGGAGCCAATGTTATTGCGGCTCATCTGCATCACCTTATGGATCATGGCCAGAACGACTTTTTTCAGCAGGCACTTGAATACCTCGAAGAAGAGGGAATTGCCAATCCGCTTGAACATGAGGCTGTTCGCCAATCGGCAAATAAGCAGACCCATGCAGCGCACCACCACGCACCGCACACCGGTGGGTGCCCTGGCAGCAGGACTATAGATTTCAATACCAAGGGTGAATCGGATACAGCGGTTGCCGCTATGCCCGGTACACCAGTTCAAAGCGCACTCCGCCAGTGGCCGATTCAGCTTCACCTTGTTTCACCACAGGCACCCTATTTCCAGGGTTCCGATTTATTGCTTGCTGCTGACTGTGCAGCATTTGCTGTCGGCGATTTTCACGGAAAGTTCATGAGCGGCAAAAGCCTGGCGATTGCCTGTCCGAAGCTCGATTCGGAGATGGATGTCTACGTCGACAAACTTGCCGTCATGATTGATACGGCGCACATCAACACCATCACCGTTGCCATTATGGAAGTGCCCTGCTGTGGAGGATTGATGTCGATTGTTGCTGAAGCGCTGCGCAAGGCAACGCGTAAAGTGCCGGTGAAAAAGGTAGTGATCAGTCTGCAGGGCGAAACCCTGTCGGAAGAGTGGGTATAGGATGTATCCCTCATGAGCGGGGAGCTTTAACTTTTAAGGTTGAAAAGACAATGCTGAAAGATGCGATGGGAGGATACAGGGGAACGGCAACGGAGATCAGCCGTGTAATTCTTGCAGAACCGGACAATGCGGATGCATACTGCAACAGGGCTAATGCACTGAGCAGCACCTGTGACTATGCCGGAGCCATCGAGGATTACTCGATAGCCTTAAAGATTGGATTGAGGTTCCGCGAAGCGATCACGGCATACGGAAACCGGGGCATTGCAAGAGTCAAAGTTGGTGACCTGTATGGCGCTTTGAAAGACTTCAGTGAAATCATCGACAGAAAGCCCGGCAACAAGCGGTTGCTCCTTGCTGCATACAACAGCAGAGCCTCAGTCAAAGAAAAAATCGGCGATAAAGAAGGTGCGGCAGCAGACAAAATGCAGGCCTCAATGCAGGCTTCAATGCTGTCGCCGGACACAACAACAACAAACAAGGAGAAATAAACAATGGGAATGTATTGTAACCAATGTCAGGAAAGCGTTCATGGAACAGGCTGTGCCATCAGGGGTGTCTGCGGAAAGGACGATACGACGGCGAAACTTCAGGATATGCTTGTCTATGCAACCGAAGGGTTGGCTCTGGCTGCCGAAAAGGTAGGAGGAGCAAAGATGGAGGGAGGCCTTGGCAGGAAAGTAGGTCAACTGATCAGCGAGTCGCTTTTTGTGACCGTCACCAACACCAACTTTGATGAGGATGCCATTGTTGCGCAGATTCTCAAAACACTTGAAGTGCGTGATGAATTGAATGCTTCCGTGGATCAGCCCGCCGATCATGATGCAGCAATCTGGAATGGCAAGACGAAGGCGGAGTTTCTTGCAAAAGCGGAGACATCCGGTATTGAGGCGCTTAGTACGAATGAAGATCTTCGCTCCCTGAAAAGCCTTGTGCTCTATGGAATCAAGGGCCTTGCCGCCTATACCGACCATGCCGCAGTGCTCGGTTACCATGATGACGAGATCTATGCGTTTTACGTCAAAGGGCTTGCTGCTCTGACCAAAGATCTTTCGGCAGATGAACTGACCGCGCTGGTACTCGAAACCGGAGGAGTTGCCGTCAAGGCAATGGCGCTGCTCGACAAGGCCAACACCGAATCCTACGGCCATCCCGAAATCACCACAGTGAAAACCGGTGTCGGCCAAAAACCCGGTATTCTTATTTCAGGCCATGACCTTCGCGATATGGAAGACCTCCTGAAGCAGACGGAAGGAACCGGAGTCGATGTCTATACCCACTGCGAGATGCTTCCGGCTCATTACTATCCGGCATTCAAGAAGTATTCCCACTTTGTTGGTAACTACGGCAGTGCGTGGTGGGCGCAGGACCGGGAGTTCGACACCTTCAATGGCCCGATTCTCATGACAACAAACTGCATTGTGCCGGTTCGCGAATCCTACCGTAACCGGATGTTTACCACCGGCATGGCAGGTTATCCAGGATTGAAGCATATTCCAGCACGGCCTGAAGGTGGTCAGAAAGACTTCTCCGCACTTGTTGAGCTGGCAAAAACCTGCCAGGCGCCGAAAGAGCTTGAAAACGGTACCATCACCGGCGGTTTTGCGCATAACCAGGTTATTGCCCTTGCAGATAAAGTGGTTGCTGCGGTCAAGAGCGGAGCCATCAAGCGCTTTGTGGTGATGGCCGGCTGTGACGGACGTCACAACTCCCGCCACTACTATACCGATGTTGCCGGCGCTCTGCCGGACGATACCATCATCCTGACGGCAGGGTGCGCCAAGTACCGCTACAACAAGCTTGAGCTTGGCGATATCGGCGGCATTCCACGCGTGCTTGATGCCGGCCAGTGCAACGACTCTTACTCACTTGCGGTTATTGCCCTTAAACTCAAGGAGGTATTCGAGCTGGAGGATATCAACGATCTGCCGATCTCCTACGATATAGCCTGGTATGAGCAGAAAGCGGTTACGGTGTTGCTTGCGCTGCTCTTTTTGGGAGTAAAAGGCATTCGCCTCGGACCAACACTTCCCGAGTTTTTGACTCCAAATGTTGCAGCGGTGCTGGTTGAGAAATTCGGAATCAAACCGATCGGAACAGTTAAGGCCGATGTTGAAGCCATGATGGCCGGTGCATAAGCACGCATAACCGTCATCAAGGTCGTTAAGGTTTTTTATGCGACTAAAGAAGAGTGATCAGGGGCTGCTCAGAATGCAGCCCTTGGCTCACGAAAGCCGATGAATAGTTGCCTATGTAACGAAACAGGTATTCTTCGATGCGATCAGCATCTCTCGCCAGGATAACTGGTTTTACGTTTGTCGATAACCCGCTTTGCCTTACCCATGCTGCGCTCTATAGTGCCGGGTTCAACCAGCCTGATGGATGCGTTGATACCGAGGGTGCTGGCGATATTGATCTTGATGCGCTGGCGGAGTCCCTCAAGCTCCTTAATCTCGTCAGAAAAGAACTGCTCTTCAATCTCGACCTGGATTTCAAGAATGTCGAGGTTGTTTTCGCGCTCGACAACCAGAACGTAGTGCGGTTTGGTTTCGCTCATTTCAAGCAATACCGATTCAACCTGTGACGGGAAGACATTGACGCCCCGGATAATGAGCATATCGTCCGAACGGCCCAGGCATTTTTCCATTCTGACCAGTGTGCGGCCGCATTCGCATTTATCCGCATGAAGGCGGGTCAAGTCGCGTGTACGGTAGCGAATCAGCGGCATTGCCTCCTTGGTTGCTGGAGTAAAGACCAGTTCGCCCAACTCTCCGAAGGGTAGCACCTCGCACGTATCGGGGTTAATGATTTCGGGGATAAAATGGTCTTCAAAAATATGCATACCATTCTGGCAGTGGCACTCCATTGATACGCCTGGCCCAATGATTTCGCTGAGTCCGTAAATGTCGTACGCCTTAATGCCAAGCAGGTGCTCAATTTGTGAGCGCATCTCTTCTGTCCATGGTTCTGCGCCGAAAATACCGGCCTTCAGCTTGATGTTACGGGGGTCGATTTTCTCCGCAACAAGAGCTTCGCCAAGGTATGCTGCGTATGAGGGGGTGCAGGCAATCACGGTAGAGCCAAAGTCCTCCATGAGCTGGAGCTGTTTTTTTGTGTTGCCGCCTGAGATGGGAATGACGGAAGCTCCGACTTTTTCAGCACCGTAATGCAGGCCGAGCCCGCCGGTAAAAAGGCCGTAGCCATAGGCGACCTGAATGATGTCGGACTTGGTTACTCCTGCCATGGTGAGCGAACGGGCAACCACTTCGCTCCACATCTGGATGTCGTTGTGGGTGTAGCCGACAACGGTGGACTTTCCAGTTGTGCCGCTGGATGCATGGAGGCGGACAATATCGGTCTGCGGCACGGTAAAGAGGCCGAAGGGGTAGTTGTCGCGCAGATCCTGCTTGGTGGTGAAAGGGAGCTTTTTCAGGTCGTCGATGGTGGTGATGTCACCCGGTTCGATGCCCATCTCCGCCAGCTTTTTGCGATAGAAAGGAACGGTGTCATAGACCCTTTTTACCATGGATTTTAACCGTTCGCCCTGAAGTTTCAGGAGCTCTTCGCGCTCCATGCATTCATACTGCTTGTTCCAGATCATGTCTCAGTTGCTTGATGTTGAGATAATGCTTGTCCGGTTCTAAATGCCCGGATGTTCATGGCAACAATTTCAGCTCCTTTTGCCCGAAAGAGCTTCTCGATAGAGGCTTCAAGTTCTTGTGAAGCAAGACCGGTAAAGGGTGCGGCGGCGCCGAGCATGACCATGTTTGAAGTTCTCGGGCTGCCAGCCTTGCGGGCAAGTTCCGCTGCGTTGACGAGTACCGGCCTGTTTGTGCGGTGCAGTTCGGCATGGATATGCTCCATAGCCGGGTAGCCCTGCATGTTGATAAAAAGGTCTGTGGAGGTAACAATCCGGCCTTCTGAAGCGAGAAAAGGCAGATAGCGCAATGCTTCAAGAGGTTCCACCGAAAGGATCAGGTCGGCCGTGCCTTCTGCGATGAGGTCGGAGTAAATCTCCTGATCAGCAATCCGGAGGTGCGACTGCACCGCTCCGCCGCGCTGGCTCATGCCGTGCACCTCTGCCTGACGAACGATGAGGCCGCTTTGCAGGGCAGCAAGATCGATCACTGCCGCGATGGTGAGTATTCCCTGTCCGCCGACTCCGGCAAGAATAATATTGATCTGCATAGTACTCGTTAAGCGTTAGCTGCAGGGTTCCGTTTTTTCCGTGCAGCGGTTTCAATACATTCCCGTACAGCAATGACCACCGAAACGCCATCCCAATTGATCTCCTCCTGGAGCACAGCAATGTTTTCTGCGAGATGCGATTTCAGCGGGATGATGGTTCTTAGATGCGCTTCTTCCACGCCGAGCCCGCGGCATATTGCCAGAATTTTTGAGCCATTGGCCGAAGAGTCCTGGCCGCCGGTCATGGCTGTGGTATCGTTGTCGGCGATGATAACGGTCAAGGAGGTGCGGTCGTTTATGGCATCAAGCAAGCCGGTCATTCCGGAGTGCGTGAAAGTTGAATCGCCGATGACCGCGACTGCAGGCCGGAGCCCGGCATCTGCGGCGCCCTTGGCCATGGTGATTGATGCGCCCATATCGACGCAGGTGTGAATGGCGTTATAAGGCGCAAGAGCCCCGAGGGTGTAGCAGCCGATATCGGAAAAGACGTGCTGCTCCTTGCATGAGCTCATGACCGTGTTGAGCGCTTCGTAGAGATCGCGATGGCCGCAACCTTTGCAGAGTTCAGGCGGGCGGTTCACCATGATTGATGGAACCGGCATGACCTCTTTTTTTGTCACACCAAGCGCATGAGCGACCCTGTCGGCATTAAGCTCTCCGGCGCGGGGGAGGGTTCCGTCGAGGCGCCCCCTTATTTGCTTATCGTTCTGGAGGCCGAAATATCCTCTCAGCAGCTCTTCGTAAACCGGATAGCCTTCTTCCGCCACAAGGATGGTCTCGCAGGTATTGAAGAACGCTTCTATCTGCTTTTTGGGTAAAGGGTAATGACCAATTTTGAGGATGGGAAAGTCGAGGCCGAATGCCTGCCGCACCTCCATCACATAGTTGAAAGCAATACCGAAAGCAAGAACGCCGTTTTTTCCCTTGCCGGGGACGAGGCGGTTCAGCGACGAGTGCTCCGAAAGCTCTTCAAGCCGATCCTGCATTCCGAGGAGGTTGTTGTACTGACGGCGGGCATTTTGCGGCATCAAAACAAAGCGTTCGGGAGCATAGAGGGCATTGAGTGGGTTCTGAATGCGTGTTGCCGAGCTTTTTACCCCCGCACGTGAGTGCGCAAGCCTTGTGGTAAGCCTGAGCAGCACAGGAAGCTGCACCGATTCCGACAGATCGAAAGCATACCGTGTGGCATCATAAAGCTCCTGCTGAGAAGCGGGCTCAACTACCGGCACCATGGCAAATTTGCCGTATACCCGGCTGTCCTGTTCGTTTTGAGACGAGTGCATGGATGGGTCATCCGCCACAGCAACGACCAGCCCGCCGTTGACCCCGGTAATGGCCGAGTTGATAAAGGGATCAGCCGCGACGTTAAGCCCGACATGCTTCATGCAGACAAGAGCCCGCTTCCCGGCGTACGACATGCCGAGCGCAGCCTCATAAGCTGTTTTTTCATTGGCAGACCAAGTCGATCGTACCGGCTGCTCATGGCCGTGCTTGTTTTTCTGGATGTATTCGGTGATTTCGGTCGAAGGGGTTCCGGGGTAGGCATAGACGCCTGATATTCCAGCATCAAGAGCGCCAAGAGCAATGGCTTCAGCGCCCAGCAAGAGTTGTTTATCCATTGATCAGTAAAAAGTTATCACCGAAGATCACAAATTATTCTTTTTGAAGCCAATATAATCATCACAAATGGAGGGTGAGCCACTTTTTTGTGTTGAGCTTAATCGTAAAAGACCATATCAAGAATGCTCGTCACTTGTATTTTTTGTGATATAATAAATAACTTAACACTATATCACAGGGCAATTACTGTGCTATGATCGGCTTGGCGAAAAATTTTAATAAAATTACGGGAAAAAGATATAAATTCATCAACTATGGTGTGGCGAAGCCGTCATAAAGTAGTTCATTTTTGGATAACCTTAATAGTAACCATTATGAAATTTATTTCAAAAGCGCGCAGTGCGCGGTTATGGGCGGCCTCATTTCTTGTCGCTCTAAGTATTTTCGCACTGTCAACAATATCCTCTGCTGTCCCGATTTCTGTTGGCGACCAATACGGTGGCGGTATTGTCTTCTATATCCTGCAACCAGGTGATTCTGGTTACGATGCTGTGAACCAGCACGGGCTGATTGCAGCCACGGAAGATATTAATATTAAAGGTTCTGTTGGAAAGCCGGGAATGTATTTCTGGGGTGTCGGCAAAAAGACCACGGAAAGAAAGGCTGATTCGTATGTGCAAATTTTTACTACAAGCCAGGCTATAGGTCAGGGAGCTGAAAATACCAAAAAGATATTGGCAAAATGTCCTGCGGCTACCCATCCGACTATTGCTGCCGCGGTGGCATCCGCATACAATGGTGGAGGCAATAACGACTGGTATTTACCAAGCAAGGATGAGTTGAACAAGCTCTATCTCACCAAAGCTGTTGTTGGCGGGTTTGCAGAGTATGATTACTGGAGTTCGACTGAAAACAGTGCAACCACCGCCTGGGTACAGCTTTTCAGTAATGGCTATCAATTCGCAGACAACAAGATGGATGCTGATTTTGTCCGTCCTGTGCGCTCTTTTTAACGACCTCCCTTTAGTTAAAAGCCTCCCCGCATCATGAAAATGGGGGAGGCTTTTAATTTATAAAATCTTATGATTTGACCGGAGTGCCCTCTTTTTTTCTGAACTCAATTTTCAGCCATTTCTCTTCATAGCCGGCTTCAGCTACCCTCATGCCTGCCAGAAAAAGGGGCAGAATGACTCCTTTCTGGTAATTGCCTATTCGGATGCTGAGCGAA
>CAIQGA010000024.1 GCA_903871235.1 uncultured Chlorobiaceae bacterium
ATCTGACGTTAACTCAACTATGAAACAACAGCTTCACGCAAACAGGATTCAGTTGACCTATGCCACGGTACTCTCCTGGACCTCTACGTTGGGAATTATTTTTGTTGTAGCAGGTTATCTTGTCTACGTCTTTCAATTGCTTCCCTCCACGGTTTCTCCTGCAGAGGTGGCTATGCATTGGAGCCTTCGGGCAGCAGAATTGCACAAAATTGTTCCTGTTCCTTCCGGATGGGACTGGATTTACCAATTGGGTCGGGGCGATGTTCTCAGTTACGCCTCCGTCGTCTATCTTTCATCGGTAACAATGCTCTGCCTTGCGGTTATCATTCCTCTTTTTTTGAAGGAAAAAGATATGATTTATGCTGTTATGACGTTGCTGCAGGTACTGGTACTTGTTTTTGCCGCAGCGGGAATCGTATCCGGTGGCCATTGATTATCCGTCAACTTTTTTTGCACTGCATTGTTTGCTGGTGGCAAGAGACTTTGCCGGAACATTTGTACTCTCCGTCTTTCAGAAAAGCGTAATCGGGAAAATTTAAGAGTTATGGCTGATACTAAAAAACTTGCAATCATTGCATCCCAGGGAACTCTCGACTGGGGTTATCCTCCTTTCATTCTGGCCTCAACTGCTGCGGCCATGGATATGGAAGCGGTTATTTTCTTCACCTTTTATGGTCTGCCATTGCTTAAAAAGGAGATTGATGCCAAAGTATCTCCTCATAGTAATCCTGCAATGCCAATGAAAATGCCGTTTGGCAGCAAAGATTTTCAGTCGATCAACTGGCCGGTACCGAATATCATTTCCGGTAATGTGCCTGGTTTCGATAGTATGGCTACCAAACTGATGAAGGAAACTTTCAAAAAGAAAGGCGTTGCTACCATCGAGCAACTTCGTGGCATGTGTCAGGAGTTTGGTGTTCGCTTTATTGCCTGCCAGATGACCATGGAGGTTTTCGGGTTTGACAAGGAGGAGTTCATTGACGGTGTTGAATATGGTGGCGCGGCAACCTTTCTTGAGTATGCGGCCGACGCTGATATCTCGCTTTTTATCTGACAGAAAACAGTTCTGATCATGCTGAGTTACAGAGAGCTTGTCAAGAATTGTTTGCCGGAGATCAAAGAGATTATGCCGTGGGATCTCGTGGCGCGTATGGCAGAGAATTTGGATATTCTTATTCTTGATGTGCGTGAGCCCGATGAGTTTAATGCACTGCATATCAAGGGCTCCATCAATGTTCCAAGGGGCATTCTGGAATCTGCTTGTGAGTGGGATTATGAGGATACGGTGCCGGAATTGGTGGTGGCAAGGAACAGGGAGATTGTTGTGGTTTGCCGATCAGGTTCCCGCAGCGCTCTTGCAGTACAATCCATGCAGTTGCTGGGCTATGAACATGTTTTTTCATTGCGTACGGGGTTGAGGGGGTGGAACGATTATGAAGAACCTCTTTGGAGCAGTGCCGGGGCTCTTGTAGACGAGGGTGAAGCGGACGATTATTTTACCGTAAAGCTGCGCCCGGAGCAAAAGGCCCCGAGGCCAGACCAGAAAAATTTGAAATAAATACACTATCATCAGGAGTTTTATTATGAGTGAAATTGTAAGCAACCTGGAGCTGAATTGTGAAGGCCTGAATTGCCCTTTACCAATTCTGAAAACCAAAAAAGCGATTGATTCACTGAACAGTGGAGAGATATTGAAAATGATCGCGACTGATCCAGGTTCAGTCAATGACATGGCGTCATGGGCAAACCGTACCGGGCATGAACTTGTTGCTCATACAGAATCAGCCGGTGTTCATACCTTCTTTATCAAGAAAAAGTAAGTCACTGATAAAGCGTAGTGGGCGGAGGTGAAATGGAGGTGGTAAAAGTGCCTCGTCTGATGCTGTCTGCTCCCCACAAGAGCGCAGGAAAAACAACGGTCACTCTTGGTCTTTTACGACATTTTGCAAATCAGGGAATTGCGGTCAACAGTTTCAAGAAAGGGCCGGATTATATCGACCCCGAATGGCACAGGTTGGCCAGTAGAGCAGAGTGCTCTAATCTCGACCCCTGGCTGATGGGAAAAGAGGGGTGCCTTGAATTGTTTCAGGCAAAGAGCGCTGGCAAAAGTGCAAGCCTCGCTCTTATAGAAGGTAATCATGGGCTGCACGACGGAATCTCTCTTGATGGTTCCGACAGCAGTGCCGGACTTGCCCGAATGCTTGAAGCTCCGGTGGTACTGGTGGTTGACAGTCGGAAAATGAACAGGGGGATAGCAGCACTGGTTATGGGTATGCAGGCGATGACACCCAGAGCGGATATCAAGGGAGTCATACTCAATCAGGTAAAAAGTTTGCGGCACGCAGAAAAGCTGAGTCGTGCGATTGAACACTATTGCGGAGTGGCGGTACTTGGAGCGATTCCTTATGATCCGGAGCTGCTTCTTGCTGAAAGGCACCTTGGTTTGACAACCGTGGCCGAAACGGTCGAGGCTGAAAAATTTATTCAGGTTGCGGCAGAAAGGGTTGAACGTTATTGTGACATGCCAGCTCTTCTTGCCCTCTTTCATGAGGCCCCTCCGATGGAGGTGCGAAGGCAGGAAAATTCAGGGACGCATGTTGCGGCAAGAGCAAAAATCGGGGTATTCAAGGATGCGGCGTTCTGTTTTTATTATCCGGAAAACCTCGAAGCATTGAGGAACAACGGCGCAGAGATCGTCTTCATCAACTCTTTTGAGGAGAGCTCATTGCCTGATGTTGATGCACTCTATCTCGGTGGTGGCTTTCCCGAATCGTTCTTTGAAGTATTGAGTTCAAACAAGGGGTTGCTGGGTGATGTCCGCGAGAAAATTGAGGGAGATATGCCTGTCTATGCTGAATGCGGGGGGTTAATTTATCTTTGTCAACATGCCACCTGGGAGGGGAAAAGCTATCAACTGGCAGGTGTTCTTCCTTTTGATATCAGCTTTGGCCAAATTCCTGCGGGTCACGGATATGTTGATTTGAAAAGCAGGGAAGATTCGCCCTGGTTCAGGAAAGGGGAGTGTGTCAAGGCCCATGAATTTCATTATTCCCGGGTGCTTTTGCCAGCCACCGATCACTCCTTTCAGTTTGATGTTATCCGGGGAGAGGGGATAACAGGAAAAAGTGATGGGGCGCTCTACCGGAATGTGTTTGCATCGTTTGCGCATTTGCATGTTGTGGCCAATCCTCTTTGGGCAGAAACATTCGTCTCACTGGCCTCTGCATATAAAGCTCGTGAGCAGAGGTGTCGGTTATAGTGGTTTCTTGTAAAAAAAAATTCCGGAATTTGAAGCCTGGTGTGTAAATTCGTGATCGTCAGTGCGTGTAATTGTAACGCTCTTTCGCTATCGTTTCCATCTCACCCTTCTGTTGAAGTTTAAAAAGACGTAACTCGCAATATAATATTGTATTAACCAGTAAAGGAGCAAATTATGCCGATTGAAGTCAATGGTGTCCGTTATGAAACAGACGAGAATGGATATCTCGTGAATCTCGAAGACTGGACAGAGGATGTCGCGGGTGTGCTGGCAGTGGGTGAGGAGATTGAAATGACTGAAGCGCATTGGGATCTCATCAAATTTCTCAGAGGCTATTATGAGGAGTACCAGATTGCCCCGGCAGTGAAGGTGCTTACCAAGGCTATTGCCAACGAGAAGGGGATGGACAAAAAAGAGGCATCCGAATTTCTGTACGGGCTTTTTCCAAAAGGACCAGGTTTGCAGGCCTGTAAAATTGCGGGATTGCCGAAACCTACGGGTTGTGTTTAATGGATGAAGAGAGGTTTGCTGATCCCAATTTACTGTGAATCAAAGGAGGTCATGATGGAAGAGGCTCAAAAGGCTGCTTCGGATGAAGTAATGCGAGAAAAAGAGGGTGGCAAGGAAGGAAACGGAAAGTTTCTTAATCCAACACCTATGCTTGATGAACTGGAAAAAGGGCCATGGCCAAGTTTTATTTCAGGGTTCAAGGAGCTTGCAGAAAGAACAGAAAAGCCCATGCTGCGCGGGGTTATGGATCAGCTTGAGTATTCCTACAATACCAAAATGGGGTACTGGAAAGGCGGTCTCGTCACTGTGGACGGTTATGGTGCCGGCGTTATCACACGCTACTCAATGATCAAAGACAAGATTCCGGAAGCTGCTGAATTTCACACCATGCGAATTCAGCCAGCACCGGGACTGCACTACAATACAGCGATGCTCAGGGGGCTTTGTGATACCTGGGAGAAGTATGGCAGCGGAATAATTACCCTGCATGGTCAAACCGGCGACATCATGTTGCAAGGTATTGAGCAGGAGAAGGTTCAGGCCTGTTTTGATGAGCTGAATCAGGCTGGCTGGGATCTTGGTGGTGCTGGCGCCGGTATGCGTACGGCGGTCTCCTGTATCGGACCGGGTCGCTGCGAGAATGCCTGCTACGATGATCTCAAGGCGCATCTCAAGCTGCTCAAACATTTTGTGGGGCCACTGCATCGTCCAGAGTGGAACTATAAAATCAAACTGAAGTTTTCAGGATGTCCGAATGATTGTACCAATGCAATCATGCGCTCAGATTTGGCGGTTATTGGAACATGGAAGGATGCTATCCAGATTGAACCCCAAGAGGTTACCGCCTGGGTCGAAAAGAACGGCACGGATGCACTGGTGAACCAGGTTATCAATTTTTGCCCGACCAAGGCCATATCGCTCAAGGATGGTGAAATGGTCATCGACAGCAGGGACTGCGTGCGTTGTATGCACTGCCTGAATGTCATGCCAAAAGCGCTCTCTCCTGGCAATGAGCGTGGAATTTCCCTCTTGATGGGCGGAAAGAACACCCTCAAGGTCGGTGTCAACATGGGCTCGCTGATTGTGCCCTTCATGAAGATGGAGAGTGACGAGGATATGGATGAGTTTATCGAACTGGTCGAGGGAATTATCGACTGGTGGGATGACAACGGCCTTGATCACGAACGTATCGGTGAAACGATTGAGCGTGTCGGCTTGAAGCTCTTCCTTGAAGGCGTCGGTCTCGAAGCCAACATCAATATGGTGACAAGGCCTCGCGACAATCCCTATTTCAAGGCAAGGTACTGAGCGCCCGGTTGATTGAATGCTACTCATGCAGGCAGGAATAATTTATAAGGAACTAACACTATGAGCAGTCCTGAAAAAAAGTGGAAAACCGTGGAGTCGGGGCCTCACAGCTATGAGGAGGCCTTGCATCCGGTTGTAAGAAAAAACTACGGGCAGTGGAAATATCACGAAATTCCCAAGCCCGGAGTTCTGAAGCATGTGGCACAGAGTGGTGACACCATCTACACGGTCCGGGCAGGAACGCCCCGTCAGGATACGGTTGATATGCTCCGGAGGCTGTGTGATGTTGCCGACAAGTACTGTGACGGTTATCTTCGCTTCACCGTACGCAACAACGTTGAGTTTTTGACGCCCAACGAGGCGAAGGTAGTGCCGTTGATCCGCGAACTCGAAGCGATGGGCTGTGCCGTCGGTGGAACAGGGATGTGCGTCTCATCTGTATC